>JBBSPS010000313.1:0-3815 GCA_038258655.1 Bacteroidia bacterium
AAAATATTTGTCATCAAATGGAACAACGTACACTTAAAGCCGCTTACAAATTTTATTGTGGAAAATCAATTGAAAACGCACACAGCGCTCAAGCTGACATCGAAGCTACTTATGAAGTGTTTTTAGCGCAACTCGAACGTTATAACGGTGTTGAATTTGAAGATAGAAAAGGAAATAGATCAATACCAGTAATAAATGACATTAAAGCGCTACATGATTTTACAAAGATGAATAAAAATGTTGATCTGGCAGGCCGTATTGTTTTTAATGAAGATGGAATTGAAGTATTTAATTTTGGAAAACATGCGGGGAAGCCCGTAGAGCAAGTGCTACGTGATGAACCATCTTATTATGCCTGGATGCAGAAGGGGGATTTCCCTTTGCATACCAAAAAGGTTTTGACAGATATTAAATTGAGGATGGCATTTAATCGCTGATTAGCTTACATTTAATAATTCACAATAAAAAATAAACATGAAAATAATTTGCATCGGCAAAAATTATGCTGAACATGTTAAAGAAATGCAATCAGCGATACCATCGGAGCCTCTGTTTTTTATGAAACCGGATACTGCCATTATCAAAGATGGACAACCATTTTATTATCCTGATTTTTCTAAAGAAATACACCATGAAGTAGAATTGATCTTAAAAATAAATAAACCCGGAAAAAATATTGCGCCAGAATTTGCCCATAACTACTATGATGAAATAGGTATAGGCATTGATTTTACTGCCCGCGATTTGCAACACCAATGCAAAGAAAAAGGCTGGCCATGGGAAAAAGCCAAATCATTTGATGGCTCCGCCGCGCTTGGTGGGTTTATTGATAAGAAACAATTTGCCCGGATGAATGATATTAATTTTCATTTAACGATAAACGGGAATACCGTACAAAAAGGAAATACAAAAGATCTGTTGTTTTCATTTGATACGGTTTTAGCTTATGTATCAAAATTTATTACGCTTAAAACAGGTGATCTGTTATATACCGGTACACCTGAAGGAGTTGGTGATGTTAAAATAGGCGACCGGTTGGAAGGATATATTGAAAACCAGAAATTATTAAACTTCGAAATAAAATAAACAGAACAGATTTACAATCTGTTTGCATGCAGTCATAAATAAATAACAACCATGAAAAAAAATATTTTTCCAATTATCGCATTGATTGCTTTTACGACTAATGTATGTAATAGTCAGGTATTAAAAAAAGCAATCAAATCAACCACCAAAACAGCTAATGATGCAATTAAGGCCAAAAGCACAGGTGGTAAGCCATTAAGTAATGAGGAAGTTATAAATGGATTGAAGGAAGCATTAACAGTTGGAACGAATAATTCCACTGCATTCGCTTCAAAACTAGATGGGTACTATAAAAATCCTGCATTATTTATTCCTTTTCCTCCAGAAGCTAAAAAAGTAAAAGATTATGCTACAAAAGTGGGCATGGGGGGCCAGGTAGATAAATTTGAAGAAACACTGAATAGAGCTGCAGAAGAAGCTGCAAAAGGTGCATCACCGGTTTTTGTGAACGCGATTAAAGGAATGGGCATTGATGATGGTTTTGCGATTTTAAAAGGCACTGACACAGCCGCGACTCATTATTTAAAAGATAAGACCACTACTGAACTGGTACAAAAATTTACTCCCTTAGTTCAAGCTGCAATTGATAAAGTGGAGCTTACCAAATATTGGAACCCGCTTGTTAGCAAATACAATAAAATCCCTTTGGTAGAAAAACAAAATCCCGATCTTACTTCCTACGTTACCCAAAAAGCATTAGAAGGTTTATTTAAGTTGATCGCTGATGAGGAACTGAAGATACGTAAAGATCCTGCCGCACGTGTTACTGATATTTTGAAAAAGGTGTTTGGGAGCGTAGGTAAATAAAAAATTGCAATTATTTATATTTCATAAACAAAAAGCCGTTCCAGATTACCGGAAGGGCTTTTTGTTTTTAAATTCTAAAATTTTTAACCGGCGTGATAACCTCCGCTAAGGCTTGGAAACTCAACATAACCAATAACAGGTTGAATGCTAAGTACAGGGGTTTTTGAATGATTAATTATCTGTTGTGCAAATGTTCCCATTAAACGTCCTGTAATATCTTCATCCTGATCGGTCATTATTACGATAATATCTGCATTTATTGTTTTCGAATATTCCTCGGTCAAGCGCGCCTGATTATTACCTTGTATTGTTTTACGTGAATAGCTCAAATCTGATTTTTTTATAAGTTCTTCGATCTGGTCCAATTTCAGTTCAAATTTTTTAAGATCGGAAGGATCTGTTGAATTCGGTAAACCTGCGATATGAATTTTTGACGCAAAATGCTGTGCCAAAACAATCGCATGATTTACTTTTTGACGAGAATGAACGGAATCATCAATAGGTAAAAGAATGTCTTTAAACCCTAATTTTTTCGCGTGCCCTTGTACTGATAATACAGGGCATTGGGATTGTGTAACAACTTTAAAAGTATTGCTTCCAATAAAAAACTCTGCAAGTCCTGATGTGCCATGTGTTCCCATCACTATCATATCAATATGGCGCTCTTTTGATACGGAAAGTATTTCGGAAAAAACATTTCCTTCAGAAGTTATGCAAGCAGACTTAACACCATATTTTGTAAGAATGTTAGCAGCTATTTCTTCCAATTTATTTGCAATAGCATTTTCAAAATCATTCGGTACAGGAATCATCAATTCGGGCTGAATAACGCTGAATTGTTCCCAATATTTTTCCACTACATGTAATAGTACTAACTCCGCTTTGTATAATTGCGCAATAAATGCGGCATGCTCAATAGCAAGCAGGGAAGTTTCCGAAAAGTCTATCGGAATAAGGATTTTTTCAATTTTAAATGATTTCATAGTTTTTGTGTTTTAAAATTCAACGTAAATTTTTTAATAAGGGTTTGGAAAAAGCGTCGTATCTTTTTTTAGTAATGGCCGGATACTCAATACAGGGATTTTAGAATGATTGATGATTTCTTGTGCGGATGAACCGATAAAATGTTTTGTAAAATCAACCTCTTGCTGGGTCATGATCATTACTAGGTCGCCTTCTACTTTTATGGCGTACTCCAAAATATTTTCCGCTAATGATTCTTCACCTTTTATACCTTTTATTATTTCGGCTGTACAATCGACACCATGCTTTTCTAAAAATAATTTTACTTGTCCTAACTGGCGCGTAAGGCGATTAACAATAAATTCGTCTGTAGTTTGCAATATCGAAACTACTCTGATAGTGGCGCCATGAAAAATTTTGGAAAATTCTATCGCTTTACTAACTTTTTCGCGTGTTTCTTTGGAAAGATCAAGTGGTAGTACAATGTTTTTACAACCATTTCGATGATGTTTTCCTTTAATGGTAATAACAGGAATTGTTGATTCACGCGCTACTCGCAATGCATTTGAGCCGATAAAGCGCTTTTTAAAACCTTCGTCGCCGTTGGTTCCCATTATTATTAAAGTGGCATTGATCAATTCCGCCACTTCATTGATTTTTTCGTACACTGATCCTTTCGCCACAAGGGTATTTACTTTTACTTTACTTTTCTGTTCAACATCAGCAGCCAGTTTATCCAATTGTTTCTGAATACTCTTTTTGTGATCCTCATGTTGTTCCTTCGAAAACAACTTGGATAGCATACCACCATCTTCAATCACGTGAAGCAACGTAATTTCGGCATGATACTCTCTTGCTATATTATAGGACTGTTCCAAAGCAATAATAGATTGTTCAGAAAAATCGAGAGGTACTAAAATTTTGTTGGTAGATTGGATCATATTTTTTTTTGAACGTTG
>JBBSPS010000314.1:0-3693 GCA_038258655.1 Bacteroidia bacterium
ACGACATGAAGTTAATTGGTAATTACCGAACGGTCAATTTCGCGTTTTTACCCATTGGCGATAATTTTACAATGGGTGTTGATAATGCTATTATCGCTGCTGAATTTATAAATTGTCAGCAGATAATAGGTATGCATTATGATACATTCCCTTCTATTAAAATTGATAAACAACAGGCTGTAAGAAAATTTGCGAATGCAGGCAACGACTTGATTTTATTTAATATAGGAGAAACGAAGGCGATAGGCAATTGATTAATAAGTAATCGGCAATAAAAAAAACAATTAAACCACAGGCAATTAAATAATTAAAAGATGGGGAAAATAATAGCAATAGCGAATCAAAAAGGCGGAGTTGGAAAAACCACAACAGCTATTAACCTGGCAGCAAGTTTAGCGGTATTAGAATTTAAAACATTGTTGATCGATGCCGATCCGCAGGCAAATGCTACATCTGGTGTGGGTTTTGACCCACGCAATATAAAAACAGGTATTTACGAATGTATCATCGATGGTGTTGAACCTAAAGATATCATTCTTCAAACGGAAACTCCTAATTTATTTCTTTTACCTGCTCACATCGATCTTGTAGGAGCTGAAATTGAAATGATCAATTTGCCTAATCGAGAAAAAATGATGAAACAGGCAATAGATAAGGTAAAGGCTGATTTTGATTTTATTATTATTGATTGTTCCCCATCCTTAGGTTTAATAACTGTAAATGCTTTATCAGCAGCGGATTCTGTGCTTGTTCCTGTTCAATGCGAATATTTTGCATTGGAAGGATTAGGGAAATTACTGAACACTATAAAAATTGTTCAGTCGCGTTTAAATACTGAATTAGCAATAGAAGGAATCCTTTTAACAATGTATGATATGCGTTTGCGTTTGAGCAACCAGGTTGTAGATGAAGTAAAAACGCATTTTCAACAAATGGTATTCGACACTATTATTCAGCGTAACACTAAATTAGGTGAAGCCCCAAGTTTTGGACAAAGTATCATTATGCATGATGCAAGTGGAAAAGCATCTGTTAATTATTTGAACTTAGCACGTGAGATTTTGCAAAAAAATGGATTAACCCGCCTTAACGACGCTGAGAAAATTATTAATGTAGGAGAAGAAAACTAAAGAAAATCGGAATGCGGAAATTCAAAGTCGGAAGTAAAAAACTTTCGAAATTGAACTTTCGAAATTGAACTTTTAAAAATTTTAAAACATGTCAGTAAAAAGAAACGCATTAGGAAAAGGGTTAAGCGCATTGCTGGAAAATGCGAATACCGATATCACCAATACAAAATGGGAAGGTGAAGGCAAAGTAGTAGGCGCTGTCGCAAATATTTTAATTTCAAAAATTGAAACAAATCCATTTCAACCAAGGACAAATTTTGAAGAAGAAGCTTTAAATGAATTGGCCGCTTCTATAAAAGAACATGGAATTATTCAGCCCATAACTGTTCGGAAATTAGGGTATGATAAATACCAATTGATCTCTGGTGAAAGACGGTTTCGTGCTTCACAATTGGCTGGGTTAACCAGTATTCCTGTTTATATTCGTATCGCTAACGACCAGGCCATGCTTGAAATGGCATTGGTGGAGAACATCCAACGTGAAAATCTTGATGCCATTGAAGTAGCAATCAGCTATAAACGCTTGATCGATGAGTGTTCATTAACACAGGAACAACTTTCGCAAAAAGTAAGCAAACAACGTTCTACCATCACTAACTATTTACGTTTATTGAAATTGCCAGTTGAAATACAATTAGCTATACGCAATGGCGATGTTTCCATGGGACATGCACGTGCTTTAATAAACATTGATAATGAAGATAAACAACTGGATATTTATAACCAGATTGTATTGAATAATCTTTCTGTTCGTGATGTAGAGGATCTAGCACGTGGAGTAAAAACAGAAGTTGCATTCGTAAATAAAAATACTTCAACCAAACAATCTGCGAAAGCTGCTTTAACTGTAAACCAACAAAATATAGTGAATGACCTGCGGGCATTGTTCAATACTAAAGTGCTCATGAACCGCGAAAATACTGGCAAAGGAAAAATTGTTATTCCGTTTAAATCAGATACTGATCTAAAACGTATATTAGATTTGCTTGACGCTTAATTATCCATCCGCACACACTTCGACTTCGCTCAGTGTGACCGTGCGCATAGTCAGTCTGAGCGGAGTCGAAGACCTTGCGTTTGCAAACGTTGGTTTTTGAAATAAACTAAACATGTTCCATAAACTAAATCATTTTATTTGTTCTCACAGGTTGTTTCAACTCATAATTGGAATAACCTTTTTGCTTTTATCTGCGAATTTGTGCGTTGCACAAGCTACGGATACGGCAAAATCAAATGGAATACAACTTCAAACTGTAAGCCCTAAAGTCCAGGCTAAATACCATTCTCCCAGGAAAGCTGCTTTACTTTCAACCGCCTTGCCGGGTTTAGGACAGATATATAATCAAAAATATTGGAAAGTGCCTGTCATTTATGCTGCTTTCGCAGGATTGGCATATTCAATTAATTTTAATCAAACGAAATATATAAAGTATCGTAATGCGTATATCACCAGTTTAGATAATACCTATACAGGCCCTTATAGCCAAGATCAATTAGCAATTTTGTACAAATATTATCACCGTTACCGTGACCTTTCAGTAATTGGCGTATGTCTATTGTACGTATTAAACATAGCGGATGCCAGTGTTGACGCGCATTTATTTTCATTTGATGTGGACAATAACCTGTCATTCAATATCCATCCAACATGGATAACTACCGCTGATATAAATCATTATACAACCGGACTTTCATTGAGTATTAAATTCTAACTTTGCTGAAATAATAATTTCGTTTTGCACTTTTGTGTAAAGCGATAAAAATTAAAAAATGAAGATAGCACTTATCGGATACGGAAAAATGGGGAAAGAGATAGAGCAGATCGCTTTATCACGTGGGCATGCAATTGTATTGAAAGTAGATGTGGATAATGCTACAACATATACTATTGATGAATTAAAAAAAGCCGATGCCGCAATAGAGTTCAGTACTCCTGAAACAGCGATCAATAATATTTATAAATGTTTTGAAGCAGGCGTACCTGTTGTTGTGGGGACCACAGGCTGGTTAAAAAAGCTGGATGAAGTGAAACAACGATGCACTGAAAAAAAACAGACATTATTTTACGCCTCCAATTATAGTATTGGAGTAAACTTATTCTTTAAATTGAATGAACACTTAGCGAAATTAATGAACGCATATCCTGATTACAATGTTGCGATGGAAGAAATTCATCATGTACATAAATTAGATTCGCCAAGCGGAACGGCTATTTCGCTGGCTAATCAAGTACTTGAGCGAATGGATTTAAAACAAAAATGGGTGAATCAAACAACCGAAAATAAAAATGAGTTAGGCATCATATCAAAACGCATTGATGAAGTTCCCGGTACACATACTGTTACATATAGCTCTACTGTTGACGAAATAAGTATTTCACACATCGCGCATAGCCGTAAAGGATTTGCATTGGGTGCTGTTGTTGCGGCAGAATGGATAAAAGGCAAAAAAGGAATTTTTGGAATGAATGACTTAATGGGTACGGATAACCTATAACTCTTAACTTATAACTCAATATATGGATACCTCTTATTTATTGCTGATAATCTTTTCAATCACAACA
>JBBSPS010000315.1:0-3688 GCA_038258655.1 Bacteroidia bacterium
CAAATAACCCGAAACCCACCTTTTAAAGGTCTTGACAGAGGTTACCAGTTTATGCCGAGATATGGTAAACAAGTAAGCGCCGGAGAGATTATTATTCCGTGTACTTATCGAAATTATATCTGTTTTGCGAAAATCGAGTTTTGAACTCATTTAAAGTGAGAATTGAAGGTTGAATTATTTATCCTTTTTATTTTTTATTTTTGTTGTTCAACTAATATTCGATTGTGACAGGAATATTTCGGATCAATAATCCCCTCAATACTTTCCTGCTTTTTGTGTATGGCATACTACTAAAGTTTGTTTGGCTCCTTCATCCACAAATTCCCGAAATCCGCAAATTCAATGGTTTTCTTTTTAATGATATCTTAAAAGTTATTAAACCTTTTTTAGATTCCTATCCTTCAGGTTATTTCATAATATCTTATTCTTTACTTTTTACTCAGGCTGTCAGTTTCAATCAATTGATCGCAGCCAGAAGGCTTATGCAAAAACCTAATTATTTACCTGCAATGAGTTACTTGTTGATAACCTCTTTTTTCAGCGAATGGAATCAATTAAGCGCTCCTTTAATAGTTAGTTCTATTTTAATCTGGATATGGTCAAAAATGAGTAATCTGAATAACAATCAACATCCAAAATCAGCCTTATACAATTTAGGTATTGCTATTGGAATTTGTTCATTTTTATATCTGCCTTCGCTTGTTTTCACCCTGCTAATCATTCTTTCATTAATAATCACGCGCCCACCCAGAGCTGCAGAGTGGTTTATTAATATTGCAGGAGTGTTTACTCCATGGTATTTTTTGACAGCATGGCTTTTTTTAAATAATAACTTATATTCATTTCACCTAACCGCTTTAGGATTTTCATATCCTGTGTATCATCCAATAAAACCAGAACTTACAGGTATTTTTCTAATTATCTTATTAGCTATTATAGGAGGATTTTTTGTCCAATCTGTTTCCTCAAAGCAGGTATTACAAGTAAGGAAAAACTGGCAACTTTTACTTTTATATTTAGTAATTGCTTTGGCAATAACGTTTATTAACGGTATCAATGAAGTTCAAAATTGGTTGTTGGCTTTAGTACCTGTATCCGCATTTATTGCCTGTGCTTTTTATTATCCCCGTATAAAATGGATTCCACGAATATTGCATTGGATCATGGTAGGATTTGTATTATATATAGAGTATTTTCAAAAATAAATTTGTGTATGTTTATCTTTGCCAACAATTAAAAAGGATAAAATGAAATTTGGGGTAGTTGTTTTTCCCGGTTCTAATTGTGACAGAGATATGATCCATGCGCTTCAGGATGATTTAGGGCAGGAAGTGATTACATTATGGCATAAAGATAAAGACCTTTCAAAGTTCAGTTATCGCGATTGTATTGTACTACCGGGTGGATTTAGTTTTGGTGATTATCTAAGATGCGGCGCTATCGCCAGGTTCAGCCCAATGATGCAAAGCGTAATTAGCTTTGCCAACAAAGGCGGCAAAGTCTTTGGCGTTTGCAACGGTTTTCAAATTCTTTGTGAAAGCGGCCTGCTGCCTGGTGTTTTATTACAAAATTCTCATAGACAATTTACATGTAAAAATATTTTTTTGACCAATACAGAAAATCAGCCGGATGATATTTACAAAATACCTGTAGCTCATGGTGAAGGAAGATACTTTGCAAAAGAAAATGAACTTGAACAAATTGAAAAGAATAACCAGGTTCTTTATCGTTATTGTGATGAAAACGGAAGGGTCCATATAGATCATTCGCCTAATGGTTCCATAAATAGCATTGCAGGAATAACCAATAAAGAAAGAAATGTTTTTGGTATGATGCCCCATCCTGAAAGAGCCTGCAGCACTATGCTTGGTAATATTGATGGCAGAAAAATATTTAAAGACTTGTTTTCTATCAATTAATTTTGATTGGGGAAAACAATGGTCTCCTGTATTGGAAATACCAAATTTTCTTCTGAAGAAATTTCTTCTTCTATCCTGTCTTCATTGTATTCAATAATAAAATTGTTTGTTCCGCTTCCGGTAATGATAGTCATATATTTTAGTTGAATTAATTCCAGGATATTCAGGAAAAGGAATATGGCGTGAATACGGTCTTCACATACATTAAATATTCTTTCAAACGAAATGGAATGTTGGGATTTTATAATGTCAAGCATGTATTTTCGGGATCCTTCCATTGTGTAGTTATAGCTGATAACAGTGTGAACCGGTTTATTTTTTTTATCCTGTAGCCGTTGAGCCACTTTTTCAAAAGCCTTCATCAATTTGAATAATGTCACCGCTTGAATTTCGGTGCCTTCGCTTGCTTCCTCACCTACCATTGAAAGCTCATGCTGTATATTTCCACGCTTAATCATTAACATCCTCAGAGCTTCCATTTCGCTCATCTTTTGAGAAGCTTCTTTAAACCTTTTATACTCAATAATTTTGTCAATTAATTCCTGGCGAGGATCTATCTCATTGCCATGTTGATCAATTTCTTTTCGGGGCAATAGCATTTTTGCCTTGATGCGCATCAGTGTACTGATGAATAAGATGAATTCGCTGCTCAATTCTATGTTCAACGATTCACTAGTGTGAATAAAAGCCAGAAAATCGTCAGTGATTTTTGTAATAGGGATATTGTAAATATCCAATTCATCTCTTTCGATAAAAAATAATAACAAATCGAAGGGGCCTTCAAACTGAGGTAATTTTATTTGATAAATTTCTGAAGTCATTGGATGGCAATTAAAGTGCTTTTCAAAAATCAAGGTAAAAAAGATCCCGATGAAAAATCACCGGGATTGCAAATTTATTAAATTAAATTATTTTTTTCTGAGTTCATCTCTTATTTCTGCTAATAATTGATCAGTAGATGATGGAGCTGCAGGTTTCGTTTCTTCCTTCTTCTGGAATTTGCTGATAGCCCGTATAAGCATAAAGATAACCAAAGCAATGACGATAAAATTAATTACTGCCCCTAAGAAATTACCATATTTTACGTTTCCCCACGCCAATTCTTTTATATCGTTAAGATGTGCGGCATTAAGAGCCGGAGTAAGTAGCAGTGGAGTTATGATATCCGCTACAAGGGAAGATACGATTGCACCAAAAGCAGCTCCAATAATCACTGCTACTGCAAGGTCCATCACATTCCCTTTCGTCGCAAAGGCCTTGAAATCTTTAGTAAAACTCATATGCTTTATTTTTAGTAGTTATGAAAAATGATTAAGTCATTCAAACTGTTAATGCAATTTCTAATTGATCTTTTGAAAGACAGAAAAAATAATTTAAATCCAAGGTAAGGGGATTAAATTGATTTATAAAAAATAAAAATTACCTAACCAAATCAAATTTTTCTTTCGGTTTTTTCTATTTGTGAACTCTCAGACTGTATTAAATCCTGCCTTAATTGCCTCGCAGTCTTTGTGCTTCCGTCGTGACTCCACCCCGGTGGCATGATCAGATATTTTATTTTTAAAGAAAGGGGAATCTTTTTGTGTAAATCATGAGAAATATTTTTAAACTCATGAAAAATAATATTAGTAAGATGATAAGGATGATCTAATTGTTTGGTGAGGCCATATTTAACAGGGTCTTCTTTTACTTCATCCTGAAAGGTTCCAAAGAACTTATCCCAGATAATAAGTACCATTCCCATATTCCTGTCAAGGTACCGTACATTG
>JBBSPS010000316.1:0-3678 GCA_038258655.1 Bacteroidia bacterium
ATAACTATTGATTATCAATAAATTATACGAAAATATGTTTTCAAAAATTTAAATCAGTTCCATGATTAAATTAGCCTAAACTCAATATTTACAATGCTTTCAAAGAACTAATAATTATATCAACGCAATGCTAATGATATTTATTAACGAATGATAATTAGTTTACCCGATTTTAAATTATCATTATTTACATTCAATTTATAAATATACATTCCGGGACTTAATGAAGTTGCTGAAATTTCTGTTGCATCATTACTTTCATTAAGGGTATGTGATAAAACTAATTTACCTGTAAGATCATATACTAATAATGATCCTGCTTGCCCCTGTTCCAAATGAATCGCTATATTTAGTTTATCATTAGCAGGGTTCGGATAAAAACTTATTTGAAATAGTTTATTTTGGATCGAATTAGTCGAAGTAATAAGTTCACAATTTGTGGTGGTGTATGGATAAGGATTATATAAAATTTGTCCATTTTGCCTGAAACAGGTTATATCATAATCTGGGTAATCTGTTGCACAAGGATATCGTTCAATCAATCCGTATGTAAAACCAATTCCTTCAATTAAGTATATTGAGCTATAGCCTCCGCCTCCTATTAACCACCTTTTTCTATACGAACCTCCTACTAATACAGTGTCTACGGTTTTAACTACCGCGTAGTAACATGATAAATATCCTTTAAGAGTATCACCCACCTGCATATTAAAATCATAAAGCAATTGCTCTGTATTACTAGCAGACGGTACAATAAATACTTTTCTAACAGCAACGTCTTGCCGGATCGCACCTTTGTAAACATTTACGTAGGCTGGGCCACCCCCGCATGTTGAAGTTGCCGGCGGCATAAATGGTACAATCAATTTATGATAGGATTGGCTGCCAATTACTGTATCATTTGAAAATGTAATTGAATAACTTTTCCCTCCAATATCATAAGGGGGAAGCCAACAATAAAAACTATATCCAATATTCCAAACAGCATTGCCATCGGGAAAAGGATGATAAACCGAAGTTTGCGCACTTGAAGATAATGTCACGAATACTACAATAAAAAGGAATAATTTTTTCATCACTTTATTTTTATTGTTCAATTTATTTTTTACGTTTCGCTTACGCTATGTCTCCCTTTAGGGTAGGGGCATTGGCTGTCTATCTCACCAACTCCAAAAACCCCGTATATGTTTTTCCATCGGGCAAAGTAACTACATAATAGTAAAGCCATACAGGGAATTCCAGAAAAAGTTGACTACCTCTTTAATTATCGCTCTTAATAATTTTTTTTGTAATGCTTTTTCCGCTACTAGTTGTGATATTTAAAAAATAGATTCCTTCTGGAAAATAGGAAATATTGATCGAATTATTTTTTGATTTTAGGTCAACAGATTGACCCAAATAATTTAAACAACTTATACTTTTTATCTTTTCACCCGTTTGTATAAATAAATTATCGGTAGCCGGATTAGGGAAAATACTAACTGAAATAGGTTTTGATATTTCTTCAACTCCAGTTATTTCAGATAATGGGCGGGTCCATACACCATTATAACTAACCCCTACAAAAATATTTGTTGCGCTTATTGCCAAAGGGCCTAAACGATCATTTGGCAAACCAGTTTTTATTGAAATCCAACTGCTTCCATTATTGTTTGAAAAAAACACATCTCCATAATACGCTCCGGCAAAAATATTAGTTCCACTTATAGCAAATGAAGCAATTGTGCCTTGACCAAAACTTGTTGGAATACCTGTATTTACTGAATCCCATGTGCTTCCGTTATTGGTTGATAGATAAACACCGTATAAAGTTCCGGCAAAAATATTTGTATCACTAACTGCTAATGCTTGTATAATATTAGAATTTGTTAATTGACCAGGCAAACCGTTATTAGCAGCATTCCAAGTATCTCCATTATCAGTTGATAGAAAAATTCCGTATGGAGTCCCTGCAAAAATGTTTGTACCGCTTATGGCTAAGGAATATACATTAAATGAATTTGATAATGGTAAACCTGTATTAATAGCAGTCCAGTTATTTCCATTATCTATGGATCGGTATATTCCCAATCCAGAAGTTCCTGCAACAATAGTAGTTCCGTTTGCGGCTAATGAAGATACTAGACTGCTCGGTCTTCCATCTAAAAGGGTAGGCATCCCGTTATTTACAGGAGTCCATGTATTTCCATTATCAATTGATAAAATTACACCTCCGTTATCTGCGCCGGCAAAAATGTTGGTTCCGCTAACAGCGAATGAATAGGCACCATCAAGCAACAGCGAATTCCACTTATTTCCATTGTCAGTAGATACTACTGTTCCAATATTACAACCAGCAAAAATACTTGTACCACTTACAGCTAATGCGATTGCATTAGAAGCGATCAAACCTTTATTTATAGCTGTCCAACTGTTTCCGTTATCACTGGATAAAAACATTCCGCCATTCTTATAATCTTTTGTTCCGGCAAAAATGTTAGTTCCACTCACAGCTAAGGTATTTATATATGTAGATGTTAAACCATTATTCACCACAGTCCATGTATTTCCATTGTCAGTCGATGAAAACACTCCATCAACGGAAAAACCGGCAAAAATAGTTGTCCCACTCACTGCTAATGAAGTTATCTTAGAATATGTTGACTTTACAACATTCCAAGAACTTCCATTATCCGTTGATAAGTATATCCCATCCCAATTACCCGCAAAAATATTAGTTCCGCTTATTGCCATTGAAGTTATATAAGGATTGATTGACAGGCCATAGGCATTATTTACGTCAACCCAAGTGTTTCCATAGTTAGTTGATAAAAAAATACCTTCGGTGGTTCCGGCAAAAATATTGGTATCATTTGCGACTATTGAATTTATTCTAAAAGCCCATTTGAATAAAGGTAAACCCGTGTTTATTGCAGACCATGATATTCCTTTGTCATTTGAACGAAATATTCCCCCAGATGAAGTTCCTGCAAAAATAGTTGTATCTATTATTGTAATAGTTGAAACATAATCAAAATTCCCAACTAAATTTACGGGATTCCAGGTATTTCCATTATTAGATGATTTAAAAAAGCCAAACATGCTTCCAACGTAAACGGTCGTTCCGCTTATTGCCAATGAATATATGCGAGTGTCTGATAAACCATTATTACATGGAGTCCAAGTATTCCCATTGTCAATAGATCTGAATACACCACGATTTTCCGTTCCGGCAAAAATTTCAGTCCCACTTGCTGCAATACAATTGATAGTTGCACCGGTAGGCCCACTCGTTTGTTGCCATTGCGCATTTACAATGCTTGTCTGTAACACAACAAATATTAATAGAAGAAGCTTTTTCATTTCATTTTAATAAATACTTGTACAATAGTACACCATTAAACACAATAGTATTGCCGAAGTATTCATTCATTTATTATATGGTAGTATTGAAAGGTTAAGCGGTAGTGTTTTACAAATAAATGGTAAAGATTTTAGTAATATACCTACTTACGTAAAATGAGATTACTATAAAACTACGTCATTGCGAGGTTTTTCACCGAAGCAATCTCAAACCGGCACATAAATGAGATTGCTTCTATGTTGTAATGCAAGTTTATTATCAATTATTTTTAAAATATAGCTTGTTAATGATGTTTTCTTGTTGTAATGGGCAATAATCGGCCAAGCCCGTGTGTG
>JBBSPS010000317.1:0-3668 GCA_038258655.1 Bacteroidia bacterium
GAAGAACGGGATAATGAAATAGTACAAATGACTTTGTTTGGAAACCTAGAGGGGGGTGTTTTTAAGAAATCAAATAAATCACCTTAAATTTAATTTTAAAGCCGTTTATTCTTAATATTAAAAATTAGTCGGATGACAGTATTTGTAATTATAAAAATCAAGCATTATTTCTTGAATCACCACTTGATGGTATTCAATTTTGTGCCTTGAGAGTATTTTTTCGACACCATATATAAAAGAAAGCAGAACTAATTCGTCTTTGTAAACTTTTCCTTCTTGTAAGTCATCTTTTAAGTCTTTCAGCTCTGCCATCTGTTCATCCCATTTAAGGTAGCCTGGATTAATATTTGCCCCTATTTTTTTATAAAAAACATAAAGATAAGTATGAATTAGCTCCATCTTTTCAGAGTACACTGTATTTATAAGTTCATTAATCGCTTTCTCTTCAACCATAAAAAATATTATTCTTTGTCCCATGCATCATTTGATGCCTGCTTAACTAAATCATCAGCAAGCTTAACATACCTTCTAAAATTTTCATCTTTTTTGTGACCAGTTATTTTTTTTACTATTGTTTCATTCATTCCCCTTATCAATGAGTTAGTGGTAAATGTTTTTCTTGCTGTATGTGATGTAATTAGATCATATTTAGGCTTTGTGAAATTATGAACTTTCCCACCTGAATATCTTGTGATATTAACTGGGCTATCTATTTTAGCTTCTTTGCAAGCTACTTTTATATATTCATTGAATTTTGGTTCGCTTATAGTAGGTAACAAACCAAATGGATAATCTAAGTATTTATCAATTATTTCCTGTGCAAATCTGTTTAATGGTATTCTACTAAATTCTCTAGTCTTTATAATTGTTTTTTGAATTTCGCCATTTATGAGATGTTCTTTTTTTAGATCAATAATGTCAGAATATCTTAAACCAGTAAAGCAACCAAAGCAATAAACGTCTTTTACCTTTTCAAGCTTTTTAGATTTAAATTGGTGATTATATAATTTAAAAAGCTCATCATTGTATAAACATATAATATCTTTTTGTCTTTCAGGTGCTTTAAATTTTTTATAAGCTAAATTTTGATGAATTTCTCTATCATAAGCCCAGGTCATAAAAGCTTTAATTTTGCTTGTAATCGTATTAAAGTAATTATCAGTGATTTGTTTTTTTGTGAAAGAATAATTTCGAAATGATTCAAAAACTTGGATATCGAAGTTCTCTAAAGTTAGTTCTAACTTATTTTCGATTTCAAAATCCTTTATGAAATTAAGAGTAGTTGTGTGCCCCATTATGGTTCGTTTTGCTCTAATAGGTTTAGAAATTTCTATATATCTATCATACTCAGTAATAAAATTGGTGCTTGGCTGATTATTGTAATTCGACAGATTCCATTCTTTTTGAAATATTTCATAGGTTAATTTTTTATTGCTTAATGCGTACTTGTGAAAAATTTCCTTTGCTGCTGATTCACTTTTATCCAAAAATGAATTATACTCCTTGTGTAAATTGTATCTATCTGTTTTAATATTAGGTTTTACTCTTTGCTTAACTTCACTCCAGTATTTTTCTTTTACAGAAAAACCCATAGTTTTTCTGTGTCTCTTATTATTTAAAGTTAAAGAATAGCTTACGACACAAGTGTTAGCATTGCTCTTCATGTCTTTCCTTATATAAAAGTTAATTTGTGCCATATTTTAGGACCGTGTCAAAACTGTGTCAATTTATGTGTTTCAGGTCATTTCAATTCACTATAATTGATTGAAATGATGACTTCAATTGCAAATTAAGGCTTTTTTAACTTTATACAAATCTGTTTAAGTTATCTAGTACTCCGGCCCAAGGTACTAAAACTACTGCTAATCAATTGATTATCAGTAGTTTTTTTTCGTTTAGGCTAGCGATAATATTGGCAAATTATTCTTTAGAATATATTTTCACTAAATTTTACACAATTTATAGGTATCCTATTTATGTTTGTAAAATTGTTTTTTTGACTATTATTTATCTCATCTTCAATAGCGGAATTAGGTGATGCAATACCTGGATTCTTTGATTTGTAACTCTTATCGATCCTCTTCATGCAGCAAAAATAGGGTTGATCCCGAGTAGGAGGCATCACAATTACATAACAGCAAATAAAGGAATTTACCATGCTAATCCATGACGTAGAAAATAATATTACGAACTTTTTCTTAGATTTATTTGCCTATGCACAGGTTAAAAGCAGTCTTTTTCTCATTAATTAGCAACAAGATTTTTGTCAATAGTTCACTTAGTCCAGTCTGAGATTATAAAAATTCGCTCGTTGTTTGTACCTGTTAGATTATCCATATAGATAGAATGAGGAGCATAGTGCCTGTCATAATAATATAAGTCTCTGATCCCTGTATTAGTTTTGAAATAAATATCACCTGAATTTACGCCCTCGATACTAAAAGCAAGGTTTAATTTCTCTGGTGCTACTTCACTAAAACCTGAGATATTAAATATTAAAGGCGTATAGAAAATTACTGAATCCTTACTGATAAATGAAGTTTTGGACACTAATGCTTTGTCGAAGGAATATTCAGTTCCATCATAGTATCCAAAATTAAAGCTTAGCGTATCATCTATGATATTAAATGCGAAAGCATTTCTGAAATAATAACCATATAGCATTAATTTATTGGCAACTCCCGGGATCTCTATGTCTAAATTACCAAAATATATTTCCCCGTTGAATCCCCGAGCATCTACTGATACATTTGTGATACCCTCTTCATAAAATTGATGCTCGAAACCCCTATTATTATTAGTGTCATCATGCACCCGAACATCATTAACACGCCACTCCGACCAATTCAAATTCTGAGTTGCAGAAAACTTAATTCTCACTGGAGAAACATCGTCTAACAATTCATAGGTAATATTAATTTGAGTTGGCTCCTCCTCTTTTTCGCAATTCAAAAAAAGTAGACTCGAGAAAATCAACAAGGCTAATTGTATTTTTTTCATACTTTGAATTTAAATTCCTAAATGCCATAAGCACCACTAAAATCATTTAATTGAGCATCTCGCATTTTTGATGGTTTTTTAGCAATAAACTCTGTGTTTGATAAAGGTTCGTAAATATACAAAAACGGTGTAATTACTCTGCGTTACTAATAGCATTTTAATAGAATGAATTAGACTCATTTCTTTACCGTTTGTATTTGTTCCGATATCATTTTGTTTCTACCAAAATAATTAAAAAACGTATGCTAATTTATAATTAGGACAACGAGGATCCATTGTAAATTCTGCATATAACAACTATAATTCTAGAATAAAAATAAGAGCATTTAAGCAGTATCGGCAGATCATTTCAAAACAGAAACCTTGCCCACAAAGTCAGGCTTTTTTTATTTCAAATCTCATGCCCCTCAAAACAACCCGTAATGCTCAATCAAGGTAACCAGTGTGTTGTGTACAAAATGACCTACCATGCCTAAAATAATGGTATTATATTTATTTCTGAAATAAGCTAAAATAATTCCGAAAGTAATAATCCAAACCAGGCTTAAAAGGGAAAAATGGACTAATCCGAATATAAAAGCGGAACCGTAGATGGCTGCATCCACACCTCCGATTGCTTTAATGTGATTGAAAAGGAACCCCCTAAAAGCTAGTTCTTCAAAAAAGGC
>JBBSPS010000318.1:0-3650 GCA_038258655.1 Bacteroidia bacterium
TTACAACCAACTCAGGGGCAGAAGTTCCAAAGGCAACAATAGTTAAGCCTATTACTAAATCTGGAATATTATACTTTTTCGCTAATGAGGTAGCGCCATCAACAAGCCAATTAGCGCCAAATATTAAGCCTGCAAATCCAAGAACTATTAAAAGCAGTGATACAATCATACTATTTTTTTTTTTTTGAAAGCCCCGAAGATATGTATTAATTTAATTGCGGTAATATAAGGAAATAAATAATTAAATACTTCTCAGCTACCCATTCAAGCAAGCAAGCAAGGCTTTAAATTGCTGCGTTTTGATTCTCTGAAAAGATTTTTCTTCTGAGAAGGTTATATTTCTAAAAACCAATTTATACTCGTCCAAAAACTATGGCGGGTAGTATTGTCCAGAAATGAATTAACCCTATAGCCCATACCCACCTCTATTTTATCATTATTTTTCAAATTATATCCTAATAGTGGAACAAGTCGTATTTCAAGGTCATAGTCTGAATCCTGCCAACTGTTAAGATATTCGTTATTAAATTTAAAATAGAATTCCTGTGGGTCCACTGATTCTCCATTTAATGGGATTTCGGAAGCAATGCGATATCTTAATCTAAATTCTGGTTTTTCTTCTTTGGAAAACGTTTGATCTGTTGAGAAACGGTGTACCAACCTAAGAGCACTCAATCTTTGCACTACAGTATATTGCTGAATAAATCTATGAAATAACTTTTCTTCTCGAAGCCTAATAAGATAACCACCAGCAACACGAGAATTCAAACCAACTTTTTTGGCGGTAATCATTGAAATGTCAGTGAGAATGTAGTTATACTCGCTTTCAGTACTCCCATTGAACTTTCCTGTTTGTAACAGTTGGCGTGACTCTATTTTTGAGTTGAGCGACCAGTCATTTTCTAATTTATAATTTAAATTTATGGATGGCAACAGCCCAAACTGATAGGTGCTTTGGGCCGATGCACTATTTAAAAATTGAATGAACACAATAAAAGTGGCTATATGAAATTTATTAATATTCAAGATGATAGCTGGGTTTAAATATTATTTGGGATGCCAAAACGAAGTGTCCTTTATCTGTGAAAAGGTATTCAAATAATTCAGTGCTTTTTTCAGAACGGCACTTGACTATTATTTCATATTTAACGGTCAAATCTTCAGTTGGTTTTCCAGATAATAATTTTAAAAACAACGGTATTTGATTTCCTGTATATTGTATTTGGATTTTGTTAATTCTGTGCTTAATACAATCTTTTTGCAGCCTTGTGCTTATTGAATTTTTAAGCGGTGTTGTTAATTCATCCCATTTCATTTCAATTTCAACATCTTCAATATTTCCGAGTGCATCAAATTCAACGCTGTGTTTTTTTCTGTTTCTTTTAAATTTGGCTTCGATACTTTTCCTTTCCAGCCCTTCTTCCAAATACCATTTTACTTTATTCTTTAAGTTTAAAGAATCTATAAAATTTAAAGCATTCATCGGAACATCACTTTGTGCTAAACGACTTTCCTTTTCAAACTTTTGTTGAGCGAATAAACTATTGGAAAAATTTCCAAGAATGAAAATTGCAACAACTGCTAAAATGGACTTAATCATTTATTTTCTTTTTTATCATTTTTTGAATAAAAACGTTGCTGGGTATTGTTATTTGCTCTCCTTCCTTCGTTTTAAGGATAATGAAAAAAATACCAATATCGCTCACCCTTCCTTCGGTTTCGTAGTCCTTATCAATTATGGTAATTGTATCATCCAATTTTACAGGATGATTGAAAAATATTATGATACTGGAAGTTATATTGGAAAGGATTGACCATTGGGCAAACAAGGCTATCCCTAAAACAGTTAATAACGACCCTATAAAAACACCTAATTCTGATTGGTCAACTCCCCAAATTATTAAGATTATTATTAAACAAACTAAAATGTTGATCAGGTTGATGACTTTCTTTATGATTTTGCCTCTTACCTTTTTCAACAAATTGTTTGATACAGTTTTATTTACCAATTTGGACGTAATAAAAAGCGTTAAAGCAAATGCCGCTAAGACTACAACCGTTTCAATAATTTTTAACTGGACACTATCCATTATTATAGTTTTATGATAGATATTCTCAAACTTTGCTGGAGATTCAGCGATTAAAAAATGAAATTTTTTTCTGAACCGTTCATAGCATTCTTTTGGGATTCATTTTTATTTTTAAAATCGAAATCCCAAAACTCCGTCTTAGAATCGATACCAGAATTTACTGTCACTTATATTTGTTCAAAATAGAATCAAGGTTTGATGACGTTTTTTCCACTATTGAGTCTAGTTTTTTAATCTTTAGGTCTTCCAGATTAATTATTGAATCGAGTTTTATAACCTTATCCATTTCAGTGTTAATTACTGAATCTAGCTGGTTCGCTTTGTTAGTAAGATTGTTTAACTGGCTTTCTACAGCGCTGATGCCATTTTCACAAGAGGTTAAGAATGCCACTAACACAATAACTAAAACGATGAGCAATTTATATTTTTGCATAGCTATATTTTTTGGGTGTTTGTATTTTTTTTCGATGTTCGGGCTAGTATTAAATAACCTATAACACCAGAAATTAATGAGCCAATAAGAATGCCTATTTTGGCTGAGTCTAAATATTCCGGCCTGTTTGCAAAGGCAAGACTGGCTATAAAAATGGCCATAGTGAAGCCTACTCCAGCTATAAAGGAAACTCCTACAATATGCTTCATATTAATTTCCTTGGGCATAGTGATTAACTTTAGTTTTTTCGCCAAAAAGACCAAGCTCGTAATGCCAATACTGTTTCCAGCAACCAAACAGATGATGATGGTTATAATGAGAGATTGGTCTAGCGGGATATCTGTATTAAGTACCACTCCGGCATTTGCCAATGCAAAAAGCGGAATTATAAAATAGGCTACCCAATCGTGAAGACGGTGCTCTAAATGCTGCAGTGGCGATTGGTATTTTGTCGTCCAATCTTCAAGATTGTCTATTGCCTCAATTTGTACTTCAGAAAGCACGAGTTTCGTTTTTTCTGGGTTGATTTTTATATTTTCTGAAATAAAGTTTAACGAACCAATAAAAGTTTCTGTATTTATTTTCTACCGCAAGGGCACCGAAAACGCCAAAAGGAGTCCCGCAATTGTAGGATGTATTCCGCTTTTCAAGAATAAGAACCATACTACAGCGCCTACTAGCACCAATAAAAATTTTGAGTAAATACCTTTATACGATAAAAAATAAAGCACCGCCAATAGTATCAAAGCAAAAAGTAGCATCATTATTTGTATGTTTCCGCTGTAAAAAATGGCGATGATTAGCACCGCACCCATATCGTCTATAATGGCGAATGCGGTAAGAAAAATTTTGAGCGCCATAGGCACCTTATCTCCCAGTAATTTTAGTATTGCTAAAGCAAAGGCAATATCAGTAGCCATTGGTACGCCCCAGCCACGTGCAGTGTCAGGGTATTGGTTTATAAGTATAAAGAAAAGTACAGGAAGCACCATTCCGCCCAAGGCGCCCACCAAAGGAAAAACCACTTTCTTTGTAGAGTTGAGTTCGCCTACCAAAAACTCACGCTTTATTTCCAGACCAATTACAAAAAAGAAGATGGCCATCAATAAATCATTAATCCAAAGCAA
>JBBSPS010000319.1:0-3559 GCA_038258655.1 Bacteroidia bacterium
AAAATATGCGCCTGTAACCGATCTCCGTTTTCGCATAGGCGGTACCGTTGCAAAACATAAATATGTGGATTACATTCAGCAGGGAAAAAGTTTTTCAGGTAATGATATGCCCCAATCACCCGCCTATATTTTGAATGGGGAGATAACTTATAAACCTCATTATTTAAAAGGATTTAGAATAGCCATAGAATCCGAGAGCCTGGGTTCTTATTATACAGATCCGCAAAACACATCAAAGTACAATGGATTTACCGTATTCAATGCAAGGACAGGTTACGCATTCAAGAGTTTTGAAACATGGGTGAATTGGATAAATGTAACAAATAAAAATTATGCAGTTACTGTAGAAAAAAGTGCGTATGGTACTTCATATAGGCCAGGACAGTTAAGCACTGTGAATATAGGAGTGGCTTATCATTTCGGCCAAAAATAAAACATAAGTAAAGGCAGCATAGTGCTGCCTTTACTTTTAAAAACTTAAATCATGAAAAGAAATATTTTTTTAATACTTATCAGTTTAGGATTCATTTTTCAATCCTGCATGAGCAGTGAAAAGAAAATAAATATCATTGCATCAAACGCAATGCAGATAGATAGTACAGAAGGATCTTGTCCCTATCTTACAAAAGACGGAACTGGAAATATTGTATTAAGCTGGATCAAAAAAGAAGACACTTCCACCTCTGTATATTGCTATGCAGTTTTAAAAGATGAGGGAAAAACTTTTGGGAAAACAACACAAATTCCTGGTAGCAACAACATTCATCCTCACGGTGAAAATTTACCAAAAATAGTTTTCAAACCAAACGGTGAAATTATTGCGGCATGGGCTTCTGCAAACCCAAATCCAAGAAATGCTTATTCAGATGTGGTTTATTATTCTCAGTCCTTTGATAATGGTGCTACATGGAGCAAAGCAGAAAAACTGGTAAAGGATACTGCCGGTTTTGACCAGCGTTATTTTGATATGGCAATATTACCAAACGGAAATATTGGTATCATCTGGCTTGATAATAGAAGAAAAACCCCGATAGCTATCGGGAGCGATGGGTCAGCTTTGTATTTCGCTGAAACCGATGGTCATTCAGGGTTTGAAAATGAAAAACTTGTCAGTGAACCTTGTTGCCCTTGTTGCAGAACCGATATGTATGTTGACAGCAAAAAAAATATTCATGTTCTTTACAGAGCCATAATCAACGACAGTATCCGCGATATGGTAACTGCAATTTCTACCAATAATGGAAAAACTTTTACTACACCTGAAAGAATCAGTAATGACAATTGGGTGATCAATGGTTGTCCGCACACAGGTCCCGCAATGACAGAAAATAAAGATGGAATTCAGTTTACCTGGTTTACCGGCGGGAATAACGGAGGCGTTTATTATTGCAGTTCAAAAAATGAAGGCCAATCATTTTATTCAAGAGAAAAAGTGAGTGGTATTGCTTCAAGGCATTGCCAGATCACTTCAGTTGATAATGATATTGCCATTGTTTGGAATGAAATTTTTTTTAAAGACAATATTTTTTCTTCACGAATTGGAATGGAAATAAGAAAAGCGGACGGTAATGATCCTGTTAAACAATACATTACTTCTGAAACAGGGACCGCTACATTTCCGGTGATAAAATCCATAGACCAAAAAGCAGCATTGGTAGCTTATACAGAAACTGTGAAGGATAAAGAATTTGTGATGTATAAGGTGGTGGATTTGTAAAGAATTATTGCGGACAAGGCATTCTAACAACGTATATGGAAACTAAAGTTTTATTTTTTTATACTTATTGCATAGTTTCGATTGATATAATAATAATATTTTGATTACATCATTTAAGCACAAAGGATTACAATTATTTTGGGAAAAAGGAAATGCAAGTAAACTACCTGCCGATCAACGAAATAAAATCAGGCTAATATTGGATTCAATTAATGTTGTAACTATCCTTCCACAAGATTTGCTGCAATTTAAAAATTGGAAGATTCATCCCTTAAAAGGTGAGTTAAAAGACTATTGTAGCTTAACAGTAAAAGAGAATTGGAGAATAATTTTTAAATTTGATGGCAAAAATGTAGTAGATATTGATTATATTGATTATCACTAAATAAATGAATTAAAATGAATAGGCGAATAACACACAATACTCATCCTGGAGAACTTTTAAAAGAAGAAATTTTGAAAGCAAATAATCTATCCGTAACCGAAGCCGCTTCAATGCTTGGCATTCCGAGAGCTACATTGTCAAATATTATTAATGAAAGATCAGCACTTAATCCATTAATGGCTTTGAGAATTGCCAAAGTGTTTGGAGGTAATGCAGAGTTTTGGTTAGGGCTGCAGGCTGCGCATGATTTGCGAAACGCAGAAATAGAAATTTCAAAAAGAAGATTACATCTTAAGCCATATAAATATAAAATAGCCTGATTATTATCAGAATTGGGTTTCACTATTTTAATTTGAAAAGGTACTATTTTTTTGAATGAAAATCTCTTTACAGCGTTTTCCAGTAAACAAACAAATCTGATAAAATTTGGATTGAGATTTCTTTTCTTTGTCTATACTGTAAAAAATTACGCAAATGTTTGTTTTCCTAAATATCACTTCGAAAGACCTGTAATTGCAATTATCTAACAACTTCAATAACGGATTTCCCTTTTATTTCCATATTTTCACTATTTAATTTTCATCCACAAAATATAAGTATGAACCAAGACCTGACTAATAAAAAACATAATTATACTCCTCAAATTGTAATTATCGGGATACTGTTTTTTATTTTTGGATTTGTAACATGGCTCAACAGTACGCTCATTCCATATTTACAAATCGCCTGCGAATTGCAAACTTCAGAAGCCGTATTGGTAACATTCGCGTTTTATATTTCTTATGCTCTGATGGCATTCCCTTCATCATGGGTTTTAAAACGAACAGGTTTCAAGAAAGGAATTGTGCTGGGATTATTGTTTATGGCAGTAGGGGCACTTATATTTATTCCTGCAGCAAAAACAAGAACTTATGGATTGTTTCTTACAGGGCTTTTTGTAATAGGCACAGGCCTGGCGTTGTTACAAACCGCATCTAATCCTTACATTACTATTTTAGGTCCAATAGAAAGTGCGGCAAAACGTATGAGCATAATGGGAATTTGTAATAAAGGAGCAGGCGCATTGGCTCCATTGATCATGGGTGCTTTCTTACTCAAAGATTCAGAAGCTTTGATAGAGAGATTAAAAACGCTTGATGTAACACAAAAAGCTGTTGAATTGGATACGCTTGCATCCAGAGTGATTGTTCCCTATATTATTATTGCTGCTGTATTGATAGCACTTTCAGTATTTATATATTTATCAAATTTACCGGAGGTACAAGCGGAAGGGGAAGATGTGACAAATGATGCATCACAAAGCGATGGGAAAACTATTTTTAGTTTCCCATATTTATGGATAGGATTTATTACTTTGTTTTTATACGTTGGTGTAGAAGTAATGGCAGGTGATATTATACAGATCTATGGGAAAGCAATAGGCATTAGCCTTGATATTGCCAAACATTTTACATCCT
>JBBSPS010000320.1:0-3543 GCA_038258655.1 Bacteroidia bacterium
AAAATTTACAATTCTTAACCTGTTTTAAATAAAATATGGAAAACTATTGACTATAAAAAACCAAATAAAATACATATGAAAAAG
The DNA here is from genome assembly GCA_038258655.1 of Bacteroidia bacterium. Lineage (GTDB taxonomy): Bacteria > Bacteroidota > Bacteroidia > 2-12-FULL-35-15 > 2-12-FULL-35-15 > 2-12-FULL-35-15. The sequence goes on from JBBSPS010000320.1 coordinate 85, forward strand.
TCCAAAATTTAGTGAGTGCTCAATAGAGGTTTTCACTTTGTCAAATGGAATATTGTCGCTCCAGCCTGAATATTTAGATAAGAAGTCGTGAATTGCAACGATGTCCATTTTTGTTATGTCTGTTGTAATAGAAAACTCTCCAAATATTTGTTCAATAATTTCCATTTTTAGTCTTCTTCTCTCCTAAAAGGATATCACCTATTGTTGATATTTGTTTTATATGCATATTCTGTTCTACAAGCAATTGATATGCGGTGGTAGTTTTATTTTGTTTCAAGGATTTTACTGTATTATTATTTTTTTGTTTGTTACATTTCTTTTATTATCTGTAACAGATACAAGATAAATTCCTTTTACAAAACGACTCACATCTATAATAGTTTGTGAGTTTTTATTCATAGTCTGATAAACAGTTTCTCCCAGAATATTTATAAGTTTAATACTTAATACATCAATGTTTGAAGTGTTAATATGTATTGAAACTGAAGCAGGATTAGGATAAACCGAAACTGATAAATCTGATTGAATTTCGTTAATTCCTACAGAGCAACCTATTGAGCAGTTTTGCTTACTGGTAATTCCGGAACCTACAGTAATCAAACCTTGAAACTGGTTGCCTGCTGCACAATCGTTTTTTAAATAATAGTTAAGCCAAGGCAATAATAAATTAAAAGTAGTTGTCTGCTGGGCTGCTGCGGAAATAGTAGGTTGAGGAGAGCAGGTGCCTTGTCCAAAATAACAGTTATTATTCATACTTGCAAAAAGACAATGTGCTCCTCCAGTAATATTGATAAGTGATTTGCACACAGAGGCAAGCGTATCGTACATCGGTATTTGATTTGTTGCCGGAGGAGCCACGCAATCATTTACACCCGAAAAAACAATAGATGGAATAGTTATGTTTCGGGCTGCAATGATAGAAGATGGATTGGTAACTGCAGCAGCAAACGAAGCTAACACGGTAATAGAAGAGGCGTATTGTACTGCAAGGTACGAACATCCTCCGCCCATGGAATGGCCCATTACTGCAGATTTAGAAGTGACAGAACCAAAAAATGCTGAAGAAGAGTTTAATCCTTCTGCCTTCATCGCTCCAACAAGAAACGCAATATCTTTACCAAAATCAGTATGGGAGGGGGAAAAGGAAGATTCAGTTGTGGGGAAAACTATAATGTAACCACTTGGCACAATTGCATTTCGGAAAACATCATAAGCGCTTGTATCCATCACAAAACCATGCCCGAAAACGATTATCGGAAATTGGCCCGTAGCGATAGTTACATTATTACCTGCGGTAACAGCTGGGTAATAAATAGCAGTTGTAATAATTCTGTTCGCACGCGAAGCATCAATAAATGTTATCAACCGATGACCTATTTGAAATGGTTGTGCTATAACAGTAAGTAGAAAACAGTTAAGAGCTAAAGTTAAAGTAAATAATTTTTTCATTTTATTTGATTTTTTGTTGCTTACTCTACTCAGTTTTCAGCTTTCCTGATTTTTAATTTGTCAAATGTATGTTTCTTGCACCAAAACATTGTTGTTTTAGGAAAATAAAAAAATAATCAGAAATACTTTCGAAGGGATAAGATGCTTTTCCGTTTAGGCATACTGCAGGTGAAATAACACCTGTAATGGCGACGAATGGTTTGATTTGAGTAACAATCATTTTTTTTATTCTGGCAAATCGCTCGTCCAAATCGTTTTCTAAGATCCATTCATGATGAGTTTCTGCTGTCAATTCTTTGTCATCAATAGAAAGTCCCTGCCATTCAAAATCTACTGATACAGAAATAGTTTGGTCTTCATTTAGTTTTGATAAAAAATTCTTTGGAGTGTGTCCGCTAATTTTAATTCGATTAGGAATAGATGTAATCCATTCTTCAAATTTTTCGAAAGTATTTATAAGTGCGGTTGTGCTTAAATTTAATTCAAAATTATTAGCTAATATTTCCTTGAATTTAGCAGAATTACCATTTGCGGTTTCAATACAATACAACCAATAATGCATAAATGATTTTGCTCTATTCTCGGCATATGCAACTTCAAACTTAAACTCTTTTACATCACCTGTTGGTTGTATATTTATTTTAGTAAAAAGTGGCAAATCGTTTTCTCTTATCTTCAGTATTGTTGAATAATGCAAAGTGTAACTAAACTTACTGTTATCTGGACGTATATTCTGATAAAGAATATCAGCCTCCAATGATAATGCTCCATTTGGTAATGTTTTCACTTCTGTATTTTGTACGTGATGCGCATTTTTCCAGCCATCAAAAACCATTAAGCGGCTTTGCAGTCCTTCTTTACCTTTTGTGATTCCCGCCTGTGAGGCAATTTCTACATCATCACTCAAAATATCTTTCTGGTTTTGTATGCGTGCATTTGTAAAGGGCACTTCGTATACCTGATACCAACGATGGTATTGCATTAACGCTAAATGAGTGTTTTGAATTTCAGTAATTTTTTTCATTGGTTTAATTTCTTATGGTTTTAAATACGCTTGCAGGTAACGGTTGTGTTTGTGCAGTTGCAGGACTTTAAAATACTAAACTGTCCCATGTAACCAAAACTTGATACGAAGCACAAAGCTCTATTTAACTACTGAACCGCCAATTTTTTGTGTGCTGTTAATGGCTGCCTTTTTGTTTGTCATTATGTGTCAAGTTTATTTTTTTTCTTTTTTCCTTTTGTGATAGTTGTCTTATGGGTTCTATAATCCATTTGAAATTTCGTGAGAAACGTCCATCATTTGGATATTTTCTTTGTGAAGTCATATTGTTTATAATTAGTGCAACCAACAGTAAAATGATTACACCTGTCAAAACCGGAAAGATGATGTATAAATATCCTAATGCTTTTATTTTTTCAGAACCTGTAACTGCAATCAAAGCTGTAGCACCGCCTGGTGGATGTAGAGTTTTTGTGTATTGCATAGCTAAAATGGAAAGCGATACTGACAACGGAGCTGTCAACCAAACAATAGTGGGCAAAAATTGAAAAACAGTTACTCCGATTATTGCACTTATAATGTGTCCGCCAATTAGGTTTCTTGGTTGCGCTAACGGACTTTGAATAACACCATAAATTAAAACACTGCTTGCACCAAAAGAACCAATTAAAAACAAGTTGTCATTTTCGGTTAGGTAAACACGCTGAATAAAAGCAATAAGTCCAATGCCTAAAAAAGAACCCAAAAAGGACCAAAACTTCTCTTTGAAATCAACAAGCGTTTCTTTGTAAACAATGTATCTAGTTATTCTGAAAGTTCGTTTTATCTGTTTTTTAATCATGGGTTAAAAGCTATTTTATGATAGCGTTTCAATTTTATGCAACATCAATCTGGCAATATTTGCCGCTCTTGTTTTTGCTTCATCAGCTTTTTTGCCTTCAAATAATTCATCTGTCGTTTGCGTGAATAATAATAGCCATTCCGAGAATTGTATTTCGGTCATTGGT
>JBBSPS010000321.1:0-3530 GCA_038258655.1 Bacteroidia bacterium
ATTATTTGAACGGGCTTAACAATGTATATCTATCAATAAACTACACATGGAATTATGCAAGATTGCGAAAGGAATATGAACTGGTTGATGATGATTTTAACAGCAATGTGTCGTGGAATATTGGCTTGAAAAGACTTGCAGCACAAGAATTAAAATTGGAAATATTTCCTTTAACAAGCGAAGACAAAATCCTTTTTGATATTCCTCCACATCACGCCTCTGTAGAAAAGGCCATCGTAAATAAAATGAGTTTTATTCTGGAATATAAAATTGTTTGTGACTTAAAATAGTAGATCATGATGTTTTACCAACAGAAATTTAAAAACAAGGGAGTCCAATACATAGGGATATTTACCGTTTGTTTTATTTTTTTACTATTTGGCAATTCACTTATGGGCCAGCAAAAACATACAGAAAAACAACCAATTGTTTTAGGCGATGTATGGAAAGACGTTGATGGAAATGTTATTAATGCACATGGTGCAGGCATTCTTTACTACGATGGCATTTATTACATGTTTGGTGAAATAAAAAAAGGTAAAACATGGCTCGTTCCAAATCAAGATTGGGAAGATTACCGCGTGCCTGCCGGAGGCGTATCCTGTTATTCATCCAAAGATTTAATCAATTGGAAATATGAAGGCGTTGCATTGTCTGCGGTAAAAGGTGACCCAACAAATGATCTTGATACCAGCAAGGTAATTGAAAGGCCAAAAGTGATCTATAACAAGAGTAGCAAGAAGTTTGTGATGTGGATGCATGTAGATGCGAATGATTATAGTTATTCGCAGGCAGGCGTTGCCGTTAGTGATAATCCTGCCGGGCCCTACAAATATTTGGGAAGTGTAAAACCAAATGGGCAAATGTCACGCGATATGACTTTGTACAAAGATGATGATGGTAAGGCTTATCTTATCTATGCTTCGGAAAGTAACAAGACCATGCATGTTTGCCTTTTAAGCGACGATTATCTTTCGCCAACAAAAACATATAGAAGAATAACTTCAGCAAGTGATAGGGAGGCTCCGGCTGTATTCAAGTACGACAACAAGTATTATTTAATTACATCTGATTGTACAGGATGGTCGCCCAATCCCGCGACCTATGCAGTTGCTGATAGCCTTTTGGGCGATTGGAAACAGATGGGTAATCCATGCATGGGCGAAGGATCGGGAAATACTTTTCAATCGCAAAGCACTTACGTTTTATCAATGCCGGTGCAGCCTGATAATTTTATTTTTATCGCTGACAGGTGGAATAAACTCAACCTCGAAGATTCACGGTATATATGGCTTCCTTTAAAAATGGAGAATAATAGACCCGTGATAAAATGGGTGAAATAAACTAACGGGTATTTGTATAAATATGAAAAAGATATTCCTAATTATATTGTTTTTTATAAATGTTCTTCAATGTGTTTTCTCGCAAAACGTTGCTCATTCAATATTGCACTTTACCTCCAGGGAAAACGAACGTGTTTCGATTGATTCAACATACAATTACCAAATTAGTGCGTTTGATTCATCTGATGATTCAATTTCTTATGCTGTCGAAGAATTGCCATCGTGGTTAAAGTTAAATAAGGAAAATCATTCTATTTCCGGCAAGCCTGTAAAGCCGGGACAATATATGGTTCACATTGTAGCAGCTACAGCAGATACAACAATTCACCAGCGATTTATGCTGACGGTTTACAACCACAAAACAACAAATATTCTTGCGTTGGGTAATTCAATAACCAACGGCACCAATAAGTTCAACAGTTACCGCCGTGATCTATGGCAATTGCTTCATAAGAGTAATTATAATTTTGATTTCATTGGTTCATGGAATAAACATCACATGGGCGGCGATGTTCCCAATCCTGATTTTGATATGGATCACGATGGCCATTCAGGGTGGACAACTCATGACATATTAAGGCCGCCGGATTGGGATAAGCAAAGGGGAAATATTAATGACTGGCTTAAGTTTTATACCCCTGATATCGTCTTGGTAGAGTTCGGTACAAATGATGTATTTCAATGTGTGCCTGTTAAGGATGCGATGAAAAATATTTCTCAAATCATTGATATCTTAAGAAGTAAAAACTCACACGTAAAAATTTTCCTTTCACAGATACCACCACTCGGCGCTCAATGGGCTGATAAAAAATTGTGCGGAACGGATACGTCTTACAGTAAATCAATTGAAATTTTTAATAGTCAAGTTATAAAGATGGCCGCTGAAAAAAATACAAATGCTTCGATTGTTGTGATAGTGGATTTATACACCGGGGTACATCCAGGAACTGATATGTATGATGATATTCATCCGAATGATATTGGAGAAAAAGATATGGCCGAAAGATGGTTCAGGGCTATCAATAAATGTATAGCAAGATTGAAATGATTAAGAACCTGTTTAAAAATGAATTTTTTATTTTGTTTTAACCTTCGTAGAAATTATTTACGTGAATTTTTCAACCTTATTAGCTTATTCAATTAAACATTTGCAACTCAATAAGGTAATAAGGCTGAATTATTTATTCGCTATTTTTCTTCTAAGCTTTAAGCCACATCAATACAAAACATTTAAAATTAAATTTAAACCGTTTCTATACATTAAAAATTGAAATCAAAATAATGTAGCATCAAATGGAAAGAAGAACCTTTGTTAAAAATTCTGTTTTCACCGGGCTGGCTTTAGCCACTCCACGTTTAATTAATTCTATACCTGTTGATAAAAGTGAATCTTCATTTTTGAAAATTATTCCCGATGCGCAATCTCCGCAGTTCTCTTTTTTTTCAATTGATTCTTTAGGGAAAAAGAATTTGACCAACAATATTATTTGGCCTGATGATGTAAAAGAATCATACACAACTTCAGTCAATAATAATAGAACCAGCTATCGCCTTACGTCACAGGCGGTAAGCCAATTGCCGGTTTGGGAAATAGATGTGAAAGAGGCATCCTTTGCGCTAACAACCAATTATCATGAACATCACGATCAGCCTTTTGTATTTAATGTTGAACAACATGCTAATCATGCCACGCTCTTAGGAATTATTAATGATGAACATGAAGTTGCACTGCCTGCGATTTTACATTTTCCCGATATGGGAACGCTAGGTGTTTCATGCAGCGTTCCGGGTATAATGGTGCAGTATAGCTCTCAAAGATTTATTGAACATCCTTTTGTGAAAATTAAATTCCCTGCGGCTGATAAAAATTCAAAAAAGATCGAATACCACTTTGAAGTAGTTACCATTCACCCTGAAATAAAAGGCATCAACAATGACGAGCGCTATGATTGCTTCCGTAAAAATTTTATCAGCATCTTCCAGCTAAATCCGTTACTTAAAATACTGTCAAACAATTCTTCAAGTGATGCGTGTGCGTTCACTTTATTCAAGTATGCAGAAGTTGCGGCATTTACACCTGCATTGGTCAAAGGCTTATCCGCAATGGATTTGATCCGAATGACGCTTGACAGGTATTTGGCCGGACAAAAAGGCTACGGGATGCTGGGCTATGATTATGATAAAACA
>JBBSPS010000322.1:0-3508 GCA_038258655.1 Bacteroidia bacterium
CCCGTAAAAGGTGAAATCAAAATTGGAAATCAAAAGCTAAATTCCATTTCTCCAAAAGCATGGAGAGATAAATGTGGAGTTGTAATGCAGGAAGGCTATATTTTTTCAGATACAATTGCCAATAACATTGCTGTTGGAGTAGAAAATATAGATAAAGAAAAATTACTTCATGCGGTTAACATTGCCAACATTCAGGAGTTTATTGAATCCTTACCACTTGGTTACAATACCAAAATTGGTATGGAAGGCATTGGAGTAAGTACAGGACAAAAACAACGGATTTTAATAGCAAGAGCTGTTTATAAAAACCCTGATTATTTGTTTTTTGATGAAGCGACAAGTGCCTTGGATGCGAATAATGAAAAAGTGATTATGAATAATCTGAATGAATTTTTTAAGGGTAAAACGGTTGTTGTAATCGCCCACCGTTTAAGTACAGTAAAGAATGCCGATCAGATTATTGTTTTAGAAAATGGGAAAATCGTGGAACATGGCAATCATATTGAATTAACAACTAAAAGAGGGGCTTATTATGAGCTTGTAAAAAATCAATTGGAATTAGGAAACTAATTAATGGCAGAGGAAAAAGAAATAGAAATTAAAGCCGAAGAGGTAAACGAGTTACTTACCGCTGTTCCAAAATGGGTTGTACGTTGGGGAGTTACTATTATTTTTTTAATGATGGTGTTAGGTTTGTCGTTATCGTTCTTTATTAAATATCCTGACACTCTTTCAGCTAAAACGATTATTACTACTGTCAATCCTCCTGTTACGCTTATAGCCAAAACAAATGGGAAAATAATAGAACTAAAAACAAAAAACAATCAGGCTATAAAACGAGGCAATGTACTTATTGTAATTGAAAACTCTGCTAATTATAAAGATGTAAATAAAATTATTCATTTGCTTGACACATTAAAACTAAAAACTAAAAAATTACCGGAAATAATCGCTTACGATTCTTTGCAAATGGGCGATTTAACTCCTGCCTTTATAGCATTTTTAAAAAGCTATAACGATTACAAACTGCAATTAGAGATCAATCCACAGGAAAAAGAAATAGCGATTATAAATAAACAACTTGCAGAATATCAATTATTACAGGGGAAATACCAAAATCAGGAAAATATATACAAAGAAGAATATTCATTAATAGAAAAAGATTTTAATCGTTATAGCACTTTGTTTCAAAATGCTTCTATAAGTGCCAAAGAATTTGAAGATAAAAATCGGGAGTATCTATCATCAAAGCGCAATTATGAAAATGTAAAAATCACCAATATTAATAATAAACTGACGATCAGCAATCTTGAAAAAAATAAATTACAATTACAAATGCAAGCCTATCAGGAAAATGATAAATTTGAACAAAGCCTAAATCAAAGTATTCAAACACTAAAATCACAAATTGAAACGTGGGAACAAACCTATTTATTAAAAGCACCCATTGACGGTAAGGTTTCATTATTCAATTTCTGGAGTATTAACCAAAATTTAAAACAAGGGGATGAAGTATTAAGCATTGTTCCAATTCAAAAACAGGAAATGATTGCTAAATTATTTTTACCGGTTACTAATTCCGGGAAATTGAAAGTCGGACAAATAGTAAACATTAAACTAAATAACTATTTGTATCAGGAATACGGAATGCTTAAAGGCAGCGTAAAAAATATATCCATGCTACCCAAAAATGAAATGTATGCAATTGAAGTATCTCTTCCTGATAAACTGACCACCACTTACAAAAAACATCTTGACTACAAAGAAGAAATGCAAGGTACAGCAGATATTATTACAGAGGAATTAAGTGTGTTTGACAGAGTCTTTTATCAGTTTAGAAAGATTATTAAAAAATAACCGTAAAGGACTAATGTACATTCTACGTATTAAAATAAATTTTCTTTTGATTTTTCTTTTACAAATGGGTGTAATTTTTTCACAAAATAAACCTATCGTAAAGGACAATAGAGTTATTTCGAGTGATTGTAAAGAAGCAATTCCTATAACCATATTAAACACTTCTACTTACGGACCAACTGTTCCTCCAAACGGTTTTGGTGAATTTCAAGAAATAAAACAAAGTAATAAACTTACATTTGAAAAAGAACATAATACTGCTTGGTATTTATTATCAATCCAAAAAACAGGGGAATTAATTTTTGAAATAAATCCCTTAGATACCGCTAACGATTATGATTTTTTATTGTATTCCTATACGGATTCAATTTTTTGTGATCTGTTTCAACAAAATAAAATTAAACCGCTACGCAATAATCTTTCTAATATAACTAAGTCAATTAGAGGCATAACGGGATTAAAACCAAATGCGCAAGAAAATTATATTGGAAAAGGGAAAGGTGATCCGTATTCAAAATCCATAAGAGTAAAAAAAGGTGAAAAATATATGTTAATTATTGACAATGTAAGCCTTGATGGAAAAGGACATACAATTTTTTTCAATTTTATAAAAGAGGTAGAAATAAATGGTAAAATAGTTAATTATGATAGTTTGTCAGTGATAGCAAATGTTATATTTTCGGATATTAAAGGTAATGTAATAGCGCAGGCTAAGAGTGATAAAAATGGTAATTATGCTATCAAAACAACAATTAATGAAAATCAAAATTACAATGCTACTGTAATCTCAGATAGTGATTTTGTTCAGAGTAAAACTATTAATACTAAAACTTTAAAGGGAGGAGCTACTTTTGAAAATACTAAAATAACATTGTCAAGATTAAAAAAGGGAAATAAATTTCAATTAGAGGATATTAATTTTAAACCAGGCTCACCCATATTGCTTCCAGAATCGTATTCATCCGTAGAATTACTTTATCAATTAATGAAACAAAACAAGAAATTAATTATTCAAATTGAAGGTCATGTAAATGCAGATTATAAAAATCCTAAAGGTGAAAAGATTAAGCCAAATGAGAAAGTAATAGCCTTTAACCAAAAACTCTCTGAAAATAGGGCGATGACAATTTATAAATATTTACTGGACAAAAATATTGATAAAGAAAGAATGACAACCATAGGATATAGTGGAAAATATATGATTTATCCTAATCCAAAAAATGATTCAGAAGCATCAGCAAATAGAAGAGTGGAAATAAAAATAATTTCAGTTAATGGAGAGTAGTTATTGAAAAAGATAAAAAGGTAACGATATAAATGTAGGTATATTATTTATCTATGATTCTTTGACACCGGCAATTTTATAAATTTAGGGCTTATTACAGATCAGAAATATAAATCCTGTCTTCATAGTATTCTTAAAATAAACATGGGACAAAAACATACTGAAAGATGAGCTTAGAAGCGGATAAATTAGTTGTCAGGACGGGTTTTATCCGTCAGAAAACTACTTTTAAGCGGACTATTTTTAGCATATCTTTGTACAGGAGACTTCGACATTTCAACTTTCCGCATGACACAACGCGTTGTCAATTCGAGCGTAGTCGAGAATGAGTGTTTTATCCTACTTCAAAATAACTTCCGTAATAAC
>JBBSPS010000323.1:0-3484 GCA_038258655.1 Bacteroidia bacterium
CGGTTACGTACACAAAGGGGATTATTTAATAAACCTTGCGGCTATGCCCATTGTAGATAAAGGAATGGTGAATACCTTGCGGGTTACGCAGGTGAAATAATAAAGATTTTATTCCTTAATAATTTTTTTTACAAGCTCTCCACTATCGGTTGTTATTCTTAAAAAATATATACCGCTTTGAAGAGTTGAAATATCTACTTGCTGAATGTTTCCATTTAATTGAAGGACTTTTTTGCCCAATATATTAAAAACGGTAGCACTTTCAATATTTTCAGTTTTTGAGTTTATAAAGATCAATCCATTTGTGGGATTCGGATAAACTTTTAAAGAATTTAATTGGTTTTCCTCAATCCCTATAATGGTATGATTTTCAAACCAATATATAGTCTTTTCTGATTGTGATGCGGAAATGGGATCCATATCTCCATCATTATCTATGTCTGCCGCTGTTACTGTTATAGCAAATTCAAAATTATCCTTAATAATATTGGCACTGCCGAAACCGCCCAAGCCATCCAGATTTTCATACCAACGCAGAAAACCAGGTGCCAAGGTTAGAACATCAATATCGTCATCATTATCTAGATCAACAGGAAAAATATAAGTTGTAACAACAGAGGAATCTATGGTTTTTTCCAAACTAAAATTGCCCTGTCCGTCAAGATTCTCCCACCACGCGAAAACACCGGCACCCACAGCAGAACCAATTACATCTAGGTCATTATCCCCATCAATATCTGCTAAAAAAACTGATAGAACTGCTGCTCCAGGCGATCCAATTTCTTTTGGAGGTCCAAAAGCACCTTGACCATCCATATTTTCAAACCAAGACATAATATTAAAATTAAGTGTTCCTGCCACAATGTCCAAATCACCGTCACCGTCTATATCGCCAACATCTATTGCCGAACCATTTACGTAACTTGAAATAATAATATTGCCATTGTCAAAGTTTCCATTTCCATCCAGATTTTTATACCAGGTTAAAGCGTCATCATCAATAGAACCAATTATAAGATCATTATGTCCATCACCATCAATATCCCTAACGAGTATGGCACGCTCCCCGCTAGTATTAGGAGTGGCAATTACAGTTCTAGGTCCAAAATTACCCAATCCGTCCAGATTTTTGTAACTAACAAGATTTGGAGCAATTGTAAAAGGAGAAGAACCCAAAACATCTAAATCGTTATCTCCATCTATATCTCCAACAGCCATATTTCTTGGTTCATAAATAGTTCCGATTTCCTGTCCCACACCAAAATTACCCAAACCGTCTATATTTTTATACCAAACAAAATTTTGAGCTGGGTAATTATTAATGTTTAATACATCAATATTTCCATCTTTATCAATATCTCCAACAACAACCTGTAATGGTCCTCCTTGTGTATTGGATGTAACAATTCTTTCTGTCCATTGCGCCATAAGCGGCGTACACATAAGTAAGAAAGCTAATATGTAAATAGTTCTCATAAGTTTAAAAAAAATGGGCTCATCCTTTTATAGGATAAGCCCGTTTGTTATTAATTACTGTTATTCCTTAAAAATAACAGTTTCTTGGGTTGCCCCCTCATCATAATTTTTTTCAACCTTATAAAGCCCTGGGTTCAATTCATCCACTAAATATGGATTGTTTATGCCCAACGAATCTTTGGGGGTAATGGTAACATTGCCATTTAGCACTCCATCATTGAACCTTGTAATACTGCCGCTTTTTGGTCCTTTATTATAGTTATCGTAACATCTGCGTACAAGAACTGCCCCGCATAAGGTAATACCCAAATTTATTGCGGAGTGGTTGGGATGCGTTATTTTACTGAAATCGGTTTCATATTTACTTATGGTCAACAAGGAATTATTTGTATACGTAAATGATGTGTCATAATAATTCGAGGGTTGTGGACAGTCACAACTACACTCAAAAAACCGATAATCAAAGCCGGGTTGAAAGAGTGGTGGAGCTGATTCTGTTGTACCATTTAAATAGTATTCACCAGCATAGGGTTCAAATAACGATGCAATATCAGTGATAGTGGGTGCAAAAAGTCCGTTCACATCATCTTCAATTGCTTCCCGAGCTCTTATTCCCTGACCATTTGTTAAAGGGGATTGGGCATCCATGCAATCATAGGCGTCACTAAGAACATTGATAACATCTTCATGGGTTGGAATGTATGCATCACCATCATAATCCACTTGAGTTCCGTCATTATCATATGTGCAATTGGCAGATATATAAGGATAATTGCCGTTTGCATCCCTATATCCAGGATTAGCGGCGGTATCTACTACTAAATCTCCAGCTTCATCAGCATTATAATCAGGATCATTAACGTCTCTTGTAACTCTTTCTCCATTGAAACCTCTAGAGGAGCGGGTATGGATAAGATTTAAATTGTGTCCTATTTCATGAGTTATGGTAGCTTTTGTCAATCCTGCGGCACCTACGCCAGATGTAGTAACATTATAGCCCGGAGAGATTCCTCCAAAAGACCCCCAGCCAAATACATATACATTAAATGCGTCTGCTTTTTTATATCCATTGGCATTTGCCCAAGAGATAAGACCAGAAAACTGTGAGGTATTTTCCATAACAAAATGACCATCGGGATCATTAGGCAGCGTGGGACTTTGTATCTTCTCAAAACCCTTATACTTAAAGAAAATATTGAACTGATTATATAGAATGTTCAGGCTGGCGACAGCTGTAAGTACATCGTGAGCTTGATCTGGAAAATAATCAACGCCATCGGGATGTTTGATTCCCCAAAAATATATATTGAGAACTATGGGTTCACAATCTGCATCAAAATAAGCACTGTCCGTAGAGTGGCTGTAAACTCCTGCAGGATCAGAAGTTGTTGGTTCGAGTGTTGCACATTCTGGATTGTCTTGTTGTGCGTTCATACAAAATACATTTACGATAAATGTACAAAAAAGTAATTTGAGTAATAGGTTGGTTGGTTTCATAAAAACAGTATTTAGTTAAACAATAATTGTGAAAATTAGCTTTCTAAATAACTCGGGAGGAAACCAAATATAAAACAAAATTCTTAATGTAGTACTATAAGGTTACAAAAAATATTAAATATTCAAAGAATTTGCTTACATGTCATTTGTAAATGAAGAACAGATTTTAAAACTTAAAGCAAGCCTTCCTGTGAGCTTAGGCTTAGCTATAAAAATGGCAAGAAAAAGAAGTAATCTCACTCAAACAGAACTGGCAGCACTTACTCTAAAAGATAGGCAATACATCTACAAAATAGAAAAAGGAAAGGTTACCCCAAACATTGTTACTATTGGTGTTATAGCCAAAGCATTGGATATTTCTATTTCAAAATTATTGGAAGATTTATAAAACATTTGTTCTTTAATCCGCAACCTCAACCTTCTCAAGCTTCATCCCATCCGTTTCTTTGGTAATGGTTACCGTATAACCAAAACCAGTTGTTTTGTAGTTATAAACTATTTTCTGAAGTTC
>JBBSPS010000324.1:0-3482 GCA_038258655.1 Bacteroidia bacterium
ATACTTTTATTTTTTTCAGCGATGTCCTGATAGGCATTTTTTAACTCTTTGTGCAGCAACTCTATGCTTTCCTTTCCACGTTTCGTTTCCTTCCGACTGAAAATAGCTTCAATAGAGGAAGGCAACCGTACCAAACTATCTTTAATAAGATAATCATCTACACCTGATTTCATACAGTCAATCGCAAATTCTTCCGATACGGTACCTGAAACCAGGATAAAAGGTGTATCAAGATTATTGCTCTTAACAATCGCAAGTGCTTCTATGGAATTAAAAGCGGGCAGAGAGTGATCGGAAAGAATAATATCCGGTTTAAAACTGAGCAATCCTTCTATAAAATCTTCTTTCGTTGCCACAACCGCTAAAGAAAATGACATACCCGCCTTTTGCAGGGCTATTTTCAAAAGTCCAACATCGGCTGGATTATCCTCAAGCAGAAGTATTTTAAGGTTTTTTTTCATAAAACCTGTTTTTAATGTACCTATGTTTGATTCTTTTATGGATGTTTTTGTATTATCTTCCGCTTGTTTGAAGGAAATACTTGAATTTGTAAGTTCTATTTCTAGCAGCCCTGAATTACCAGAAGTATCTTCAAACAATCGTATTTTACTGTTTTCTTTCATAAGAATTATTTTAAAAAAATTAATTGTGCTATCATCAGGTCTTATTGCACGCAAAACTTCAATTCTATCGAATCCTTGGTATTTTCTACTCGTATGTTTTCCATTTAAAAAATATTGTCATTTATTTATTAAAAAAAATATCAGCTAAAACACTTATCTAATTTAATGCTTTATACTGTCTACAAAGGTTTACAATAATTTAATTGTTCCTCTTACTTTATAATTGTCCATACAATTATTTTTTTGCAACAGTATTATTATTTTCAACTGTGATCATCGCATTTTCCAAATCTTTAAATAAATTTTTACTACCCACATATATCAGAACCTGCGGCCCATTTTTTATGGGTTGTATCGCTCTTAATCTATATATTCTTGAAGTGTGGGTTAAATTACAATCGGTAAATGAATACAAAAGGCCTTGAGGAACGGGTGATGGAAAACCTTTTATCGCCTGAATAACGGTAAATGTTATACCGTCAAACGATTTTTCCAATACAAAATAACAATTGGGAGCATTCGTATTTACCAGCCAATTTAAATATACTTTACCAGTGGCATATATTCCCGTAAAACTTTTTAGTTCACAATAGGAAGTATTTTTTGTTGTGTAATTACTTGAAGTAGTGTCCTTTGATAAAGTGCATGCGTTAAATACCAATATGAGCGCTATACTCAAACAGGTAATTGCCACTTTATATAATTTTTTTTTGAAAAACATACCAGTCAATAAATTAAATTTATTCTATTCCTTATCACTTAATTTATAAGTACTTTTTTTATAAAATTTGTTTCATCTGTTTGAAGTTTTACAACATAAATACCTTTTGCCTGCTCATTGATTGGAATAGTAATTTTTGAACTATTTGACAACTTTTTACTGATCACCTCTCGCCCATCGATAGTAAAGAGCGATAGGACAACATGCTGTTGTAGAACATAATTAAAATCAACGACCAATACATTGTCATTAAAAAACAATTTGCAATTTTCAACTTTTGGTGGATTAGCAATTTGCGTGGTAACAGTAACATGGATTATTTTTACCGTGGAATCAGAACACGTTCCATTTTGTGCGATTAATTTAACCGGAAAATTGCCTGGGATTGAATAGGTATGGGATGGATTTTGTTCCTTTGATGAAAAAGATTCATCTCCGAAATTCCATAAATAGTCAGTTGTGTTTTGTGATAAATTTAAAAAATCAACGGTAGTATTTAACCCGATCAATGTATCTGTATTAATTGTAAAATTAGCGGTTAATGCTGGTACCACAAATGTTTGTAGCTGGGTAGTGTTATTTCCAAAGTACGATAGGAAAGAATAAGTACCGGGCCATAAATTGGTTATTGTATCCTTATCCCTGTTAATAGTGGCTGATGCAATAACAGTAGTTGAATTATTTGTTAGCCGGTATGTCCAACTGTCAATCCTTTTTTTTGAAATGATACAAGCGCCGTTATTATTATTTTTTGTAGCGTAAGTAATAGAAAAAATAACAGGAAGTGAAAAATGAATAATGAATTTCCCGGGGTTTGAATTAAACAATGCAGTATCCGAAACTGTAAATGTATAAACAGGGGCAGTCCTTAGGTTTTGGAATGCTTCTGTTACCGTATTTTCAATAAACATATCTACATTGTAAGCAAAAGCGCCTAATTCAGTTGCTGTAATGGAATAGTTTCCCACACTTCCAACTTTGACAAAAATTTTTACCTGCACATCGGTTAACAATTCGGGAAGTGCGTTAATACTAAGCGATGAAACACTACCAATCATCGTATAAATTGAAGGGACAACAGGATTGGAACTGAACATTTTCCAGGAATCATAACTACCATCAAAACCCGGAGTTGCTCCCGGCAAATAACGGATTACCGTTTCATCTGAATAAGAGGCATTGGTAATAGTTAATTTAAAGGCATTGGTAATTGTGGCGTTTGACGAGAAAGGAATAAAAAAAAGAATAGCAATGACAAGAAGCATTATATTTCTGATAATATGTAACAGAACCTCCTTCATTGCTTTGCTTTTTATAATTCAATAACCAATTTTTATTCATGCACATTACTTTTTTAAAAAACTGTTGTAATGTAATTTTATTTAAAAGTGATATGCTTCAATTATTTTAATCCATTAATTTTAAACTAACACGTGTATGCTTTTTATTTTTTCGCCATCTGTTGTAATGGAAACAATTTTGTCCACATTCTTTTCAGTTATAAAAGCTATCCAGTTATTTTCACTTTTAGGAGTAACCTGGCGAACAGCATATCCCTGCTTTGCAAAATATTATGATATTTTATTGGAAGTATGATTAACTATGGGTAGTTGAGGCGGTTCCGCAAAACGGTCCTTTACTATTTGGCCGCCATATATATAAACCATTGGTACTCGCAACCATTCCCATTGAATAATATACTTCCAATAATATCATAGTTTTAAATTTTAATAGAAATTAGTATCTCCATGATTAACAATATTATTACCTACAACATGCACAGTAGTCCAATAGTGTTTCCCATTCAATATAGTATGGCAGATCCAATCCGCTATAGTATTCTGTTTAGGAGCAGCCGTTACCACCTGGTAACCAAACTCTTCGAGATAACCAACTACTTGTGCCTCACTTACACTTGCTTGTGCTTCATTTACTGTTTTTACACCTGTTGTAGATAATACTACCGATGTTCCTGTAAAAAGAATTATCACTACTAATCCTTTTACTAATTTGATTCCTAATTTTTTCATGGTTTCTGGGGTTTGGAGGTTAATTATTACTTTAATTAGGACAAAGTAACGCCACCCCATTCAGAAAACCGTGGACAAACACACTCCAAATTCGACTCGGAGTAAAAT
>JBBSPS010000325.1:0-3459 GCA_038258655.1 Bacteroidia bacterium
ATTGTCTGTTTTTGATAACGGAAAGGTTAATAAAATTGCCTATTATACTTCTAACTATTCGGTAGGAGATAGTATAGTAGGTGTTTTTGATCAAAACACTTCTACTTTCAGAGTTTACTATAATGGCCAGGTTCGGGAACTGGAAACTATGATCGGCCAAACCGCTTTTAAAAATTTTACAACCGGAGACAATATTTTAGCTTATCTGAACTATGATAATCATTTCAAAATTTTCTATCATCAGCAAGTTATAGATATAGGGGACACTGCGCCTGTTGATTACAAGGCGGGAAGTAACACTGTAGCTTATATTGATGGATACACTCAATTGTTTAAAGTATTTCATAAAGGTGTTACCTATACGTTAGAAAATGTTCCACCTGCATCTTTCACTGTGGCGGATGATATAGTTTCGTACGTTGATGTAAACGGAAATTTTAAAATATTTTATATGGGACAAATGTATAAAGTCACTTCTTTTGAGCCTACGTCCTATCAAGCAGAGGATAAGATCGTTGTTTATATTGATAAGACCAATTTCAATGTTTTCTATAAGGGAGTTGTTACTTTGCTCGAAAATTATGTTCCTGAAAAATATCAAAAAGATTTTAACTGTTTAGCATATGTAGATAGAAATGGCTATTTGAAAGCATTTTATGACGGGGAATTGAAAAAGATTTATGACGAAAAAATAAATTCATTTGAACTTACAAGAAATGTATTACGATTTGATACCGGATTAAATGACCAACATTTCTTTTCTAACGGAAAAGTTATTAATCATTAAAAATAAACTATTTTATCTTTAATTAATAACCAAAATCAAAATGGAATTTACCGCTACGCAAATTGCAGGCCTATTAAAAGGGCAGATCGAAGGAAACGCTGATGTTTCGGCTACTAAATTATCAAAGATAGAAGAAGGTGTACCTGGCTCTATTTCTTTTTTGGCCAATCCGCTTTACACACCTTATCTATATTCCACAAAGGCATCGCTGGTTATTATTAATAAAGATTTTGTGCTGACCGCTCCGGTCTCAGCCACACTAATAAGGGTGGAAAGCGCTGAAAATGCCTTTGCACAATTGTTGGAAATGTATAACCAGGTTAAGCTAAATAAAACAGGCATATCCAAACACGCTTTTATTTCTGAAAACGCGAAGATCGGCAACCACATGTATGCGGGGGAATTTGCTGTTATTAGCGATAACGCACAAATAGGAAATAATGTAAAAATATATCCGCAGGTTTTCATTGGGGAAAATGTAATTGTAGGTGATAATACCACGTTGTTCGCGGGAGTAAAAGTTTATTCAGAAACAGTTATCGGGAACAATTGTATCATACATTCCGGTACGGTTATAGGAAGTGATGGTTTCAGGTTTAATCCGCAAAACGACAATGAAAAAATTCCACAAATAGGAAATGTAATTATTGAAGATGATGTGGAAATTGGCGCTAATTGTGCTATTGACAGAGCAACACTTGGCTCAACAATTCTTCGCAAGGGTGTAAAATTCGATAACCTTATTCATATCGCTCATAATGTAGAGGTTGGGGAGAACACTTATTTTGCCGCACATGGCGTAGTTGCAGGTTCTACTAAAATTGGAAAAAATTGTATGTTCAGCGGACAGGTTGGAATTGTCGGCCACCTGCAAATTGCTGATAATACGATCATCGCAGCTCAATCGGGTATATCAAAAAGTATAACTAAAAAAGGAGAGGCGTACATGGGTTCACCTGCTTTTGAAGTAAATAAATACCGAAAGGCTTATATTCATTTCCGTAACCTTGATTCTATTGTAAAACGGCTGGACGAGTTAGAAAAGCAAAATAAGCTGACAGAAAAATAAACTAAAATGAAACAAATTAAAAACACTCTTCTCATAGCACTAATTGCAATTTCAATTAATAGCTATGGACAAACAGTAGACAAAAAAAATAATATCTCAATAGGAGGCGGTAAAGAAAGTTACAATGGTGATTTAGGCAAT
Organism: Bacteroidia bacterium; assembly: GCA_038258655.1. Classification (GTDB taxonomy): domain Bacteria; phylum Bacteroidota; class Bacteroidia; order 2-12-FULL-35-15; family 2-12-FULL-35-15; genus 2-12-FULL-35-15. The sequence continues at coordinate 1,998 of JBBSPS010000325.1, forward strand.
GCTTGGTTTAAATCAGATGAAGAATGGTATGGTTTTGTTTGCTTTCAATATAGCCATTATTTAAACAGGTCTTTTGACATGAGTGCATCCATAACTTTCGGTGATTATGGACATTGCAGAGAAAAAGATGAAAGCAAGTTTCGATCGGATGGAACAGTAGTTTTGAATATGCTTTCGAGATTAACTTCCGGAGTTGTTTCAGGGAAATACAAATTTGCTAACGGCTATTTATTAAAAGAAGATGCAAAAATTGCTCCCTATATTTATATAGGTGCAGGAATAAATAATGTTTCAAATTATTGGTGGGAGAATAAGAATAGAGTTAATAAAGGGAATTACACTTCGCTAAACGGGGGATTTGGCTTACGTTATAACTGCTGCGAAAAATTTAATTTTACTTATAACTTAGGTTTTGGATATTTTACTTCTGACAAAATTGATTATAGAAGTGAAGGAACGAATGATATGTTTATGCAACATTCAATAATGTTTGGCATCAACTTCTAAGACACGAAGTCATTTCTAGTACATATCCATCTCCGCAAAACCAATCATTTTATTTTGATCAGGATCCCACACTTTTAAACGAAGACAGGCAATTATATCGGAAGGTTTAAGCGTGGTAACTTTGGCCTTTTGCAATTCAGGGATATTTTTCATTGCTTCAGGTAGCCGATAGAAAGGGATCCTAGAATTAAGATGGTGAATATGATGATACCCGATGTTAGCCGTTACCCAACTCAAAAAAGGATTCATTGCCATATAACTTGATGATTCCAAAGCCGCATCCGCATAGTTCCATTCCGTATTATTCCTGAAAACAGCTTCCGGAAAATTATGTTGCGCATAAAAAAGATAAGCGCCTAACATATGTGAAAGAAAAAATGGAAGGAAAAATGTTAAAAACCACATAAGCCAACAGAAATGAATGATAAAAAAAATAGCGATAGAAAAATGAATTATCAATACAACTAACGAATCCCAATGTCTGCGAGGACTGCTTAAAAAAGATTGAATGCACATGCCATATAAAAACATGGAGAAGTAAGAGAAAAACATATTCAAAGGATGCCTGATCGCGAGGTACATTTTTTTTTCATCTGGAGAGGCTTCCATAAACTTTTGTCTTGGCATAATAGGAAAAGAGCCTATACTTGCGCTGAATAATTTTGCATTGTGATTGTGATGATGATCATGTGAACGTTTCCAGATACTTGGAGGTGTGATCATATAAACTCCGAAAAGGGTAAAAATAATATTTGCTAAAAACGATTTCTGAAGAATAGAATGATGCAGATAATCATGAAAAATAATGAACGTGCGGGACAGTAAAGCAGCGCTGAAGATGCTGCATATTATCCTGCCGATTATAGTAGGAACATAAAAAGTACCCAGCAAACAGGCGATAAGCAAAAAGATAGCAGAAAGTGTATGGTACCAGCTTTTCCAGCGAATTTCCTTA
>JBBSPS010000326.1:0-3424 GCA_038258655.1 Bacteroidia bacterium
ATTTTTGCAGCGTTAATAAATTATAACTATGAAAACGGTTGACAACTATAATTTTAAAGGAAAGAAGGCCTTGGTGCGCGTTGATTTTAATGTCCCTTTGGATGCCCAATACAATATTACTGATGATACACGCATTCGTACTGCATTACCAACGATCAATAAAATCCTAACAGATGGTGGCGCAGTTATTTTAATGTCACATTTGGGAAGGCCGAAAGACAAACCCGAAGAAAACTTTTCATTAAAGCATATTGTTGGGCATTTGAGCAAAATGCTTGGTAAAGAAGTGAAATTTGCCAATGATTGCATTGGAGTTGATGGTAAAAATGCCGCGAACGCATTGAAAGCAGGGGAGGTATTGCTGTTAGAAAATTTACGTTTTCATAAACAAGAATGTGCCGGTACGGAATCTTTCGCGCAGGAACTTGCTTCTCTGGGAAATGTATATGTGAATGATGCATTTGGTACGGCACACCGTGCACATGCTTCTACAACTATTATTGCGAAATTTTTTCCGAACGATAAAGTTTTCGGTTACGTGATGGCGAATGAATTAGCAAGTATAAATAAAGTGCTTAATAATTCGGAAAAGCCTGTGACAGCAATCATGGGAGGGGCAAAGGTTTCAGGAAAAATTTTAATTATTGATAAACTACTGGACAAGATCAACAACTTGGTAATTGGTGGCGGGATGGCTTACACTTTTGTAAAAGCGCAAGGCGGGAAAATAGGCAGCTCATTGGTGGAAGAAGATAAATTAGATATCGCGTTAAAAATTTTAAGCGATGCAAAAACAAAAGGTGTGAACATTTATATTCCTGTGGATACCATTGTCGCTGATGCATTTGCAAACGAAGCAAATAAAAAAACGGTTGATATAAAAAATATTCCTGATGGGTTTATGGGACTGGATATTGGACCTGAAACAGAGAAAATATTTGCTGATGTTATTTCCAATTCAAAAACCATTCTGTGGAACGGCCCAATGGGAGTATTTGAAATGAGCAATTTCGAACATGGCACCAAAGCTGTTGCAGAAGCCATTGTTAAAGCAACAAAAAAAGGCGCATACTCCTTAATTGGTGGTGGCGATTCAGTAGCCGCCATCAACAAATACAATTTAGGAAATGATGTAAGTTATGTTTCTACCGGTGGTGGCGCGCTTCTTGAATACATTGAAAGTGGAACGCTGCCGGGTGTTGAAGCCGTGGAGAAATAAGTACCATTTTATCGAAACTTCTTTAACTCTTTTAAACACACATCTTCCTGTTTAGTCATTTCTGTTTTTGCTGTTTTTGTTTTGTCTTTATAACCCAGCAAATGCAATACACCATGAATAATTACACGATGTAATTCCTCTTCAAATGTTTTGGAAAATTTTTCTGAATTTTCTTTTACACGTTCTATGCTGATGAAAATATCTCCAGCAATAATCCCCCTAAACCCCTTTGAAAGGGGGAATGCTTCTGAGTAATCGAATGTGATAATATCTGTGTAGGTATCGTGCAGCAAATATTGTTTATTTCTCTTCAATAAATAATCATCCGAACAATAAATAAATGTTATTTCTCCGACCTTATACTTTCCTTTTTCAATGGCGGATGTGATCCATTGTTTTAAAACAGTTTTGTTTTTTAATGTGAATTTTATATCCGCGGTAGTAAAACTTATCATACTTTATAAATTATGAAATTCAAAGATAGTGTACTAAATTTAAAATCTGAACGTTTCACTTGCATGAAAAACAATTACAATATTTCTATCCTGTTCATTATCTTTTTTGTTGTTACTTCCTGTAAAAGAGATTCTCTTATTATTCCTTCCAGCAAACATTTAAAAATAAGTGTGGTTGCCAAAAACCTCCAAAACCCTTGGGGTATGGCATTTTTGCCGAATGGCGATTTTCTTTTTTGTGAGCGGACGGGTAATCTCAACTTATTAAAAAAGGGAACAGCTGATTATAATTTAATTATGTTTCGCAATGTGCTTGTTTCTGAAGGCGGTTTACTTGGTATAGCCATCGATCCTGATTTTAATACCAATCATTACATTTATATTTATGAAACGGTAACTGCCGGAAATCAACTAGTTCGTTTAAAATTAGAGAGCGATGTGCCTACGCAAGATCAAATAATTGTAAGCGGAATACCAAGAGCGAATAACCATGATGGTGGTGCATTACGTTTTGGGCCGGATGGTTATCTTTATCTTGGAACGGGCGATGCAACTTCTCCAAACCTTGCACAGGATACTTCTTCCCTGGCAGGAAAAATATTGCGAATAGACCGCAACGGAAACGCTCCTCCCGGAAATCCTTTCAATAACAGAATCTGGACTTATGGACATAGAAATGTACAAGGTTTTGATTGGAACAAACAAGGTAAAATGATAGCGACAGAACATGGACCCACCAGTGAAGTTGGCTGGTATGCACATGATGAAGTAAATCTTATTGAACGCGGAAAAAATTACGGCTGGCCCATTGTGTTATGCGGTACAGACTCAGCCAACATAACCTCGCCGCTTTATTGTTCCGGAACCGATACGTGGGCGCCATCCGGTTGTACCTTCATAAAAGGAAAAGAGTGGGGGAGTTGGGAAAATAATTTTATTTTGTGCGCATTAAAAGGCGAACGCTTGATCCGGTTTGAAGTGAATGGTACAGGTGATGCCATATTAAATAAATACGATACACTTAACGGACAATTTTTACGCTTGAGAAATATCATCCAGGCGCCTGATGGCTCCCTGCTTTTTTCTTCCTCTAATATTGGCCCGAATAATAATAATGCAACCCCTCTTATTGGTGATGATAAAATTTACCGGTTAACTTTTGAATGACAACCGTTGGTCTTTTCTTGTTTTTTTAGAATATATATTAACTCGAATTACAAAACGTTTTTCAGGAGTGGAAAGGTAATTTAGAGCTAGGCTTACACACACTCCTATACTAAGCTGACGGAATGTTTTGTGTGTAAGGGCTTAGTTTGTTTTTGTTCTTTTATTATTTTAATTGCGTTTTGCACATTTAAAACATTACACGTATATTTGTATAAAACACACGTATCATGACAACTAAACTCACATTAACGGTTGAAAAGTCGATAATTGAAAAAGCTAAATCTTACGCGAAAAAAACCGGCAGAAGCTTGTCTGAATTAATTGAAAGTTATCTCGAAACAATTATTCAGGAAAGCGGAGATCAAAAAATGTCTCCTAAACTTAAAAAAATTGTTGGCGCCGTTAAGCTTCCTAAAAATTTTGATGAGGAAAAGGAACTTCGTTCTTACTTAGAAAAAAAGCATTTATGAAATAGCCATGTGCTGTTGCGCACAAACACCGATGAATTTTTCGTAGCATTGTGTAAACTAAAAACCTATACAATGAAAAAAACGATTCATTACGAACAAATAGTTTCCATCGG
>JBBSPS010000327.1:0-3391 GCA_038258655.1 Bacteroidia bacterium
GAAAGAATGGTGAAAAATGAACCTAAGCGCCTAAAATCAACAGATGGTAAGTGAGATCTAAGCGTATATACCTATAATACTTATTATGAATCCATTCAAACAAAAAACCGCAATACAAATTCGCTTCAAAGACATTGATAAAATGGGGCATGTAAACAATGCCAATCATATAACGTATTTTGAATCTGCCCGTATTGATTATTTTAATGCCATGGCTGCAAAAGATATGAAAGTTGAATGGACAGGTGAAGAAAGTGTGATTCTTGCAAAAATGGAAATGGAATACAAACAACCTATTTTATTAGAAGATAAAGTATTTGTGTATACCTGGGTTTCGCGTGTTGGGTCAAAAAGTTTTGATATGACATGTTCCATTGTACGTGAAGTAAATGGCGTAGAGGTAGAAGCCGCTAAAGGGTTGGCAATCATTGTATGTTTTAATTATAAAACAAACCAAAGTATTTCTGTTCCTGAAATATGGAAAGAAAAAATGCTTTCTGAGTAGCCCTTCCAATCGCAATATCAAACATAAATTGATTCGTATATTTGCATTCCATTAATTTAAAACTATGCTATCATTCGATAATACCGAAATCGCTTTTTCAGGAAAAACTACTAAAGATATGAATCGATCTTTTTGGCTATTTAAGATGGTTTCAAATAACATGTTTGTAAGCATCGGTAAATCGCTTACCACTTTTGCCATTAAAACATACTTGCCAATTAAAGGCCTTATAAAAGCGACTATTTTCAAGCAGTTTTGCGGTGGAGAAACGATTGAAGAGTGTGATGATACAATTAAAGAGTTAGCTCGATTTAATATAGGGACTATTTTAGATTATTCAGTTGAAGGAAAAGAAACCGAACATGATTTTGATGCTTGTGCTACTGAAACAATTGCTACTGTTACAAAAGCAAAGAATAATAAACATATCCCGTTTTGTGTTTTTAAAGTGACGGGCCTTGCCCGATTTGAGTTACTTGAAAAAGTAAGTGAGAGAGGAACGCTATCCGCGGATGAAAAAAAAGAATTCGGCCGCGTACAGTTACGTGTTAGCAGAATTTGTAAAGCAGCTCATGATGCAGGTATTCCTATTTTTATTGATGCGGAACAAAGCTGGATACAACAGGTGATAGATGATCTTGCAAATCAAATGATGGTTTTATTTAATAAGGAGAAGGCAATCGTTTATAATACCTACCAGCTTTATCGTAAAAACAGGTTGAGCTATTTAAGGCATTCGCTGGAACTCGCACAAATCGGAAATTATTTTTTAGGAGTCAAGCTGGTGCGTGGCGCTTATATGGAAAAAGAACGTAAACGCGCTGTTGAAAAAGGTTATGTATCGCCAATACAAGATTCAAAAGAAAGCACCGATAAAGATTACGATGCAGCGCTTTTATTTTGTGTTGAGAATAATACTACAATTGCTCTTTGTGCAGGCACACATAACGAACACAGTTCCATGTATCTTGCTGGGGTAATGCAAGAAAAAAATATTTCATTGAATAACAAACATATTTATTTTTCTCAATTGCTAGGAATGAGCGATCATATTAGTTATAATCTTGCCAATGCCGGGTATAATATTGCTAAATATGTTCCTTATGGACCTGTTCGTGAAGTATTGCCATATCTTATCCGCAGGGCACAGGAAAATACTTCTGTTAAAGGACAAACAGGACGGGAGTTGAGTTTGATCATTAAAGAAAAAGAAAGAAGAAAAGGTACGAAAATTAGATAAGTGCTAATTTGGTTAAATTTTGTATCTTTTTATATGTCTTAGCATTATGATGTAAAACTCATTTTATGAAATACTATTTTTCTCTATTTCTGGTTTTACAAGTATCTATTCTTTTTTCCCAAAATAAACCCGCTGTTATTATAGACAAGCCAATTTCTGCTGATTGTAAAACCCCAATATCTATTATTCTTAATAAAAAATTTACTTACGGATTGACTATTGCTCCAGACGGTTTTGGTGTAACTCAGGAAATAAAAGCTAGTAATAAATTGGTATTTGAAAAAGAGCATAATACGGCTTGGTATATATTGAAAATAGGGAGAGATGGAGAATTGGTGTTTGATATAACACCCAAAGATACTTCTAACGATTATGATTTTTTATTATATACCTATATCGATTCGATGTTTTGTGAAAAATTTCAACAAAATAAATTGCAGCCACTACGAAGCAATCTTTCCAATGTTACTAAATCTATAAAAGGAATGACAGGGCTAAAATATAATGCCCCAGGAAATTCTATTGGAAAAGGAGTTGGAAATGCGTATTCAAAACCTATTAAGGTTTTAAAAGGAGAAAAATATATGTTGGTCTTGGATAATATAACGCCACATGGAAAGGGACATATTATATCGTTTAATTTTTTAAAAGAAGTAGAAATAAATGGCCAAGTTTTAAATTCTGATAATATTCCAATAATTGCTGAGATTACATTATCAGATAATAAAGGTAGTTCTGTTGAGGAAACTAAAAGTGATAAAAATGGTAATTATTCTATAAAAACCAGTATTAAAGAAAATCAGAATTATAGCCTATCAGTTTTATCCGATAGTACGTTTGTACAAACGAAGACAATTAACACAAAAGATTTAAAAAGTGAAGCTGTTTTCGAAAATATAAGGGTAGTTTTACCAAAATTAAAAAAAGGTGGAAAATATAAACTTGGAAATATTAATTTTTATGGTGATGTAGCAGTGCTGTTGCCTGAATCCTATCCTTCTGTGGAAGCGTTATTTAAATTAATGAAAAAGAACAAAAAAATGATTATTCAAATAGAGGGACATGTGAATGCTCCTGTGGATGAAAGACACATTTATTTACAAAGATTATCAGAAGAGAGGGCTAAAACAATCTATGATTTTTTATTGTCTAAAGGAACCGAAAAGGAAAGAATGACAACTATTGGCTTATCAAATAAAGAAATGCTTTTTCCTAATCCGAATGACGAATTTGAGGCAAGCGCCAACAGAAGAGTAGAAATAAAAGTAATATCTATAAAATAACCATCCTTTAATTCAATTTTTAAAAGATTCGTCGAATTTTAAACTCCAAGTTAATTTTTTATTTATTTTTGTATTTAACCAAATGGTTAAACTATATAATTAAATGAAACAGTTAAAAGATAATCCCACTGAAGAGAAGATATTGGAGGCTGCGAAAGATGTTTTTATGAAACATGGTTTGTATGGAGCAAGGATGCAGGATATTGCTGATACTGCCGGAATGAATAAAGCCTTGCTTCATTATTATTTCAGAAATAAAGAGAAATTATTTGATAAAGTTTTTGAAGGGGCGTTGCATAAATATTTTCAACAAATGGATGTGTTGGCGGATGCATCATTACCCATCAAACAGAAATTCTTTAA
>JBBSPS010000328.1:0-3381 GCA_038258655.1 Bacteroidia bacterium
AAATTAATTGAATTTAGTGTTCTTTTATAAGTAGAAAAACATAATTGCAAGCGCTGCGGAGATATGATTATCAAAATCAGAATCGCAAAAAATTATTATATGAGTAACTCAAAATAATTGAAACGCAAACCGAAAATGATCCATCTACTACAGAACAATACTCCCCAAAACATTTTACATGAGACTATTAGGAATTTAAAAAACTGAATTAAGAAAATATCACATGATATTTTTAACTGCAATTTTAAAAAGGAAATGGTTTATTGAGTAAATTAGAGTATAAAATATACGGGATGTTTTAAAGTTCTTAAACTAATTTTCAAAAATTCAGAACATGAAAAGAAAAGGATTTTTTGCAGCACTTCTTACAGTCACAATAATACCATTTTTTTCATTTTTATCAATCGGAAAAACTTCAGAAAGGAAAGCCAAGGGTTTTAAAATCAATGCAGGTGAAGGCCGAATTCATGGTCATTTAAAACTGAATGGAGTAAATTCCAATATATTAGACGTGAAAATTTCGGGCAAAGATACTGATGGAGATTTAGCAATCTTTGAGCAGACTTCGCTTTCTCAGGGACGAGGGACACCATTACATATCCATAATTCACAAGATGAAATATTTTATGTTATAGCAGGAGCATATTATTTTCAGGTTGGCGATCAGAAATACAATTTAGGGATAGGCGATAGTATATTTCTACCTCGTAAAGTACCTCACGCCTGGACCCAAATATCTGAAAAAGGCAAAATGACGGTGATACTGCAACCGGCAGAAAAGCTTGAAGATTTTTTTATAACAATGGCGGGATTAGACCACGAACCTGATGCAAATGAAATTAAAAAGGTCTTTTTAGATAATGAGATGCAAGTGGTTGGACCAGCTTTAAAAGTAGAATAATTTCAATTGAGGGTCTAAACCTTAAATTAAGGAAATATGCATAAAATCAGCATAATTTGAACTCATATTATAACCCTGTAAATCGTTAAACCGCAGTTTTAGAAATACCTATCGCAAATAACGGGTAACCTGCACTAAATTTTTACTTTAAAACTGCTTTAGGTTTCGTCCATTATCAAAGATCTATTTATCACCAAAAAAGCAACAGGTATGGATAACGGCAATTTATAAGCATTGGGAGCTATTGTTATTTTTCCAGTAATGGTCGGGATTGTTTTGACAAACAGTATAAATATATCATCGGGTTTACCAATTGCGCTAACACTTTTTGTGATTAATCTTTGGATAATCTATAAGAATAGAAAAAAATTGTACGTCCGTTTGATGTCAAGTAAGTTTAAATGAGTATTCAAATGTCACGTTGAGCGCAGTCGAAACGTTTTTGTCTAACCCTTCGAATTTAGCCTGTCCTGAGCTTGTCGAAGGGCTCAGGCTGACAAAAAGCTACATTGGGACAAAAGACGGATATACAAAAAAAAATATTTACCCTTAATCGATTTAGAATAAGCGTAATTAAAATTTGGGAATCAATATAATAAATAACCTATCGCAGAAAATAAAAATGAATTAAAAGAAACACATATGAAAACTTCACACATTTATCCGGGGGCAAACACCTTAAATGCGTACATAAATATTAAGGGATGTGACGAAGCCATTGAATTCTATAAAAAAGCATTCGATGCAAAAGAAAAACTACGATTGCTTATGCCTGATGGAAGAGTTGGGCATGCTGAAATAGAAATTGAAGGTTCGCTGCTGATGCTTTCAGAAGAAAATCCTGACTGGGGAAACAAAAGCCCTCAAACACTGGGTGGAAATCCAATGACATTTGGATTGTATGTTGAAGATGTTGACAGCTCATTCCAGAAAGCATTAGATGCTGGAGCAACTGTAATTATGCCCGTAAAAGATGAATTTTATGGAGATCGTGTTGGTCAAGTTCTAGATCCATTTGGCTATAAATGGATGTTAACAACCCACAAGGAAGATGTAAGTGCAGAGGAAATGCAGACAAGAATGAACAAAATGTTTTCGGTTGAATAGAAATTTTATTAATAATTCAGAAAATATCACGAACTCTAAACTTCGGTTTTAATAAACGAGAATTAAATTTATCTGTGATGACAGCCGTACAAATAATAAAGGAGTTGAAAGCTATTCCGGGTGTGGGGAAGTCTATTGCAACAGACTTATACAATATAAATATCAAACACATTGACGACCTCAAAGGCAAGGATCCACAGCAACTTTATGATGAATCAAACCGATTTGCAGGTTGCGTCCAGGATAGATGTTTACTCTATGTTTTTCGATGTGCCGTTTATTTCGCAGAAACCCCACACCATAAACTAGACAGCGAAAAAGTAAAATGGTGGAATTGGAAGGACGTATAATAACTTCAAATCTCTAAATGGCAGCTTCCCAATACAAATCAGGGAAATCAGAGAATCAGATTATAATTTTTAGATTTAAATAATGTATATCCGTTATATGTCCCAAAAACAGCTTTAAGCTGAACTGCTTGCCCTTTCTAAGAGAAAGCGACCCGGCACAGATAAGGCCAGAATCTATAAAAATGGTCAAATAATGGACTTATTTGGGGGAAAATGAAGATAATTGGTTCAATAATATAAAACTTACACTGACCATTAAACCCAAAAACTAATCAAAACCAGTGGTGTTCAATTAAAACGAATTTCGCGTTAGGCATTGATGTCATTCTGTATGCCCATCGCTAGGGAGCCTTTTTGCGAGGAAGAACCGGAAAGATTGGAGCGGAAAATCCGACCCGCAGGGAGACGCCCAAAAAAAACGATTACAATGATCGAAAATAGTTAGGAAGTCAATGGTGATGGGAAAATTATCATGCTTATATTCTGAATGTTTAGTGCCTCTTAAATATAATAACTAATATTTATCAAAATCACAGCTACAAACAGTACATAAAAAATCCGATATTGGTAACGCATTAGGAATGGAATAGTCAACCTCTTTCAGGATACGACAAAACTCTAGAATGCAATTGCAAAACGAAAAAAGCTGATATTTTGGATATATTAGAAACCACCTTACCGCTCACAAATCCAGTTTTAAAATTCTTTTTAATATTGGTGATCATTCTACTGGTTCCAATTATTTTAAACAAGATAAAAATCCCTCATCTGCTGGGATTGATAATAGCGGGAGCGGTTATTGGTCCGAATGGAATAAACCTGATGGAAAGGGACAGCGGTATAATTCTTTCGGGAACCGCAGGTCTTTTGTACATAATGTTTCTCGCAGGACTGGAAATTGACTTGGCAGATTTTAAAAAAAACAGTAAAAAAAGCGTTATTTTCGGACTATATACGTTCAGTATTCCGATGATTTTAGGCATATTATCCGGATTTTATGTGCTGGGATTTTCATTGCCCACC
>JBBSPS010000329.1:0-3348 GCA_038258655.1 Bacteroidia bacterium
ATTTCAAACTTCCCGGTATTTGGACTTTGAATCGCAGGTGAATAGCTATTTATTGAATGATGGAGAATCCCTTGAGGTAAAACAAGCCGTTTATGATATAGAAATAGCGATAGACAACATGGCAATCGAAAAGGCTTATGATATTATCGTAAATCCAGAAAGCCAAGTGGGAGATCCATTGGAAAATTTATATCAACATTTGTTTGATAGAGTTATTGAAGGTGTTTTGGGAATTACTCCTTTGGATCCAGCAGAAACTACTGAATTCAATAAAATAATAGATATTAATACTGGAAATATTATAGCCATTTTAATCAGGAATCCAGAGCCTTTTAATAATCCTAAAATTCCTATAAGTATAGCTCAGGATATGATACAAGTGACACTTGCAAATGGAAATGTCGATAATTCTTATACCGTTTTACATAGTAAGGATTTTTCTCAAACCGTTGTGATGAATAGCATTAATAAAATTACCGCAGCTGTTATGTACTTTAAATTTAAATACTATAAATGGGATGGTATGGAATACAGCGCTGATTCAGTGAGTGATGTTTGGTTCGAAATTAATATTAATAATTAAAATATAAAGTAATGCCATTTTTTAAATCATATCCGCACTGCACATTTCATAAAACTATTTTAAGCAATGGATTTTATTTTGCTATTGGGAAAAATTCCTTATTCCTAAATCATGGAATGATTATGAAATTGGACACATCCGGAAATGTGATTTTTTCAAAATCAATAAATGTCGATAATAGTAAAACCGAAATTATTGAGATTATCGATGCTGTTGATGGTAATTTAATTATTTGCGGAAGTACAATCTCAGGCACTACATTTATTTGTAAGCTTTCCTATCTCTCGGCTAATGTCATTTGGTTGAAAAAATTGAATTCCATTGTGGGAAGACCTATTTTGCCATATAAAAATTTGGTAAAATTTGATTCCAATAAATTTGCACTCATCACAATAGACCCCCAAAGTGCCGCATATGTTAATGTCATTTCAGACGCAGGGAATCTATTAATGACAAAATATCTTACAGCTCCTAACTCTAGCCAAAATAGACTTCATCCAAGGGGTATAGTTGTAAGTCCTAGTGGCCAACGATTGATTTTTATTTGCAAGGACTATAGTGCAACTTCATCTTCTGAAGGAACTGTTTTAATAGCAACGGATCAAAATTTGAATGTTATCAAAACATTAAGAATTCCGAAAAACTCTGGTGGCATATATGAAAAAGATGGAGGGTTTTTAAGTGAAGATGTCTTTATTTTATTATTCAGTGATAATACAAACCAGAACGCTTCTAATTATTTAGGGAAATGGAATTTAAATACACAGCAAACAAATATTACTGGAATTCGTTTTTCGCCGCCTTATTATGCTTTATTTAGAAGCCTAATTGTTAAAGACGATAAAATATTTCTCTCTTTTGGAAGATTTTCAGAAGCCAATTCAAATCTTGTTGCAATTTTTAATTCTAATTTGACTTTGATTGAAGCAAAAGGACTTAATAGGGATGCAGATATTTCTATAGATATTCCTTTAGGTCAATTTAACATTGAAACCTGTCACTTGGAAGGAAATAATTTGGTATCAATGGTTAATTTAATTAATGCCATAATGGTCACTGATGAACACTTAGCGACGTGTTTTACAGTATTAAGAAATATTAGCTTTACGACTTATTCAAGAGCGGTTGTGAACACGACTGCAACTCTTATATCTAGTAGTTTAAATACAAGTATACCACCATTTTCTATAAGCAATCTTCAACAGCAGGCAATTGATGTTAATTGTGATCCAGGGGTTGAAGTAAGTTTAGAATATAGTACAATTATAGCTGTACCGCCATCCATTCCAACCGGTGGAAGTCCTTTAGAAGGATCAATAATTACCGTTCAGTTGCGAGATACAAATAATCAGCCCATAAATAACGGAAATTATAATGTTGTGATTATCTCTATAAATAATATAGGAACATTGGGATCCACAGTAGGTAATAATGGTATGTATACAGCAACTCTTCTTTCTTCAAACCAAATTGAAACTGCGGTTGTGGGATTTAGGTTGGGTTCAATTGTAAGTGATAATTATGCAACCGTTGAATTTGTTGATGAAGGGGAAGTTATTGATATTGATGAAAGTACTTCATTGCAATCACCCCATATCTATTTACAAGCCGTAGGATCAAATGGAGAGGATAGCACAAAAGGAAGACATCTCCGCTGGGCTTTTCGTGGTGCGTTAGGTGAAAAACATCTACCCAAAGGCAATAATGCAGTAGGAACAGCAAATTTTAATAAACCACAAGATTTTGTAACAATTTATAGAGCGGGGTATAAGAAAAAAACAATCCGATTAAATTTTACCCAAGCATTGCCAGCGGTGGTCGATCATTCAAATTATTTATGGATATATCGTATTTCAGGGAAAGAATTTTATATCCGATTTGGAAATCCTACCAAATATGACTTTGTAAAAAATAATTTTAATCCATTAAGTCAGCCCTACCAATTTTTAAATTCATATGGCAATGAATTGGTTGAAATAGAAAATATCAAGGAATTATTTTTTACGGTAACCTGCAATTTTTCTGCTTCTTCAATAGGTGAAAGTGCGGGAGCATCTTTTAAGGTTGAGACCCTTTCTGTTGAAAAGAATACCCTTACGAGTAATAAAATTATTTCAAACAGGAGAATTGTGGAAGGTACTGCATTAAACGGACCATTTAAACTAATATGTGAGAATGGAAGGTCGATCAGATGGAAAAGAAATAATATAAATATTGCTTCCCTAGACTTCGAATTCTATTTAGATACCATCACTGAAATAAATGCAACTACGGGGTGGGAAACATTAGGGGATTTCGCACTATCATTAAATGATGAAACAGTATTCCAACAATTGGAACCCACTTCTGGCGATGTCCATGGAGCATGGCAACGCTTCAATGATGATGCCTTTGTCAACATTCCTAATTATCATGATAAATGGAACGGCGCACCTAACAGAGGAGATCGGAACATTAAACAAGTCGTTACCAACTATATAAATTTAAGCAATAGTTCAACTAATCCTACAGCAATCGAAGAAGTTCCTCTTGCGAATGATCCTAATGATCCCAATGATTACGTTTCTATTTCAAACCTTGATTTATTAAATCTGGCGGCAAATGATTACCACGTAGCAAGGTTGCTTGGTTTGGGTATCTTAGATATTGACAGTCCTTTGAAAGTGGAAATTAAAAATGGAGAAAAAGAAACCCAAATAATTTATACTGATCCCAAGCCAAATTATTTGTATGTGGCAGAGTATTATACCACAGCTGATTTAGAA
>JBBSPS010000330.1:0-3344 GCA_038258655.1 Bacteroidia bacterium
CTTATCTCGAAGAGTATTTGGTTCTTGAAAAGCAATTAGGTCAAAAAGGGAAAAAAAGAGCAAGTATGTCCCCAATTGCTCTTTCATATAGATTGATTACCATTTCTGAAGATGCAAAAACCTTCAAGTTTACAAATTTAAAACCCGGTAAGTATTATATAGAAAGTTATGTTACTAAAACCAAAGAAAAAAGTGGGGCATATTATGTGGGTCAGGAGGGTGTAACATTTGAAGGATCCTATATTTCAGGTCCTCCAATATTTCAGGAATATACATATAACAAATCAAAACAGTACCATTTGTCAGGAATTGCAGAGATTACGAATGAGGGACAGACTGTTGAAGTAATAATTAAAAATTAAACAGATATGAAGTCTATTATGATAATGTTATGTTTTGCATTGCTGAGTATTTTCAATGTATCATCTCAGGTTATAAAATTTTCTGACCCTAATTTTAAAAGAGAGCTTTTAACTCAAGGTTTTGACTTAAATAATAATAGTGAAATTGAAATTTCAGAGGCGGAAAAAATTGATGTCTTATATGTCAAAAATCAAGGAATCGAATCTATTGAAGGTATAGAACATTTTAAAAATCTAAAAGAATTTGGCTGCTATTATAACAACATCAAAACATTGGACCTCACGGCTCTAACAAAACTTGAATCCTTATATGCGGGCAACAATGAACTTGAGAAAGTTAATATCGATGGTCTTAAAAGGCTAAAAAATATTTTTTTACAAAATAACCCCAATTTATATATAAACATAGATTTTAAGCAATATTCCGACTTGGAAGAAATATGGGTAGATAA
Organism: Bacteroidia bacterium; assembly: GCA_038258655.1. Classification (GTDB taxonomy): domain Bacteria; phylum Bacteroidota; class Bacteroidia; order 2-12-FULL-35-15; family 2-12-FULL-35-15; genus 2-12-FULL-35-15. Next base: position 815 of record JBBSPS010000330.1, read on the forward strand.
TACACGCTGTCCAACTCTTGACGTTAGTAACCTTAAATCTTTAAAAGAAATCCACGCTACAGACTGTCAATTGAAACAGATAAATATTGATTCCTGTATAAATCTAAAAAGTTTATGGTTAGATAAAAACCAACTAATACAAGCCAATTTTAAACAATTAGAAAATATAAAATTTATAACATTATCCTACAACCCGATAAATAGAGTCGACATTAAATTTTTAAAAAGCTTAGTACATTTTAGCTGTCTTGATTGCAGCAGATTAAAGCAAATCAATACTAGCGGGTGTGAAAACCTTGAACCTATCCTGTGGTAAAAATTATCTAATCATAAAATTACTTTAATAACAAAACATTACATTCTTTTTAAGATATGAAAACAAAAACATTCCCAACCATATGCATAATATTACTGGTTACTATATTTTCAAGTTCCTGTAATAAAAGTAATGACGATGAAAATAACTTTCCAAGCCCTAGCATTCTTGCAAAAAACAATTGGTTGCTTGGCGAGTATGTATATTCAAGGTCTAATTCCGTGCAAGTGGATGGGTCATATACAAACGGAAAACCTTTTACTATCATCAATATGGAGTCTAATATAACTTCTGACAACGGTGCTTTTTTAGCCTCAAATCTTCAAATTTCTTTTAATACTAGCACAGTGGGAGATTATATAATTAAATCTGAAAGTACAACTGTTACGGAAGATCAATTAAAATATCTTGATATCCAATGTGAAATAATAAATGAAGCGGGAAATAGTGCTTTATATAAATCACAAGATACGAATAAACTGGCCAAAGTATCTTTGGTTAATGGAAAATTAGTGGTCAACATACCAGAACAAATAATTTTAGTGTTAAGCTCAAACAATGGTCTATCGCATCCTCCGGAAAGCTTCCTATTTATGTGCAATAAAGTTCGATAAGAGTAAAACCCTATCAGAATCTTTCAAATATAAATCCTCTTTTAAATGTATTAAGTAAACAATGGAATAAAAACTTCACACCCCATGAAAACATCCATAATCTTAAATATAAAATCTGTATTTCTAATCAGTATTTTATTCATTGAATTTTTATTCGCTGGATATTCAAAATGTGAAACAGAAAATATTTTAGCTAATGGAAGCATATCACCAAATAATCAGGTTGGGTATTTCCAAAAAAAAACAAACCTTGTTTATAAAACATTCGAAAAGACCTCTGAACTAATTGAACAATATCAGTATCAAGAAATACAACATATTGTAAATAAAATTTATTTCAACAGTATTTATGCGATCTGCAATAATTCTGACGAAAAAGCCAAAAGGCCAAAAACAAATACCAATGATATTGAAACTTTAAAAGAAAAAGCGAAAACAACAATAAACAAAGTTATAATTGGTCATTCCATTAGCGGAATGTTAACTTATTGAAAATATGAAAGATCTATCAAATAATAATGAGATTTGTACTTATCATAATATGATTCGGTGGTTACCTTTAAAAGAAGGATATATAAAGGATTTTTTGGTTTACGATTATGATCCGAATTACAACACAAGCTTTGCAAAAATCCAAATTTTAGAAGTAAAATCTGAAAAATTTCAAACCGAAAATTCAGGGTTAAGGCCAGTTTTTATAGTCACAGTACTCTATAAAAAATCCAAATCAATTCATTTTATTGATCAAATAAATAGAAGAATTTGGAAACAAGAGCTGAATGATGGAAAGCTAATATTGCTTTTTGATGAATAATTATAAACAAAAAAAATCTTAAAAAATAACTTTAATAATAATTGATGAATGATAAAACATTTTGAAATACCTACTGAAAATGGGAATTTGATTCATGCTAATTTCTATGAAGCACAAAAACCTAAACAGATACTTATAATTTGCTCAGCAACTGGAGTGAAGCAAGAGTTTTACAAAGAAATTTCTATTTATCTTCAACAAAATGGTATTACTGTATCAACATTTGATTACTCAGGAATCGGACATTCATTAAAAACAGATATTAAGAGAATAAAAACTTCAATGAGTGATTGGGGCACCAATGATTTAACGGCCGTAATTAATTATAACGCTAAAATATACCCAAACATACCAATAACTATTTTGGGGCATAGCATAGGCGGACAAATAATCGGACTTACAAAAGCATCACTTACTGCCCAAAAAATAATTTTGGTTTGTGCCCAAAATGGTTATTGGGGAAATTGGAATGGAATTTCAAAAATTAAGATGTGGACTAATTGGAATGTACTTTTTCCTATTCTAGTGAAAATATTTGGCTATCTCCCATCTCGTAAGTTTAGTAAAATGGAAAATCTACCAAAAAATGTAGCTGAAGAATGGAGGAAATGGTGCAATAATAAAAATTACTTATTCGCATTCATCGATAATGAAAACTTAGCTTTTCGAAAAATTAAAGCTGAGGTGACTGCATTTAGTGTAGCATTTGATATTTATGCTCCTAAAAAATCCATTGATAAGCTAACTGAGAGATATTCGAATGCCACGGTTAAAAGCATCCACTTA
>JBBSPS010000331.1:0-3344 GCA_038258655.1 Bacteroidia bacterium
CAAGAAAAACTTGACCTTTCACATGGCCAGGCATACTTTCGCAACAACTATCACCTTAAGCAATGGTGTGCCAATTGAAACGGTATCTAAGCTATTGGGTCACAACAAAATAGCGACTACCCAGATTTATGCGAAAGTTGTAGAAAAGAAAATCAGTGAAGACATGGAGTTATTACAGAAAAAACTAAAATAAAATAAAAACTAATCGGAATTCAATTTCAAATTAAGAGAATAATTATTTCAATTCTCGCCAAATAAAGTATATTCACTATTTTTTTAGACATTTTCGCAATTGACTTTTATTGAAGGATAGTCATCATAAGAAATCGAGCAAATTATTCTTTAGACATATATAATGAAATTAATTACCCTATAAAGACAAATAATTATTAACTTTTTGGAAAAGCATTTTGATAATGTAACAGGCTATATTAATTATACTTTCAAAATATATAGCATTATCATTTTAGGTGTTTTTATTAAATGTTATGAGTTTTCACTTTAAAAAAAGGAAAATATTTTTTCAACATTTATGTTTTATTACCTCAATATTTCTTTTTCAATTGTTTTAAAATAAAAAAAGACAAAAAAACATAGAGCGAAATTAATTCAGACTTTCCTTAAAACGATTCGTTTTCTAATTCGGCTTAAACTTTCAGGACTAACTCCCAAAAAATTGGCAATATACTTTTGCGGAATTCTTTGAAAGACGAAAGGTTCTTTTTCCAATAAATTTTGAAGTCTTTCTTCGGGTTTTTCAGTAGATAAGGACATTGCAATTTCAATTGCTCTTTGAGCTACTTGTTCAGCCATCAATCTGCCAAATGTTTCATATTTACTACTTTCTTTGTAGAGATTAGTAAGGTTTTTTTGCTTAATAAAAAAAACAGTCGTATCCTCAATGGCCTGTAAATTTATTTTACCCATACTACTGTGAGGCAAACTTTGATAATAAGTTATCCAAGAATTATTAAAAGATATATAACAAGTCCTTTCCACACCATCTTTAATATGAAAGTGCCTGATAGATCCTATAGCAATAAAGGCAACAAAATTACAAATCTTATCATCTTGTAGTAAAAATTCCTTTTTTTTTAATTTTTTTTCTTCGAAATAGTCATCAATGAGTTCAAGTTCCATTGCCATATTAGGAACAATACACTCGCAATATTTTTTTAACTTTTCAAACATTTTATTTCTTTAAAAAAAATTAAGCCATTAGTAATCCACTGATTTAACAGCGTATTCATTCTTCAAAAAATAAATTATTATTTCATTCTAAATAAATTTCGGCTGATTTTATTTATTGATATTTATAATTATTTCCCAATTAGCATTTTATATTCATTAGGTATTTTCACACCTTTAAAATGGCCTGTTAGGCCATAAAAAATTAAAAAAATTAAAAAAAATCCAATTAATAAAATTAGTACTGATTGTCCTTTGGGAGTAAACCCTAAAAATGTAAACTTCATTCTTTTTCTATGAATGGAGGCAACGTGTCCAAAAAAAGAAAAAATTGCAAGCCCATAATACGGTATGAAAAATAAGTTTAAAGGAAACGAATTTATTCCTGTAGCCCCAAAATAAAAATTCGTATCAAGGTTTAATAAAAGACGTCCACTTAAAATAGCAATTAAATGAATGATAAAAAAACAAGCTAAATATATGCCAGTCCAATTATGGAGTTTCTCAAGCAGAGAAAGTTTTATTTTTAAAGTTTTTTTAAAGAGGGCGATTCCTGAAATAATTTGAAAAATAATCGCACTTAATAGTATAAACTCAACATATATATTACGGTATAATAAACGTAAAGTATTCATCATTTCTATATGCCTTTCAGGCCCCAAAATGCTTAGTGAATGGTTAAACAAATGTATCCCAATAAAACTTGTAACTATAAGGCCAGATATGTAATGAGCTTTTTTAGTTATCATGATTGTTTGTGATTTTTAAAAATGCTATTCTGAATATTTACATCCTTTTCATTGTTCTTTAATTTATCCAAACTGGTATTTTAATGAAACTTTCATTGTACCATTTTATTTGTAGAGGTTCTTTAGCATCATTAATAGTCTCATCTGAAACAGGTTTTCCTGAACCATAATTAATAATCTCAAATGGATGTTTATTGATGTTTAATAAAATAACTAGACGACTGCCTTTACTAATTTTCTTACTTATAAACCTTGTATTATCAAATGGAATACTTTCTTTTTTATTGGGTACCAGAAGTTGTCGTTTAGAATTATCCTTTGCATAACTAGCCCTTCCTACATAACGAGTAAGAAAAAAATATTTTCCGTTAGGCATTAGTTCGTATAGGGCTAATGATACATCCATATCCTTTTTATTGATGGATGAAAATAATTTTCCAGAGAACGAACCGTTAATTAATAATTCATTTTCAAAAGGTTGTGACTTAAAAATTAGGCCATTACTTACATCAAGTGTGTCAAAGATTATTTGTGGAGTAAAATAATTATTTTGACTTTTCCTATTTTTAAAATCTACGATCTGTTTTTTAAACTCAATCTTTTTTGGCTTTTGACTCGTTAATGTTATATTGTCTAAATAGAAGGTTAGGGAATCATTATTTGTTTCTTTTAATGATGGAGCATGGCGCCATTCATTTGTTCCCATAACTTGATAGTTTACCTTATCTTCCAGTAATTCAGGTTTTGTTTTATTCTTCAAAATATAATCCAACCATTGAAATGCTAAATCTCTCATACCAATAATGGCTACGCTATCAATTTTGTACCCCATTAAACTATCTTTTGACCTACTTTGTCCGGCCCAATGATCGTATGGGCCAATTACAAAATAATGATTGGCATTTTTGTTATATTTATAATGAAGTTTAAAATATTCCAAAGCTCCAATTTGAGAACCATCATAATAGCCAGTTGTAGACAGAATTGGAATATTGATTTTTGAAAATTCTTCTGGCGTCGGCACCATTGATTTCCAATATTCGTCATAAGCTGGATGCTTAAGCCATTCCTGAAATATGGGATTGGGCTGATTCCCCAAACTATCCATACTCCGGAAAGAAGTTCCCTTATTAAACCATTCAAAAACTAAACCTCTGTCGTATGGTTTATTTTTATATATATTATCATTGGCCCAGCTTAAAATATTTCCAAAGGGAACGTTATTTTCCATGGGCATATCAAAACCTGGCATTACAGCTACTTGTGGCACTATTGTTTTTAGGGCAGGATGTGTATTCTTAACGGTTGCCCATTGCGAAAATCCAGTATAGCTGCCTCCATACATACCAACCTTTCCATCACACCATGATTGGCGACTTATCCAATCAATAATATCATAAACATCCG
>JBBSPS010000332.1:0-3340 GCA_038258655.1 Bacteroidia bacterium
AATACTCAATATTACCGACAGTGCTATTCAAGCACATCACATAATACCGCTAAATTTTAGAAATAGCCCGTTAGTACAAAAAGCAGCAAAATCAGATAATGTATTTCATATAAGTGATAAATTAAATGGAATACCTTTACCTTCTACTAATCATTTAACGGGTCACAACACCATTGGAGGGTATAGTGATACTGTAAGTCAAGTTTTAACAGACATAAATCAATTTGTAGGGAATGATTACAATAAAGCTAATGACGAATTAGTAAATTTTATTTCCTACTTGGATAATTTGATAAGAAATAATTCGGACAAAAATTTAGGACAAATAGCTGATTTAATAAATTATACTGTTAACTGATGAAATATTATAAATTAAAAAATAGCTTCAAAACAAAAGAGATAGGAGTTTTCGCTCAGGCTGAAAGAATAAACAAACTTGGGGATTTAGAAAACATATATATTGACGGGCGAAAAAAGCCCATCAATATTCAGTGGGATATTCCCGAACCGATAATGAAAAACAAATCAAAACCCACAACTTATTTACATGTAATTCCTTTTTCAGATGATATTTTTTTAGTTTTAAAAAAATATTTTATTGACTTTTTAAAAGGATTTAATGTTGGAGACTTTAATCATTGGCCTTTAAAAGTACATCATAATGATAATATATTAACTGATTACCAGCTTTTCCATTTATCCTATCCAACAAAAGTTGATAATCTTATAAAATATGAGCAATCTGATTTTGTGATTTTGCCAAGGGGCGGACGTTTTGAAAATACACCAACCAAACCTGTTAGGCTAGAAAGTTATGAGAGCTTCAAAAATTTAAAAGAAGTACTCAACGAATCCAATGAAAATATAACAGTTTCCTATGATAAATTAGTAGTAGATTTTAGCGATCTGGACTTGGATTTATTCCGGTTTATTGAAGCTCCATTTACCAACGGATACTATATTTCCGAAAGGTTAAAAAACGCTATTGAAGAACAAAATTTTACAGGTATGGCTTTTCAAGAAATTGAGGAAATGGATAAACGAATAAAAGCTATTTATTAAAAATAAATAATTGCAAGGAATGTACTATGCTTACTATATATGAAATATTTTAGTGTATCAATTGAATGGTTACATTGAAGAAGCGTTATATAGTGGTCAGAATTTGAATTCATTTTTCAGAGATGTAATAAAACCCCGTTTGGGAATTAATTAATTTAATATGTGTTTAATTATGTTTTATAGTATAAGCAGAAGTGATAGCATTAATGAAATTGGACACTATCCTCAAGCAGATTTAAAAAAAGGTTATAACCCAAGAAAGAATGGTCATTTTATGGTAAAGCCTTATGAATTTCCTGATTTTATTCCAAATCTAGAATTAGAACTTCATCCAAAAGCAATACCTACAAACTATCTAGATAGTACTGCGGGTTTAATGAATGGTTTTATTCTTGACAAAAAATTTAAAGAGCTTATTTCTTCATTTATGTTGCCAAAACATTATTTTTATCCAATAAAAGTATTTCAAAGTAATCTGTTGTTAGATTATTATTGGTTTCATTTTATAGTTGATGATTTTTGGGAATTTATAGACACAGAAAAATCAAGTGCCGAAGTGGTATACATGGAAACCCCAACAAAGATTGCTGTAGAAAAAACTATCCCTGTTCTATCTAATGATCAGATAATCAATGACAAAAAAAAATACTAGAAGGAAAAAATCTTAGAATTGGAAAATTGATTATGAAACCTAATTTCCCAAAATATGATTTATATAAAATAGAATGCTTAAGTGGAAATACAATTATAAGTGAGTCATTAAGGAACTTACTTGTTAAAGAAGACATAACAGGTATGCAGATCATACCTTTTGATAAATTTGAGATAAATCCGGTTTTAACCTAAAACACTTGGGAGCAATCCCAGATGTCTTAAATTTGTCTATAGCATTTATTACTTGAACTTACAATAATCATAAAAGGGTTTGTTAAACAATTATAGTCAGAAAAACACGCACCCCAAAACGTTGAGTTGCCCTGAACCTGAAGAAGTATGAAAAATATCTTTTTATTAATACTATTACTAACTGTAAAAGGCTTTACGCAACCAAAAAACGAAATCAACTTACCCAAAGGCGGCAAAGATATAGAAATAAAAAGTACAAAAAGTCTTTATAGTTTATACCTAACAAAAAACCAAGAAGTGTTCAATGACGATGAAAGGTTAGAGTATTTTCAAGATGTAAATTATACTTTTTTAAGCCAATTTGATAAAAATATTTCAATGGGCATACCATTGGTTTTAATTTATGCAGATGTTAAAACACCCTTCAAATTTGTTTCTAAAGTAAAGTCATATATACCAAACCATAGGTGGGTGTTTTATATGACTGAAAATATTGAAGGCTTAAAAGCTACTGCTTTTAGAAATTATGGCTCTGCTAAATATCTTGATTTAGAAGAAATTTTAACTGCCGAAGAAGAAGAAAATTTATTGGCAGAAGAATTTCCCTTTGCTCCGCCAATGCCTCCACCAAATTGGTGGTTTGTAGATTTTGAGAAAAAGTTATTTTCTGGCAATAAAGCGGCTATTCAAAATGCATTAAATGAATATTCCCATTCCGTATTAACCGTTTCTCAAAACAAGGCACTCAAACATGATAATATAATCTTAAATGATGAATCTTTAAAAAATTTCATTCAAGCAAATCAGGTTCTTTTTTTAAATTTTGATGATGGCATTTTTTATGAAGATTATATTGATGCCGTTCAAAAAATAAAAAACCATCAAATAGCATTGGAGAAGAATGAACAAGACAAAGCCTATATTATTGAAGTGTCTTTAAATTTAAAAAGTCAACTTGAAGAAATGGATATTGAATTAAATTAATAAATACTACATACAGCGGCATATCTTATAAAAAGCCCCACCACCACCGCACGATTGCATCGTGTGGCATTTGCCACCAGTGAATAAAAAACTGGTTTATGAGATTGTCTTATGGGCCACAATTACAAATTTCACAATCCTGATGGTTTATGTTTTTTCCGTTGATAATGTTTTTCAACAACAACAACAACAACAACAACAACAACACAACCTAGAATCAAAAATATCAGAGAAAAACACCAACATTGCAGTGGTAATTTATTCAGCATAGTCCATAAAAAAACCCCTTACTTCCATAGAAATAAGGGGTTTATCAATTAATTGATTTTGTCTCCATTTTTATCAAAAAAATGGTATTCAAGATATGTGTAAGCATCTCTGGGCAGTACTTTTACCCATTTTTTATGTTCTAAAAACCATTTTGACCTGATGGACGGGAATCCTTTGG
>JBBSPS010000333.1:0-3328 GCA_038258655.1 Bacteroidia bacterium
GCAGTAAGCCTTGAAGCTGTGTGCCCATTGTATCTTTGTTTATTTTCCATTCTGCAAATTTATCGTTTTAAGTATTGCAGAAAGAATTTCATTCTTTCTTTTCCTCAAACCTATGGACTTTCAGTCCATAGTGGTTTAGTTTCCTTTATTGCTGTTTTTAATGAATAGTCGCCATTTTTATCACTTTTAAATTGCTCTATTGTATTCCCGAAATTATCGGATAAGGACATATCCGCCATAACGGCTGCATTATCAGAATCAACCACCTTGCCTTTTATTTCTATCTGTTTTAAGAAATTAAAATATATAGTATGTCCTTTACCGTTAGCATACACATTATCCAATACCAATATGTATTGTTCCCCTGTTTTTACCGGAATGGATTTGGAATATGCGTTACCAATTCCCATACCAACGCTGCTATTTTTTACATTTGCCATTAAGCCAGTAATGCCTTGAATGGATTTATCAACACGGGATAAATTGCTGCGTAATGGGAGAGTGCTATTTTTCGAAAACTCATCACAAAAATTTGTACTGGTATATTTATATATTAAAAAATCATAATCATTTGTGCGGTCTTGCGGAACAATTTCTATAACCAATTCACCATCATGTTGTACAGTTAATAAATACCAGGCAGTATTATGTTCCTTTTCAAATTGCACTTTATTTTTTGTTGTTACTTCCTGAACATCACCAAAACCCATTGGTGCAACAGTAGGTCCGTAAATCATATTGTCCTTTATGGAAATAGGAATTGCTTTTGAACAGTCTGATGCGGTTGGTTTTAATGAATTGCCGATATTATTTTGAGAAACAAGCAAACTAATATTTGCAATAACAAGTAATAATGTGGTTTTAGTTTTCATATTTTTTTGTTTCCTATGTTAAATTTTAAATAAATGAATCAAACTTTTAAAAAATAAAATTATTGTTTATAATTCATTCTAAAGCTTTTTGCGTATTCCTCAATAGAATTCATTCCCATTTGCGATCTTCTACTATTTACATTTTTTTCATCTTCTATTGGTTGAAATTCGTAAGACGCTGTTTTTTCAGAATACTTTAACTGAGTACCATATAATTGTTTCTTGCCTTCTTTAGTCAGAATCTTATCTGTTAAATAAGCCATTGACTGTTTATCAATATCTCCTTTATTAACAGCCTCTTCAATCAGCTTAAAATATTTTTTTTGATATTCCAATGGTGCATGAAGGATTATTATGAACGCTTGATTTGCTGCTTCTGCACCAACTAAGAACTTGTTAGGAAATCCATATTTGTTAATTATTTCCTCAAGTTTTAGTCTGTGTATAGAATCTGTTTTGTTCAGGAATGCAAAAAGTGAATCCATTTGAGGTGATTTTCTACCATACTTTATAATTATATCATCGTATGTAAATCTTGGTGCTTGATCTTCATTATACATTTTAGAAAGCTCCCATCCCAATTGTACATTAATTGTTGTGTCTTTTTCTTTATATATTTTTTCCAATCTTTTTTCTATTTCTATCCATCGTTTATCAGAATGTAAGTTATTAAGATCGTAATCTGCTAAAGCCCATGCATCATTCTGTCCTACATCCATTGCTATATTAAGATAGTAAAAAGCAGAATCATTATTTTTAAGAAGCGAATAACAACAAGCCATATTATAAATATTGGATGAATAGTTGGGTTCAGCCTTATATAACAATAAATGATAGTTTATCGCTAAATTGTAATTTCCTACTCTTCTTAATGAATCGGTTAGATGCAATCTGTCTTGTGCACTTACAAGCTTGACTAAAAGGAGAAATATAATTATTAAAGATTTTTTTTTCATATCAGTTAATTTATCCATTGAGCAGTATATGGATCATAGTTACATTTTAATGGTTTTGAATAAACATTTTCAGGTTCTTTCAAATAAGCTCTGCAATCAGTACAAATGTGCCTAAACTCACCATCCTTGCAAACAGCCTGCCCTATATAAATTACTTTTTGTATTCTATTCCAAAATTTTTAGCATATTCTTCTATTGGTTCTAACCCTACGCTTTTCCTTCTTGTATCCACATTTTTTTCATCTTCTATTGGTTTAAAAATATACCCTCCTGTTTCAATCACATATTTTAGTTGAGTACCATATAGCTGTTTTTTGCCTTCTTTTGTCAATATTTTATCTGTAAGATAAGCCAATGATTGTTTGCGAATGTCTCCATTACTAATAGCCTCTTCGACTAAATGAAAATATTTTTTTTGATAGGAAAGAGGAGCGTGTACAATAATGGTAAAGACCCTATCTGTACCTGTTGCACCTACTAAATCCTTTTTAGGAAATCCATATTGGTTAATAATCTTTTCTAATTTTAACATATTCAATGAATCGGTAATGGCGACTATTTTATCAAGCGAATCCATTTCCGGTGATTTCATTCCATATCTCTTTAATACAATGTCCATTGCTGCTTTAGGTGCTTGGTCAACCCAAAACATTTTGGAAAGTTCCCATCCTAATTGGTTATTAATAGTAGAATTGTTTTCTTTATAAATACGTTCTATTTTAGTTTCAATTATAGCCCAGCGTATATCGCTATGTATATTTTTGAGGTCATAATCTTCCAATATATCGCCATCAGTATGACCTAAACTTATTGCTTCATTAAGATAATAAAAAGATGAGTCAGCATTTTTAAGAAGGGAATAACAACAAGCCATATTATATACATTTGATACGTCCGTTGGATTGTTTATATATATTAATTTACGATACTTTAATTCTTGATTATAATTACCAACAACCCTTAATGAATCTATTTTTGCTGATTGGTCTTGGGCATTCAACGTATTGGAAACAATAGAATATGCTATAAATAAAATAAGTAATATTTTTTTTTGCGTGAACATATTTATGCGTATTTAATGTTTCTATATTAGTTTATAGCTATTTACTTTTGTTTTTCCCATGTAGCAGTATATGGATCGTAGCCACATTTTAGCGGTTTACTATAAAAATCTTCAGGATTTTCTATATAAGCCCTGCAGTCGGTACAAATGTGCCTAAACTCACAATCTTTGCATATTTCTATTTGCTCTTTATTTTTTGTTGCTACTTACTGAACATCACCAAAATCAATTGGTGCAACAGTAGGTACATAAATCATATTGTCCTTTATAGAAATAGGGATTGCTTTTGAACAGTCTGAAGCAATTGATTTAATGAATTGCCGGTATTATTTTGAGAAACAAGCAAACGAATATTTGCAATAACAAGTAATAATGTGGTTTTAGTTTTCATGTTTTTTTGTTTCTTCTACTGTTATATAGTCAGCTTCGCCTTTCCA
>JBBSPS010000334.1:0-3284 GCA_038258655.1 Bacteroidia bacterium
GATAAAGAACATACCATCACAAAAATATTAAAAGTAGTTTCAGGCTGCTCGGCTGAATCGCTTGAAACAATTGCCGAAGTATATAAAATAATTGTTGAGCCGGGTGTTCACAAAGCGGCATCTATTAAAGTTGCGGAAGCTGCTAAGATTATTGAAAATACACAACGTGATGTAAACATTGCATTGATGAATGAGCTATCGATCATCTTTAGTCGTATTGGAATTAACACGTATGATGTGCTGGAAGCTGCAGGAACAAAATGGAATTTTTTAAAATTTTCTCCCGGCTTAGTTGGCGGACATTGTATTGGAGTTGATCCTTATTACCTTACTTACAAAGCCGAAGAATTGGGCTATCATGCACGGGTAATCAATTCGGGTAGGTATGTTAATGATTCGATGGGATTTTATGTGGCTAAACAAACTGTAAAAAAAATTATAGCTGCAAAAAAGAATTTGACCCAATCACGTGTGTTAGTAATGGGGGCTACATTTAAAGAAAATGTAAGTGATATACGTAATTCTAAAGTTTCTGACGTAATAAAGGAATTTAAATCATTTGGTGTGCAGGTGGATATTATTGACCCGTATGCTTCTTCGGAAGAATTAAAACACGAATACGGTTTTGAATTAACCACAAAAATCGGAAAAGGGTATGATGCCGTGATTGTTTGTGTCAATCACAAGGAATATCTTCAGTTGGATGAGGATTATTATAAGTCCATTCTTTCCGATGGCGGAATATTAGTGGATGTTAAAGGTATACTCAAAGGCAAAATTCATAATTTAACTTACTGGAGTTTATAATAATTCAGATTCCAAATTTGAAATTTCGGATTTGAACTGATATTATTTTTTTTAATAAGCTGGCCAAAATAAAAAAAGAGTAATATAAGCCAATAATACCCCTGCAAGTTTATTTTAATGCATTACGCTGTTTACGATGTCTTTTAAATTTATCTGAACAGCTTCTTATTCTCTTCTCAAAAAAAATTATTACAGATACACGGAAAATAAAAAATCAACTCTATGTAATGTAATACCAATTTTTATTCTCAATTTTTTCGGATGTTCTTTTCGTTAAGTTTTTGTTACCACTCCTCAATTTCTCCTATTTATTTATTGATAAATTGTTATATTCGCAACTCACAAAAAATTGAGTGATGGAAAAATTCAGAAAGCAAGATGCATTAGACTATCATTCGCAGGGCAGGCCGGGTAAAATAGAAGTTATACCTACAAAACCACATAGTTCTCAACGCGATCTTTCATTAGCCTATTCACCGGGTGTTGCAGAACCTTGCTTGGAGATTGAAAAAAATCCGGAAGATGCTTATAAATATACAGCAAAAGGAAATCTGGTTGCTGTAATATCAAACGGGACGGCAGTTTTAGGATTAGGAGATATTGGAGCCTTAGCATCAAAGCCGGTAATGGAAGGAAAAGGTTTATTGTTTAAAATATTTGCCGATATCGATGTGTTTGATATTGAAGTAGATGCTAAAGATATTGATCTGTTTGTAAATACCGTGAAAGCGATTGCTCCAACCTTTGGAGGAATAAATTTAGAAGATATTAAAGCCCCCGAATGTTTTGAAATTGAACGTAGATTAAAGGAAGAATTAAATATCCCACTGATGCACGATGATCAGCATGGAACCGCTATTATCTCTTCCGCCGCTTTGTTGAATGCTTGTGAAGTAGCGAAGAAAAAAATTGATAAGGTAAAGATCGTAGTGAATGGCGCAGGTGCCTCAGCTATATCATGCGCCAAATTGTATATTGCTGTGGGCGCATTGAAAGAAAATATTTTAATGCTCGATAGCAAAGGAGTATTGAGGCTTGATCGCGATGACCTCGATGATCAGAAAAAATTCTTTGCAACACCAAGCAATAAAGCAAAAACATTGGAGGAAGCGATGAAAGATGCTGACGTATTTGTCGGCCTTTCAAAAGGAAATGTAGTGAGTCAAAAAATGATACAATCAATGGCAAAGCGACCGATCGTATTTGCATTGGCGAATCCTGATCCGGAAATCCCGTATGCTGACGCAATGGCTGCACGTCCCGATATCATTATGGCAACCGGCCGCAGCGACCATCCTAACCAAGTGAACAACGTACTTGGGTTCCCGTTTATTTTTCGTGGAGCACTGGATGTACGTGCAACGCAAATAAATGAAGCGATGAAACTAGCTGCAGTATACGCTATTGCGCAATTAGCGAAAGAGTCGGTACCTGAAGAAGTGAACTCTGCTTACGATTCCAAGAATATTACATTTGGTCCGCAATACATTATTCCTAAACCCATTGATCCACGTTTGATCTATACGGTAGCGCCTGCAGTTGCTAAAGCTGCTATTGAATCAGGCGTAGCTCAACATAAAATTACGAATTGGGATGGATATGTTCAGGAACTCATCAATCGTTTAGGATTGGATAATAAGCTTATCCGGAACATTACCGCTAAAGCGAAACAAAATCCGAAACGTGTTGTATTCACAGAAGCCGATCATTATAAAATTTTAAAAGCCGCACAACAAGTGGCAGATGAAGGTATCGCTAAACCAATATTATTAGGTGATGCGGAAAAGATCAGAAAATTGATTGCTGAAAATAATTTAGATTTGGGTGATACTCCTATCATTGATCCCCGTAGTAAAGAAGAGGATGAACGAAGAATATCTTTCGGGGATATCTTCTTCAAAAAGCGTCAACGCAGAGGGTTTACTCTTTATGAAGCACGAAAAGTAATGCGCGAACGGAACCATTTCGGTGCCATGATGGTGGAAACAGGTGCCGCTGATGCAATGATATCAGGGCTTACACGTAAATATGGTGATCCAATTCGCCCGGCATTACAAATTATTGGAGTGCAGGAAGGCACTAACCGTGTTGCAGGAATGTACATCATGAACACCAAGCAAGGACCTTTCTTTTTTGCCGATTGTACAATGAATGTAAACCCTTCTGTACAAGATATAGTTGATATAACAGTGCTTACAGCCAATAGCGTAAAACAGTTCAACATTCTACCGCGAATCGCATTGTTATCCTATTCTAATTTTGGTTCAGCAGAAGGCGAAGTGCCAAATAAAATGCGTGACGCGATAGAAATATTACACAAGAATTATCCGGGAATGATAGTAGATGGTGAGGTACAGGCAAATTTTGCATTGAATAATGAATTGCTAAAAGAACAATTCCCATTCTCCGATCTGGTAGATAAAAAAGTAAATACACTTATTTTCCCAAATTTGGCTTCGGGTAATATTGCGTATAAA
>JBBSPS010000335.1:0-3277 GCA_038258655.1 Bacteroidia bacterium
AAATCCACAGAATTCTTCAAGGTTTTATCCTGTTGAACGGATGTTAAAACCATCGTCAACAAGGTATTGCGAACGGTAAAAATGCGATTGCGACTTTTTAAGCCTTCTGATTCTTGCCCTGCAAGCAGGGGGAATTCTTTCACTCCAACAACCCTATGATGTCGCCCATTTTACACTCTTGAATACTGGTGCTTATCGCCAGCGATCTGTTTAGCTTCATGTTGTCTCAGTTTAATGATGCAGCTAAGATAATAAAAACTTTAAATTAGCACCATTACGATGGAGGGGGGGGATGTCCGTGTAGACGAATTCGTGGTAGGGGGCAAAGAAACAGAAAACGCAGGGCAGAAGCTACCTGGGCAAGAAAAAGGAGGTCGTCAGTGCGTTTAAGCTTACGGGGAGGAAAAACTTAAGAAATAATGTCACATTTGATAAAGTTGACACAAAAATAACATAAGAATTTGGAACTTTAAAAAATTAAAAATATATTAGTATGAAATAAAATTTTAAAAATTCAATAATTTCATCATGAATAAAAAATCAAAACACTTTTGTTTAGTCTGGCTTTTGCCTTTATGGCAGTATTTGTAACTGATTTAGTATCTGATACAAATGAAAGAGGGTTAATTATGGACTCAATTATCCCACAAGCGGCGGCATTTGAAGAAGAACCGCCCCTATGTGATCCAGATTACAATGCATGTGGGCCTTTAATGTCTAATTCTTCTGGATCTCGGTATTGTTGTGCAGGTACTAATAGTGATTGTTGCTATGCAGCATATTGTTGATTCAAAAATTATTCGGAGCACAGGTCATTTTGCCTGTGCTTATTTCTTTTAATAACAGACTATTCATGAAAAATATTTTTTTTCTTTTACTCACTTTATTGCTCATACGTTGTAGTTCAAAAGAAAACAATGAAAAACACATTGTTATATCGCAACCTCATACCAGTGTGGCCGATGTGGTAAATTTTAGCGATTATTTTGAAATAATTGAAGTGATTAATTTGGAATCTTCTGACAGTTCCATTATTGATTATACACATAAAATTGTATTTGATGATTTCTATTTTATTTTGGGCGGAGGTGCAGTTTATAAATTTGATAAAACAGGAAAGTATATTTTAAAAGTAAAAAGAGGTGAAGATGGACCAAATGCAATTAAAAATCTAACGGATTTAATCCTGCTTAAAAATGAGAATCGTCTTTGGATTTATGATTCACATCATAGAAGAATATCACAGTTTGATTACAATCTCATTTTTGAAATAAATTATGATCTAGACTATCCTCTATTTGGTTTGGAAAAACTTGAAACTGGCTTAATCGGCAGCCCAGGATATATGATGGTAGTTAAAGAACCTTACTCTTTGTTTAGATTTTCTGGGAAAAACTTAGCTACAGGATATTCTTTAGAGGAAACAACCATGGGATTTGATATAGAAAAATCAGATTACCTACATATTTTCAGACATGACTATTTTTCTGAATTAGAGACGGGTGATTTAGATTTCGTTAATTCTTTTAATGATACAATCTATAACATAAATCAAAATGGAGAATCAAGCATTAAATACGTCATCGATTTCAAAGATAAGCGAGTATTAGAAGGGGAATTGGTAAATAAAGGATATACATCTATAGTAGATGTTTTCAATTACATAAATTCAACTGATAAGTCTTTTAATATTGGCAATATATTCGAATCAAATAATTCATTAATATATAGGTTTTTCAATTCTGGCAAACCATATTTTTCAATATATGATAAGAAAAACAATAAATTAACCTCAGGCCAAATAATAAAATTCAATTATAAAGGCCAGGAAATTGCATTTCCAATAGATGAAGAAATGAGAATAGGTTCATTTGGAAATGGTAAAGGTTACCTATCTATTCCCTCAGAGTCTAGTGTCATAGGAGAAAATCAGAAAGTTTTTAACACCCAAGACGGTGATAATCCAATTATAATTATATTCAATGAAAAATAGATATTTAGTATTTTTTATACTTTTACTTGGTTGCAACAAAGGTGAGGAGAAGGTAATTAGCGATGTTAAGCAAGTAAAAACGCTTGGCGAAATGGTTAATGAAGGGCTGAATAGTAATATTTTCTATTCATCCTTTAGTAATAAATTTCCAGTTGAAACTAATGCCATACTTTTTGTAATACCAAATTCCTCTTGTTTTAATTGCTTTGAGGATTTAGTACAAGATTTGTCTATATTTTATAAAAAAAATAGTTTTAAAAATATTATAGTTTTAAAAAACGATAATATTAAAGAAAGGGAAGTACGCTTTTCATTGCAGGATGTTACTCGAATGGAAAATATTGAAATCCTTGATATTGCTAATAATCAATTAATTGTACCTCATGATTTTTTTCCTAAGCTTGGATTTATAAGAAATGGCAACTTGTCATGTATAGAGGTTTTCGAACAAGGGAATGAAAAGAAAATTAAAGATTATTTTGAATTTTTAAATTTAATGGTTGTGAATTGATCCAATTTATAAAATAGTCATTTATCGGTATCCACCCGAGCAATCACATGTTTCGTGCACTAATTTGAACCAATAAGTTTGCATCAAAAACAAACCAATGAGACGAGCAATCCAAGAAAAGTGGAAGCAGTTGTTGCTTCCTACCAAACTACCGGATTCACCCAGAGTGGATCCTGCATTCAACAGAACTCAAGGTCCCCACCTCTTCTTTAACATTTTAAGCCATGAAAATATACCATTATTTAAGCTAGAGAATCCAATAGACTAGTCCAGCAGCAAGTATCCGTGTAACAGAGTAAGGATGTATCTTACTGATATCCAGCATACGGGCGATTGTTTTGACTCCCTTTCCCTGTCTGTTAAGTATGATCATTTGCTTTATCTGACTCATAGATTTAGGTTTTCCAGCAATTGGATTATAGTTAGCGATTATCGAAAATGTCCGCTAAAAAACCAAAACCATCGATCAGAGGGGTCAACATGCTCCAGAACATCAACCGTGGGGATCAACATGCTCCGGAATATTGCCGAAAATCTATATTAAAGGGGTCAACATGCGCCGGAATGTCAGTCGAATCCAAGCTGCCAAGGCGCTTTAAATACTTAAAAACGCTCCGGTTTGGAGTAATGGTGCTAACTTGATGTAATTATTTGTATTTTCGATACTTCCCTTGCTTAGTCCGTCTTTCATATGTTCGGTTAGGTTTTCGTTTTTGCAGGAGTTCTTTACGGAGCAGGTGTTCCAGTTCTTCTACGACCTGTTGACCATCTAT
>JBBSPS010000336.1:0-3269 GCA_038258655.1 Bacteroidia bacterium
AGAAGAAGAATGGGGAGAAGCCCATTTCTTAGATTTATTTTATTATGGTATTAGTAAATATGAACAAGGAAAATGGGAAGAAGCCATTGTTGAGTTTGATAAATCTTTATCATCGTATCCTGATTTTTCTGATGTAGAGTATTATAAATCCATTTGCTTGTTACGTTTAAATAGAAAAGAAGAATTTATAATGCTATATGACAAAGCAAAATTAGATGCTGAAATGGGACACACAATAGCTGAAGATAATGTTATTTACGAAACATATCCATACCAAGTCCGATGGTAAAAAAAAGCAAGTTATTATTTTATAGACAACAAATCTGAATGAAAAACGTTGGGCAATAATTATGACATGCAAAAAAAAACTTTTAATCTCTTGAGATAACGAGTAAAATCTTTGTGTAGGAAAATTATAGTAAATTTGACGTTAGTCAGAATTTAAAAAAAACTCAACAAAATCAATAGATTGACAAGAATGTCGTAAAAATGTCGCAAATAAACCATTATCAAATTAAGAGATTCATAAGTAGTTTTGTCGAAACAATAAACCAAAGTTAATTATGAATGAAATAGGGGGGGAAATTAAAGAAATTAGAAAGAGGAAAGGACTTTCTCAAGAAGAGTTAGCTGAATCTTCAAAAGTAAACTTAAGAACAATTCAACGAATTGAAAACAACGAGAGTGAACCTCGTGGAAAAACTCTAAATTTGATTTGTGGAGTTCTTGACATTAATGCTGAAGACATTTTAGATTATGGAAAAAGAACAGATAAAAGTTATCTCATTATTTTTCATCTTTCTGTTATAGCATTTTTAGCAATTCCAGTCGGAAATATAATTCTTCCTTTGATTTTATGGACAAATAAAAAAGATAAAATAATTGGCTTGAAAGAGGTCGGAGCGAACCTATTAAATTTTCAATTAATTTGGTCAATGATTTCATTCATTACAATTTTTGCTTTTGCATTTTTAAAAATCATGCATTTAGGTTCTTATGAAATTATATTATTCATATTTATTGGATTGTATGCATTAAACATAATATTACCAATAATCTTCGCTATCAAAACAAACAAAGGAAAAATAGAAAATTTTTATCCGAATATAATTAAACTCATAAAATAACTGGTGCCAACCAAGTCGTGTAAAAATAATTGTTAGTTCTCGCCTACTTGGAAAATTCTGCGGATTTTCTACAGGATACGTCCATATTTAGTTTTAGGTGTTTAACCCACGAAATAATTCTTACACTAAACCTTTTAAGTAATGAAATAATTCGTCTTCAAATAAAATAGTTTCCTAAATAAGAAACATTTACCTTTTTAAATGGACTCAACGAAAAGGCACGTGAGAAAATCATTAATAATATACGAAAAGCTCAAGTTGTTAGTGAAAATGAACTTTTCAAAAAGCTGAATAATAACGTTTGGGAATTTCGAACTCTTCACAACAAAATTAAATACCGCCTTTTTGCCTTTTGGGACAAGACAGATAAAACTGAAACTGTCATCATATCAACGCACGGAATTGAAAAGAAAACAGCAAAGACACCTAAAAAGGAAATTGAAAAAACTGAACGAATAATGAAACAGTATTTTAAGGCTAAAAAATAACGATATGGAAGAGAAAGGAATGAAAACTTACAGTTTGGACGAAGTGACCGACAAATATATCGGAAAAAAAGGAACGCCTAAAAGAGACGAATTCGAGAACGAACTTCGGCTCGACCTAATTGGAAATGCAATCAAACAAGCTCGAAAAGAACGAAACTTGACACAAGCCCAGCTTGGAGAATTGGTCGGTGTCCAGAAAGCACAAATTTCCAAACTCGAAAATCATTTGACTGACGCTCGCTTTGAAACAATTTTGAAAGTTTTTAAGGCACTAAACGCAAAAATTAATTTTAATGTCGAACTGCTAAACCAAGATCTGAACTTAATATAAAGTGAGGAAAAGCACTATACACAATCGAGTGAATCGCTCCACCATCAAGTGACGTAAAGCACCCTCGCTGCATCCTAAGTTCGGGTCTCGTACTTGCCTACCGGCAGGCAGATACTACGGTTCGCAAACTATCCTCCCAATCGCTCTTTATACCAATTGAAACTATTTCATGGTTTATGAAAAGGCTACTGATAGCTCCGTATCTTATCTAATTTCCGAAAGGATTGCGTTCAGTCCTTCCCCAATTGTGAGACCTATGCAGTTTTCTGCACAGCGTTTCTTGTGAATATTATTATCTTCCAGCCTGAATGATGCAGGCGGGCAGGTGCTGACTTCTCTATAATACCAGCTCGTGGTTACAGAGACCTCCCCAGGTAATGACATCTTCCCCTCCTGAACGGACGGGCAGGTTTCACTCGATTCCTCCCGTATCTACATCCATGCACTTTTATAATCTTTGGGCTTTACAATGATCCCAATGCTCGGGACTGATCGTGCTTGCTTACCCGTGAATAAATGTCGTTTATACGGTTTCTGCTTGGTTTATCCTGAGCGCAGTCGAAGGGTCAGTACCGAGTTGTGTAGTCGGTATTTGCTCATTATTCATTCTCAAATAACCTCCAGTCCAATCCTCTACTTGGAAAATCATGCGGATTTCCCACTGACTCGGTAAATTTTACTAATTTAGGTGCTAGAACAGGCAACTATTCTTACACATAAACGTCGGCATTCATTGGGGAGCCTACACATACTAAAGGAAATAACCGTATGATAAAAACAATTTTTAAGAACTGAAATATTTATTGAATAGACCAAAACCAATAATTTTCACAAATTGAACTAAAAACATGTTGATATGAACTACATAAAAACAGGCCTGATACTTTCTACGATTATTATTATTTTTTCAATAATTATTTTACAATATAAGATGCTTGAAGTAAGGACAGTTATTGATCTTTTTCTTAGTTCAGCGTTTATTATTAATGCCTTTGTAATTATTAAGATTTTTAAAAACGACAAGCAGAAACTCAATGAAATCAAACAAGATCGAGCAAAGTAACTTGGTTGAAAACTTGAGTTAGAGAAGAAAATATCAGACGGAAAGGGAATTTGTCATTCAAAATTGGCCGGGATCTCAACGCTTTTAATGATGTTTTATATGGTGGATTTGGAGTTCATGATGTTGACGAGAAATATATATTAAAATGGCATCGAAGCGAAACAAGTAAATTTGAATTGAATTACTTTGACCGAATTGTAGAGATAATAAAGGAACACAAAAATATTGAGTTGCAATTGAACTAATACTAATCATAAAAT
>JBBSPS010000337.1:0-3198 GCA_038258655.1 Bacteroidia bacterium
AAGCACAAACACTTGTAGCAAAGCAAACGTAGTAATACTAAGCCTAAGCACGAATATGAAAATTTACAATTCTTAACCTGTTTTAAATACAAGATGGAAAACTATTGACTATAAAAAACCAAATAAAATACATATGAAAAGAATTAGTATCGTTTTGATGTTTTCATCATTAAACATACTCAACATTCATTCGCAAGCACTACTTCCTATATCTGGTGTAGCGTATGGTTTAGTGAATCCTTTTATTGGAGGTGATAATGGTGGCAATACATCCCCCGCTGCTCAAGCACCATATGGTATGGTTTCATGGGGGCCTAATAGTGTTTCTTCTTTAGATAACACTGGTCTCTCTGTTAATACAGCGGGTTATGTATATAGCAGCACTGAAATTAATAGCTTTTCAATGAGTCGTTTTAATGGTATTGGTTGTCCTGCTATGCAGGATTTGCCGATGATGCCATCAACAGGATCTATAAATGCATCACCTGTTAATAATAGAAATGCATATAAATCAGCCTACTCACACTCTAAAGAATCAGCTACACCCGGTCAATACAGCGTTTATTTGAGTGATTATCAGATTCAGGTTGATCTCACAGCTACAGAAAGAGCAGGATTAGGAGTGTTTACTTTCCCAAGCACCTCAAATGCTAACTTTACTTTTGCTCCCACAAACTGTGCTAATGGAATTACTGATGGTCAATTGGTGATTAACGCATCTGGAAACAAAATTTCCGGATGGGTATCATCTGGTGGGTTTTGTGATAGAAACCCTACAGTTCATCCTTACAAAATATACTTTTCAGCACAGTTTAATAAGTCTTTTACTAATTCAGGAACATGGAACGGAAACACCAGCACCACAAATCAATCTGTTTCAGGAAAAAATATTGCAGCCTACTTGAGATTCAATTGTACGAATGATCCTGAAGTTAAAATGAAAATTGGATTATCGTATGTAAGTGTGGCAAATGCTCAACTTAATTTAGATACGGAAATCTCTGGTTGGGATTTTAATACTGTGAAAACGCAAACAGCAGATAAATGGAAAAGTCAACTCAACAAAGTTGCCGTTATAGGAAACGCAACTGCTGAAAGAACTAAGTTCTACACTGCCTTATATCACAATTGTCTTCAACCAAGCTTATTTGAAGATGTGAATGGGCAATACATCGGTTTTGATGACAAAACTCATACATTAGCAAGTGGTCGTCATTTTTATGTTAATTACTCGCTTTGGGATACGTATAGAACATCCGCCTCATTACAGGCTATCATTGCACCCGAAAGAACTTCTGATATGATTAACTCTATGATTTTAATTTCTCAGCAAGCAGTCGGTGGCGGATTGCCTATTTGGTCATTAAACAATACAGACAATGCTGTTATGAACGGATACTCTGCCGACCCATTTATTGCTAATGCCTACGCTTTTGGAGCTAGGGATTTTGATTTAGTTGCGATGAAGAATGTAATGGTACAAACAGCAATGAGTTATCATAGTATTAAAGATTCTAACGGATGGACGCAAATAGATGAATATAAATCCTTGGGTTATGTTCCATCCAATTTTGGAGCGAGTGTGTCTGAAACAATAGAGTATGGTATTGATGATTTCTCTATCGCACAAATCTGTTTAAAAGCAGGAGACTCACAAAATTACGATTACTTCTTAAAACGATCTCAAGGAATTTTTAATCTTTTTAATACCGGCAGCGGATATTTGCAACAGAAATCATCCGCTGGAAATTGGAACACGCCATTTTCTTCAACTAATGAAGCTGGATTTATGGAAGGTAATTCAACACAATATACATGGTGCATACCACACGATACTCGTAAATTGATTAATTTAATGGGTGGAGATCAAACAGGAGAAACGCGATTAGACAACTTTCATTCAAAAATTTTGGTTGCCGGATGGAATACAACTCAACCTTATTATTGGCTTGGTAACGAACCTTGTTTTGGCTCTCCTTACATATACAACTGGATACAAAAACCTTGGAAAAGTCAAAAATTGGTGAAAGATATTCTTAAAAATTTCGGCTCAGACTCTAAAGGACTCCCGGGTAACGATGATGCTGGAGCAATGTCTGCACTTTATATTTATTCCGCTATGGGATTATATCCTGCAATTTCAGGTTTAGGAGGGTTTGTTATTACAGGGCCTGTTTTTGATAGCGTTAAAATTGATTTGAAAGACAATAAGAAATTATTAATTGTGGGAAAAAATTCCTCTCCAACAAATAATTATATTCAAGGATTAACTTTTAATGGATTAAGTTATAATAAAACATGGATCACTTATGATAGCTTAACACAAGAGCCACTGAATATACTTAATTTTAATATGTCCAGCCAGCCCAATACAACTTGGGGTGTTGGAACAAATGGAACACCACCTTCAATTAGCGATATAAATAATGCACCTACTGATATTCAGCTTTCTTCAACAGATGTAAATGAAAAGCAACCTGTTGGTACAGTAGTAGGGATATTAACAAGCGCAGATCCTGATGCAGGAAATACGTTTACGTATACCTTGGAAGATGGAGGAACAAATAACGATAAAGCATCCTTTACCATTGAAAATAACAAGCTAAAAACCAATGCGGTATTTGTTTATGCAACAAAATCAAACTACCGTATAAAATTGCGCACTACCGACCAAGGTGGTTTACATAAAGAAAAATGGTTTGACTTTATTAAAGTATTACCAAACATAACTACAGGTTTTGAAACAAATAAAGAAGAAAGCCATATTGCGATATTTCCTAATCCGGTAGTAAACAATACTCTTAATATATATCTGGATGCTAAAACTGCATGTACCATAGAAATATTTTCCATGCAGGGCTCTAAAGTTTATGAAGAAAGAAGCACAACAGAAACTCAAATAAATACCTCAAATTGGGAAGAAGGAATATACATCATTCGGGTTACTGGTGAGAATAGAATAGAACATAAAAAAATTATAATCTTGAAATAGGAATTATTTACACTTAAAAAAAAACTGCTTATACATACATGCAAACAAATTAGTAAATTTTAATTAACCCCAAATTCTATAAACCATTAAATAGCCATGTGCTGTTGCGCACAAACACCGATGAATTTTTCGTAGCATTGTGTAAACTAAAAACCTATACAATGAAAAAAACGATTCATTACGAACAAATAGTTTCCATCGGTTGT
>JBBSPS010000338.1:0-3159 GCA_038258655.1 Bacteroidia bacterium
GAATCCAGCACCTTAAATTTAATACCTGGGGACTCATCACTTTGAAAAAGCAATTTAATGGAGGATAAACGAGCTCCCAGCCTATCGTGCAGGTCATTGGCTATTCTATTACGCTCCTCTTCCTGTCCATGCATCATGGCATTTAACTCTTTAAGCTCCTGCTCCCTTCTCATAGAGGCAATCTCTTCATTTTTTAGTTTTTTAACATATTCCTGTTTTTGCATAAAGAAGAAGATAGCACTCACTATTAATATTACTAATAAAATGGAAAGGCTTAAGAATAAATTAGATTGAAATGTTTTTTCACGGATAGCCATTTCTTGCAGCTTAATTTCCTCCTCTTTTTGTGCTGTTTCGTATTTGGTTTCAAGGTTTTTAACCTCTTGCATTTTTTCTTTATCGTATAAAGAATCTCTCAGCGTATTATATTCTTGAAATAGAATAGAAGCCTCCTCAGCTTGAGAAGCATCTCCAGTAGCCATTTTTGCCTTTACTAATTTAAAAAGTATGTCTAAATCCAGATTATGATAGTTAATCTTTTCGTTTATTCTCCTACATTGATTGTAATGGTCAATACTCTTTTCATAATTCTGTTGTTCCAAGTAAATATTACCCACACTAAATAAGGCATTAGATAATCCTAGACTATCACCAATTTCAGATTTAATTTCGACAGATTGGAAATAATTAGATAAAGCAGCTTCTAAATTATTATTTCTTTCATATAGAACACCTAAATTAAGAAATATACTGGAAGTATTTGCTTTATCTTGTAATTGTTGAGATAATTCTAATGACTGCAAATTATAATATAGAGCTGAATCATAATTGTAATAATCACTTCCATACGAGGAAAATAAACCGGCTAAATTCATTTTTAAGCTCGCATTATATTTAAGATTATCTACATAAGGAAGTAAATCCTCAACAAACTTGTAATATTTATAGGCTAATGAATAAGATTCCTCTCTATCATAATGATTAGCTAAATTGTTGTAATTTTTTATAAGATCTCTATAATTTTTTAAATTTTCATTAATGGCAATTGCTGAATAATATGATTGAACCGTCTTTTTTTTATCTCCTGACCTCACATAGGTCACTCCAAGAAGATTATAAGTTTTCGCGGTTTCGATAGAATCGCCTTCTTCCAAATAAAGTTTTAATGCTTTATCATAACATTGAATTGCTTCTATAATTTTATTTTTATTTCTCAATTCTTTTGCAACTATAATCAAAGAATCGGCCTGATTGGATATGGTATTAGATAAACCACTACTCCAACATACAGAAAGGAATAATATTATATAAAATTGCCTCAACATTTGATAAATATACAAAAGCTGAGGCAATTACTTTAATTTAAAAATAATTTTTATTACTCCCAGTCAGCTTTCTCAACTTTTGATTCGCCAGTTTCAGTCTCAAAATCAGGCTCTTCAACTAGTTCACATCCTGCAAATGAGAAAATGGCGGCAAATACTAATACGAATTTCAAAGTTTTAATCGCTTTCATAATATAGAGGTTTTTAAGTTTGTGTCTTGTAATTAAAATGATGTTACAAATATAAACATGACATTTTACTCGATAAATACCCATAAAAGTAAGATTAAAACTAAAAATAGTAGTGTCGGGTGCTATAAACTAGTAAGTCCACTAAAATAAGGGGCTTAAAATATAGAATAAAGCGGTAAACTTTTCGCAATCTCAAATCTTTGAAAATTGAACAGAATAACAGCCTTCTAAGCTTTCAAAGACAATTTTTGAGAAGACGTAAAAGACAATTTTCTAATACACCAAGGCTGAAATCAATAGTGTTTCTATTAATAAAAATACCTACATCTAGGTATTGTATTACTAGTTTACTGGTTTGCACTTACTAGTTCCTCGGTAAAAACACCCTAAAAAAAGTTTTTTTCTTACTAGATTAGGTAATTTTTTTCTAAAACCTTTGCCGTAATTTTGAATTGTCGCAAATAACTAATGTCGAACGGACACAGCCAATACTTTAATTATATATAGCGATATCAACCCGGCGGGTCGGGATGTAATAATGAATATTAACAGATCCCCTATTAACTGTTCATCTTCATTTTCTCGACCTTAAGGGTGTTTTTTTTAAAAGAGCAAAATATAACATTAATAATTTTATGTAAACATTTTAACTTAATTACTTAACAGATGAATCTCCCCGTACAATATGAAACAAACACAATTATTCCTATGCATATAATAATGCATGGCATATTTGATAATGTTTTGTCTTTAACAACAGGTTTGTGTGAAAGTAAAATGTCTTTTATCATGTTTTGGGATGAAGACTACCACGTAGCACATGATCATGCACATGGAATCAAAACCTTTCAATCGACAGATTTTCAAACTTATAAAGAGCGATTTAGCAACATAAATGCCCCTTGCTTTTATGCCCCCAACACTAAATATCATACACTTTTTCAGGATCTATATTTTTTTAAGCAAAACGAGAAATATAATAAGGTGTTAGTATATCCTATTAAAGCACCCAATGGTGAAACTTGTGGCTTATTAGGTGTAATGCATCCTGAAAATCCTACTTCAATTGATGCTAACAAACACCTTTTAAAAGGATTAAGTCAGCATGCCGCCAAACTATGGCAAGATAAAATTTTAGACAAAACCAAAACCAAACCAGAACCCTCTTTTTTAAACTCCATCAACCAAATCCCTGGTGCTCATTTTGAATTTATAGTTGGCCCTGATGGTAAATTAGGCAGAACTGTAGTGACAGATGAATTAACCAAAATACATCCCTATTTTAATCAAATTGAACATTTAAAATGTCCCCATACTATTTTCAAATTATTACATCAGGTAAAATTTGAAGATTTCTATCACATTATTTCAGAAAAAAAGAATGAAGATTCTATTGAGTTTAGTTATTCATTGAGAAACAATGAAGGTGGTCTAAGCTATTTTATGGTTAAAATTAATAGTTTTAGAAATAAGCTGGGTGAAATACTTTGTTTTGGTATTATTCAAAACATTAGCATCCAAAAATGCTATGAAGAAGTTTTAGAGCAAATTGTGTTTGATATTTCCCACGTAATGAGAAGACCCGTTGCAACCATGCAGGGTCTTACTCAACTCATTGAATTGGATAAAATGAACCGGGAAAC
>JBBSPS010000339.1:0-3145 GCA_038258655.1 Bacteroidia bacterium
AACCTTGGTTTAATTGCCGGTTATGGTGGTACACAACGTTTGATCCAATACATCGGAAAAACAAAAGCAACGGAATTGCACATGACCGCTGATATGATAAATGCCGAACAAGCGTTGAATTTAGGTTTAGTAAATTATGTTGTACCTCAAGATCATTTGATAGCAAAGTGTTTGGAGGTAATAGAAAAAATTAAAAGCAAATCACCAAAAGCAATTACCGGAGTTATCAATAGCGTAAATGCGTATTTCGAAAATGGTGTTGATGGGTTTAAAACAGAAATAAATGAATTTGGAAAATGCTTTGCTACCGAAGATTTTAAAGAAGGGACTACAGCATTTTTAGAAAAAAGAAAAGCAAATTTTACAGGAAAGTAATATGTTCAAAGTTAGAAAGTTGAAAACTTATAACTTATAACTCATAATTTTTAACTTTTAGAATTGAACCCACTAAAAAAACTTGCATCACAAACAGCTATCTACGGCTTACCTACCATTGTTGGACGCTTGTTGAATTATTTACTCAATCCTCTTTTTACCTACAATTTTAGCCCCGCAGAGTTTGGTATCAATACTTCAGCGTATGCCTATGTTTCATTCCTGTTAGTATTTTTAACGTATGGAATGGAAACCGCTCTTTTTCGTTTTTCGCAAAGTGAACCCGATAAACAAAAAGTATATACTACGTCTTTGATATCCTTATTTGTTACCTCTTCATTATTTATTATTGTTGCAAGCATATTCGCTACATCGATCTCCGAAAGTATTCGATTCACAGGTCATCCTGAATACATTGTCTGGTTTGCAATTATTATCGGAACAGATGCGCTTGCCTGTATTCCATTTGCAAAGCTCCGCGAACAAGGCAAAGCAAAACGTTTTGTAATTATTAAAACAATAAATATTTGTGTATACATTGGCCTGAATTTATTTTTCATTTGGTTTTGTAAAAACGTTTATGAATCTCCAACATCTCCTTATAAACCGTTTGTAGAAAAAATATATAATCCCTCGATCGGGATCGGATACATTTTTATTTCTAATCTTATCGCCAGTATAGTTACGCTTTTGTTACTCTCTCCTGAAATATTAAAAGTTCGATATGTTTTTGATTCTCCACTTTGGAAACGAATGATGCGCTACGCACTTCCAATATTAATTGCAGGTTTGGCAGGAATGGTGAATGAAACACTGGATAGGATATTATTGACTCATTTACTTCCTGAAAAAGATGCGATGTCCCAAACCGGTATATATGGTGCCTGTTATAAGGTTTCTATCATTATGACCATTTTTATACAAACTTTTCGCTTTGCTGCGGAGCCTTTCTTTTTCAGCCATTTCAAAGAAAAGGAACCTCAAAAACTGTATGCTGATATTATGAAATATTTTGTGATCGTCTGTTCTTTAATCTTTCTTGGAACAATGCTTAACATGCAGTGGATACAATACTTTGCTGGCAAAGCAGAATTCAGGACAGGAATTAAAGTTGTGCCCATCCTGCTATTAGCAAATATGTTTTTGGGCATATTCTGGAACCAATCTATCTGGTATAAACTTACCGGCCAAACGCATTATGGCGCGTTTCTAACCATTTTTGGGGCTATCATCACAATTATTTTAAACTTCTATTGGATCCCTCGTATCGGCTACATGGGTTGCGCCTGGGCAACATTGATCTGTTATGCCAGTATGATGATAGCATCTTATTTTTTAGGTAATAAACATTATCCTGTTAATTACGATTTAAAACACATTTTTGGTTACCTTGGTTTATCCGTAGCTTTGTATTTTATCAGTGCTTTGATCAAAACGGAAATGAGGTACGTTAATTTATTTTTAAACAATTTTTTGTTGTTGGGTTTTGTATTTTTTGTTTGGAAACAAGAACGGAAAAATATTCTCTTACACAAAATCTAATACTTTTGTCCTTCGTATTTAATAGAAAGCATAAAGGGATACATTCGTAATAATCAATGAAAATAAAAATAATAAATAAGTCAAAACATAAACTGCCACATTATGCAACTACTGCTGCTGCTGGTATGGATCTGCACGCTAATATGGATGAACCAATGGTTTTAAAATCCTTAGAACGAGCACTAGTGCCAACGGGCTTATTCCTTGAGATCCCGGTAGGATATGAAGCACAAATTCGGCCACGTAGTGGGTTAGCTTTTAAAAATGGGTTAACTGTACTTAACTCGCCCGGCACAATAGATGCGGATTACAGAGGAGAAGTAAAGGTAATCCTTATAAATCTTTCAAATCATGAGTTTACAGTAAATGATGGCGAACGTGTAGCACAAATGGTTATTGCGAAGCATGAGCAAGCTGAATGGATAGAAGTAGAACAATTAATTGATACTGAACGCGGAGCGGGAGGTTTCGGGCATACAGGTACAAAATAAAGAAAGAGATTTATGAAAATAATTATTCCAATGGCAGGAATGGGTAAACGGATGCGCCCACACACATTAACAACACCTAAACCATTGATCCCCATCGCAGGGAAACCAATGGTGCAACATATCGTAGAAGATATCACTAAAGTATGTGATGAGAAGGTAGATGAAATAGCTTTTGTTATTGGACATTTCGGAAAAGAAGCAGAAAATAATTTAATAAAAGTTGCTGAGGCCCTTGGTGCAAAAGGTAGCATTTACTATCAGGATGAGCCATTGGGTACCGCACATGCGATCATGTGCGCAAAAGATTGTTTAACAGGAAAAGTGGTAATTGCTTTTGCTGACACACTTTTTAAAGCTGATTTTAAAATGGATTCATCCCAGGAAGGAATTATCTGGGTACAAAAAGTGCAGGATCCACGGCCTTTTGGTGTAGTTAAATTGGATTCGAATAATATTATTACCGACTTTGTAGAAAAACCACAAATATTTATTTCTGACCTTGCTATTATTGGTATTTATTATTTTAAAGACGGGGAATATTTAAGAAGCGAATTGCAATATTTATTGGATAATAATATAAGAGATAAAGGAGAATATCAATTGACCAATGGACTTGAGAACATGAAGGCGAAAGGGACAAAATTTACGCCCGGTAAAGTAACGGAGTGGCTGGATTGTGGAAATAAAGATGCGACCGTTTATACAAATCAACGTATATTAGAATTTAATAAAAACGA
>JBBSPS010000340.1:0-3135 GCA_038258655.1 Bacteroidia bacterium
GTAGAATTAGATTTATCACCTGAAAAAAATGCCATTTGCTAACACCGTATAAAATTAATTGCTTGCTTTTAGCTAATTTACGAAAGTCCAAACGGACTTCCTTGGTTTGTGTTTTATTTAGTAAATTCAAGGCTTAAAATACGCAACTAACCTTATACAAACACGTTAGCCTTCATTAAAACCAAACTTTATGCATAAAAACACAATGAAATTAAACCAAATGAAAATTAGCCAATTCCAAAAATTTATTTGTGCATTTCCTTTTCGAAATCAATCATTTGATATTAAAAGAGCAAATTGGAAGGTCGAAAATCAGCAGGATATTTTAGACAAAATATTTGATGGTCAAGAAACGGTAACAATTAATCGGTATGATTTAATAAATTCAAGCTATAATACTAAAGAGTTTGTTATAAAAACCTTAATGTGGGGTTATCCAACAAAAGGTCGTGGCAGAAATATAGATAATTTATTGATCGACGATAATCTTGAGCGACTAATCGAAATTCTTGATGGATATAAAGAAAAAGAGATAACTATTGAAAGATTGAAGTCAGATATAAAATCAATTTCTGGGCTTGGAATTTCGAGTATGACTAAATTCACCAACTTTTTGAATACTACAGTTGATAAATATCGAGCCGTCATTTTTGATAAGCGAATTATTGATACAATAAATAGTGGTCGATTCGAAGAATTTAATCACTTACAAGGTATAAATTCCTCGAATGCTATAAATTACTATCCACAATATTTAAAAACAATCAATGATATTGCAAAACAAATTGGGGCAGAGCCTGAACAAATTGAAATATTTTTATTCACTTTAGGTAAAAATCTGTCAAAAGTTTTAGGAGAAAATTGTTACGATTATGATTAAAACTATAAAACTGCAAAATAGACTCAAATATCAAAACGAATTAAAAGAAACGATAGAGGTTTTAGAAAAATTCGAAACTGAATTAACGTCGAGAATGATTAATCTTGCGACTTTGGATAAATGGCAAGAGTGGGACGAGGAACAAAATGTAGGAACTGTTTTTCAATTTACATCTGATATGTTACAAGATACTGGAGATGTCAACATTGATAAGTTATTCAAAATATTAGAGAGCATAAAAATGACATCGGAAGAAATAACGAAAGGCTAACACCGTGTATAAGCCATTGCTGGGTCTGTGCTTATCTGGAAAAACTGTGGATTTCCCAGAATTAGTTTATATTTGGAAAGGTTCGTGCGTGATAGACGCAACGGCTCATACACATCACGTTAGTCACCATAAAATTTAAAAAATGAGAATAACAATCATTATAATCATTCTGACAATTCAAGTAGGTTGTAAAAACCGTAATGAGACGAATATTAAGTCTGAAAATTCTGCCATCACTGAATTAACGAAATGCAACTACAATAATGAAGCAATTACTAAATATCACATTCTAACTAATAAAGCTGAAATTGCAATTTGTGATGGTGATTTCGATAGAGCATCCAAAAATTACTCATTGGCATTTAGAGAAATCAAAAAACCTTTTGGTCCTGATGTTTATAATGCCGCACTTTCAAATCAACTCTCTAATAATTTAGATGAAAGAAATTTAAATCTTCAACTACTTATAAATAATTCTGATGATTTAAGTTCGCTAAAGTCAATTTTTGTCAACACATATATAGATGAAAACCTCTGGAATTCTTTTATAGAGAAAAGAACGACTGAATATGACTCAAGATTAAGAAATGAATTCAAATCAATTTGGGAAAGAGATCAATTGTTCAGACCAAAGTATGATACTCATGATGACACTATTCAAGCTAATCGAATAATAAATATGAACAGGATACTTTCAATAACTGATTCTCTTGGCTTCCCTTCTCAGATAGAGCTCGGTTTTAGAGAATCTTTAAGAGGGCAAAATCATGATGTGGTTTTAGTTCATACATCTCAAAGAAGAAGCAGCAATAAAAACATAATTGATCTTGAACCAATTCTTTGCAAGGCAGTAAATGAGGGACGATTTGATCCTGAACAGGCAATCTCTTACCTGCATTTCCAAAATGATAAAGATAAAGGAAATTTTGAGGTTTACTCAACTTGGCAATATAGACATCACTTGTTGCCAGATTCTCTAAATAACAAAATATGGCTTCCAAATTTGAATAAGGAAAAATATGAGAGTGCCAATAGAATAAGAAAAAAATGGAATGCTGATCAATTAGATGACATTGCAACAAAATCTGATTTTAATTCAAAAAGCAACATACCGTTCATATTTACATCAGTTATGACATTCATTGAAAATATGCCAACAGATCTTACTCTGGAAGAGGCTTTGGAACAATATAAAATGACTACTTCAGATAAAAGACCAATTGAAAAGTCAAAAATACGGTGACTAACACCGTATAAAATTAATTGCTGGTTATAGCCTACTTAAGAAAGTCCTCGCGGACTTTCTATCTGTGATTTATTTGCTAACTTTAGTGCTTAAAACACGCAACTAATCTTATACAAACACGTTGTGTAGCATATAAAACAAAAACCAAATGAATAGAATATTACTGATTTTAGGACTTATTTTAACTTGTCAAATTTCAAACGGACAAACTAAAAACTTTATTGACCAACCATATCTTGAAACAATAGCAAAGGTTGACACACTGATAAAGCCAGATATTATTTATTTGGACATTTTAATTCGAGAGAAGGATGAAAGAAATAGAATTCCTGTCGAAGAAATGGAATCAAAAATGATTCAGAAATTAAAGTCTCTCGGAATTAATACTGAAAAACAACTAACGCTTTCTGATTTAGCGAGCAATTTCAAAAAATACTTCCTGAAACAAAAGGATATAATGAAAGACAAAGCATACGAATTAAAGGTTTTTGACTCACAAACCGCAGGTAAAGTATTAGTTGCATTAGAAGAAATCGGAATATCTAATGTCAATTTAGACAGAACAGAATATTCTAAAATGGAAGAATTAAAACTTGAACTTAAAGCAAAAGCAGTTGAAAAAGCTAAAACACAAGCTGACTTTTTAGTAAGACCATTAAATCAAAAAGTAACTCGTGCGATTCATATAACTGACAAATATTATGAAGCTTACAATAATTTCAGCGGAGAATTACAGGA
>JBBSPS010000341.1:0-3127 GCA_038258655.1 Bacteroidia bacterium
AAAGAATTATTTGGTGTGGATGGAATGGGTGAGACAGCAGAGAATTTGGCTGAAAGAGATAAAACAAATCGTGAAGACCAAGATAAATTTGCAGTATGGAGTCAGCAAAAAGCTGCTGCTGCTCAAAAGAAAGGACGCTTCGTAAAAGAAATTGTTGCTGTTGAAATTTCACAAAAGAAAGGTGATCCGAAAATTTTTGACCAAGACGAATTCATTCGTCCAGATACAACAATGGAAGGTTTATCAAAATTAAAAGCTGCATTTAAAAATAATGGAACTGTTACTGCAGGAAATGCATCCGGATTAAATGATGGTGCTGCTGCAATTTTATTAGCATCTGATGGTGCGATAAAAAAATACAATTTAAAACCGAAAGCTAGAATTGTATCCAGTGGTGTTGCAGGAGTAGAGCCACGCATCATGGGTATTGGTCCGGTGGAAGCAAGTAATATGGCTTTGAAACGTGCTGGGCTTACAATAAAAGATATAGACATCATTGAATTGAATGAAGCGTTTGCTGCACAGGTTTTATCCTGTACACGCGCATGGGGAATTGCAGATAATGATTCAAGATTAAATCCGAATGGTGGTGCTATAGCATTGGGACATCCATTAGGAATGAGTGGTGCACGACTTTTAAATTCAGCAGCAATTGAATTACAGGAACAAAATAAAAAGTATGCGCTTATTACCATGTGTATTGGTGTTGGGCAAGGGTATGCAGTTATAATAGAAAAAAGTTAATTGGGTTGATTGGTTAATTTAGGCAAGACCTTATTAACCCATTTAACTTAATTAACCATTTAACTTAAATCATGATCTACGAATTCAACGGTTATAAACCAGTAATCCACGAAAGTGCTTTCATTCATCCAAACGCTACCGTTACCGGAAATGTAATTATAGGTAAAGATGTGTATGTTGGTCCGGGTGCAGCTATACGCGGCGACTGGGGACAAATTATTATTGAAGATGGTTGTAATGTACAGGAGAATTGTACCATTCACATGTTTCCGGGCACAACAGTTTTATTAAAAGAAGCTGCACACATCGGACACGGTGCAATAATTCATGGTGTGACAATTGGTAAAAATGTATTAGTTGGAATGAATGCTGTGATAATGGACAATGTTGTAGTTGGCGATAACTGTATTGTCGGTGCACTTTGTTTTGTTCCTACTGATACAATTATTCCTGATAGAAAAGTAGTGGTTGGAAATCCTGCGAAAATTATAAAGGATGTAAGTGATGAAATGATAGAATGGAAAACACAAGGAACAAAATTGTATCAGCAATTACCTGCTGATTGTAAAGCATCATTAAAACCATGTGAACCTTTACGGGAAGTAGAACCCAACCGTCCTAAACAACAGGACATTTACAAGACCTGGAATCAAAGTAAAAAATAAAACCTCGTTTCTAATTTTTTTTAATTGCAGGTGTATTATTACCCCCATCCAAAGCCCATTTCCATGAACCATCTACTTGTTTAACCCAAACGGTGAAATAATTCCCGAAATAAGTAGAATCAGGCGTAACGTATTTCCAATTTCCAAAAGAATAGCCTAGATCACCAGATTTTGCTGCATCTGTTTTTATGGGTTCCCAAGTTAAAGTGGTTGCCCCTTTTTTATCACCACATTTTTCTTTAAAAGCCAATTTCCCAATTATTGGAAACTGCCCTTCATTCAATTTTACCAAATCATCATCTGCATATTGAAGTAAGGCAGTTAAAAATCCTTCTTTTTCTGCCATTGTACTCATCGATTTATCCGCATTTGCAATTTCTTGCTTTGATTTATTCCTTATATCATCATTTGGCTGACTGCATGCAGAAAACAATACAATTGCAAAAATAAATTTTTTCATATTTTAAATTTATAGATTTCCAAAATTATTTTTAAAGAATATAATAAATTTAATTTATCGTAATCTCTCCGCGTAAATCTGTTCGCAACAATTTTTCAATTTCTTTTTTATTAGAAGTTGAACCAAGCACATACATTAGTTTAGCCACTGCTGCTTCAGTGGTAATGTCATTTCCACCAATCACCCCCATCTTTTCAAATGCGACACTTGTAGCGTATTTTCCCTGCTCTACTTTACCGGCGTTGCATTGCGTTACGTTTAAAATTACAATGCCTTTGTCAATTGCTTTTTTTAATAGATCGATAAACCATTTTTGTGTGCTCGCATTTCCTGAACCAAATGTTTCTAAAATTACCGCTTTGATATTTTTTGTATTAAGTATTGCTTCTACTGCGTTTTGCGTGACGCCCGGAAACAATTTCAAAATAGCAATGTTGGGATCTAATGACGTATGCACTTTTAAACTTTTAGTATTTGCTTTTTTAAGGGCGTTGTTATAATACTTTAAATTTACTCCTGCTTCAGCAAGTATAGGATGGTTAGCTGATTGAAATGCTTGGAATTGTTCCGAGTTAAATTTATGTGTACGGTTACCACGATATAATTGAAATTCAAAATAAATACATACTTCACAAACAATAGATTTTCCTTTATCTTTCGCAGCAGCAATTTCTATAGCGGTAATTAAATTTTCTTTTCCATCCGTACGAATTGTTCCGATAGGTAATTGTGACCCCGTAAGTATTACAGGTTTGTTCAAATTTTCTAACATAAAACTTAATGCAGATGCTGTGAACGACATGGTATCACTTCCATGCAAAATAACGAAACCATCTACTTTAGAATAATTTTTTTCGATGATCTTAACAAGATCGATCCATATTTCAGGGCGCATATCACTCGAATCAATTGGTTTTGATAATGATTCGGAGGTTATCTCTACATCAAATTTACTTAATTCAGGGATTTGTTTGGTTAAATGTTTAAAATCAAACGGTTTCAAATGCCCTGTTTTAGCATCTTGCATCATACCTATAGTTCCACCGGTATAGATTAATAATACTTTTGATTTTGCCATTACTTAATTCTTTTATTACACTTGTATAAAAATTTTCAGTACGTTCATTGCGAAGTTTTCACCGAAGCCCTTATGTTTGTAATGTGTAAGTTTAGAAAAATTTATACAGATGAAAACAAAGATAAAAGATTTTAGCGGAGAAAACATTTATGTAGGCTTTGATGTACACAAAAAAAGTTG
>JBBSPS010000342.1:0-3094 GCA_038258655.1 Bacteroidia bacterium
TCAAAACATTAGCATCCAAAAATGCTATGAAGAAGTTTTAGAGCAAATTGTGTTTGATATTTCCCACGTAATGAGAAGACCCGTTGCAACCATGCAGGGTCTTACTCAACTCATTGAATTGGATAAAATGAACCGGGAAACGGTAAAAGAAGTAGCCTTTAAACTTCAATTGGTATCCAATGAGATGGATACTTTCATCAAAAGGCTATATGCCAATTACCAAAAAAGGTGGGAAGATTTGGAAAATAACGTATTATCTTAATTTATTTATTCTTTTAATTTTAGTTTAGTTTAATTTAGAAATTATCCTTTTCCTTATGGGAAAGGATAATTTGTTTAAATTCAAAATAGTATTGATAAAACTCCTGCCATGAAAAGTATTAACTACATTATTTTATCCATAATTATACCTCTAATTTTATCATGCAATTCTGAAAAGAGGAATTTCAATGACATCTATGAAAAAATAGAAGGTAATTACGAAATTACCGAAATCAAGTATATCTCATCTAATGGAGCAGATTCCAGTATATTTGATGTGGGTACCATGAACTTTTCTCCATGTAAGTTCGCTAAAGAATCATCCGAGTCTTACTGCGATGGATCAATTTTGTTAGAAAACCCTACTGTAAATGGCACTTTCACTTTTAAAGTACAGCAACAAAATGTTCTTAAACTCAATATAAGAATTGAGGAAAATGATTTTTATAGAAGTCTGTATGAAAATTTATCTGTTCATGACACAGATTTTAATATGGAAGGAGATCAATTTAACATCATTATAAATAAAAACCCTGTAAAAGGAAGTAAAAGACCATATGAACTAGTTTTATCTAAATATTGATTTGACAGATTAATTTATTCCTTTAAATTAAATTTAAAAAAAGATTATAATGAAATTTACCATTCTAGGAATTTTCCTCTCATTTAATTTTATTTTAAACGCCCAAATCAAATTAAAAAATGAAGTTTTTATCAAGGCAGGGCTAAGTATCGCTAATAATGGTGCAGAACAATTTTTTCAAGGAGAAAGGTATGGCTTCCATGGCGGTTTATCTCAAACTTTATTACAATACAAGAAATTCTCTTTAGAAGGCGAAGTATTATTCAATCAAAAAGGATTCGTTTTTGAAAATGTGGATGTTCCTCCTTATGGCTTCCTTGATTTTAAATTCCGATTAAATTATATTGATGTGGGTTTATTTACTTTATATGCAATATCTCCCAAATTTGATGTTTTTGCAGGAGCGCAATTAAGTTTTATGACTTCTTACCATGTAAATGATCCTAATTCTTTAATTATTTATGAAAACCCTAATAAAATGGAGTTTGCCCCTTTAGGGGGTGTACAGTATCAGTGGCATAAAAGATTTCGCAGCTACTTAAAGTACACACACGGTACTTGGTCGCAACAGGGATTTTTTGCTGCAAAAAACTCTGTAATAATGTTAGGTTCCTCATTTTGTATTAATCCTGAATACTGAGACCTATAAAAAAGCATCAAACTTAACTGCTTGATGCTTTTTTATTAAATGATGGAATTAATATACTTCTATT
Organism: Bacteroidia bacterium; assembly: GCA_038258655.1. GTDB lineage: Bacteria > Bacteroidota > Bacteroidia > 2-12-FULL-35-15 > 2-12-FULL-35-15 > 2-12-FULL-35-15. Next base: position 1,558 of record JBBSPS010000342.1, read on the forward strand.
TATTTAAAGTATAATCCACCGAAATTTCAGTGTTTAATAATTTAGAGATAGGGCAATTTTTCTCCGCTTTGCTTACCAGTTCTTTAAACTTATCCTCTTTGATATCTTTTACTTTAGCTTTTAAAGTAATATGAGATTGTGAAATGGAGCCATCATTTAAGGAAATATCGCATTTAGCGTTTAATTCCTCCGGTTCAAAGCCCTCTTCTGTTAAAAAAGCACTTAACTGCATGGCAAAACAACCTGCGTGGGCTGCTGCTACCAATTCTTCTGGGTTGGTTCCAGTGCCTTCTTCAAACCTACTTTTGAAAGAATACGGAGTTTCACTTAAAATACCACTTTGAGTGGTTACATTACCCTGTCCTTCTTTTATACTTCCTTGCCATACGGCTGTTGCATTTCTTTTCATAACTTATAGTTGTAGTTTGATTTTAAGAATAATTTTGAATTAGTGCTTTCGTTTGAAAGCCGTTCTTATTTTAATACGAACTCAGCCAGCACACGTTGTACATCGTACACATTTACTGATTTATTAAACTTTTTAACCACACTGGGCTGAATTTCGCTTGAAATCCATATTTTGAGTTCCGCATCCAGATCAAAAGTTCCAGCTGTTTCTACGCTAAATCTGGATATGCTTTTATAAGAAACAGTCATATACTCCGTTTTTTTACCGGTTAATCCTTGCCTATCAATTAAGATAAGACGTTTATCGGTGAATATAAAAGTGTCTCTAAAAAGTTTAAAACCTATTTGTATCCCTTCTCCCTCAATTAACAGTTGATGATAATCTTTCAATAGTTTTTCTTGTTCAACTACTCCTGAATTGCCCAATAATGAAGAAAATATACCCATGATTATAATTATTAATGAACTATAGTATACGAGAGAGAAATGAAATAGATGATTTATTACTAATTATCTTATTTATAGTCTTTTTTGAAATGAAAAAAGCCCGAAATATATTCGAGCTTTCTAAAAGTATTATACAAAATTTTAAATAATGACTTCTTAACTTGAGTTCGATTCTTATTTTAGTATTCAGAACACAGGTTATTAAAATTATCTCCTATTAGATTTATGCCAAGGCTTCTTTTTATTAGATGGTACTTTTTGCTTAGGCATAATTTTTTGTGCTAATGCACCCGGTGCCACAGTGTAAGGGTGGTCTTCCACAACAGGTATTTTAATTTTAATCAGCTTTTCAATATCTTTTAATTCTGTCCTTTCCTCTATAGCACAAAAAGCGATGGCTATTCCGTTGTTTCCAGCTCTGCCAGTACGGCCAATTCGGTGCACATAAGTTTCAGGAATATTGGGTAAATCGAAATTAAAAACATGGGTTAATTCATCAATATCAATACCCCTTGCGGCAATATCCGTTGCCACTAACACTTGAATTTTTCCAGCTTTAAAATCGTTAAGCGCATTTTGCCTGGCATTTTGACTTTTATTACCATGAATAGCAGCTGCTTTTATATTTGCTTTTTGCAAAAACTTAACTACTTTATCTGCTCCATGCTTTGTGCGTGTAAAA
>JBBSPS010000343.1:0-3088 GCA_038258655.1 Bacteroidia bacterium
AGACGTTAAGAACCTTGGATATAAGGATGACGTGGTAAAAGTAAAAGCGGGTTACGGAAGAAATTTTTTAATTCCGAAAAACCTTGCAGCAATGGCAACTGTGTCATCAAAAAAAATGTTGACTGAAACAGTGAAACAACGTGCTTTTAAAGAACAAAAAGTAAAAGCTGCAGCAGAAACTATTGCCGCTAAGCTAAAAGATATGATCGTGAAAGTGGGTGCTAAAGTAGGTGAATCCGGAAAAATTTTTGGTTCAGTTACTTCCGTACAATTAGCTGACGCAATTAAAAAATTAGGGTATGATGTGGATAGAAAAAATATCACAATGAGTGAAGAAGGCGTTAAATCCATCGGAACTTATGTTGCTGATGTACGTTTCCACAAAGAGGTAATTGGAAAAGTTACTTTTGAAGTAGTTCAGGAATAATATAACCCTCACTCACTTCTTCATCCTGTCTCCGAAGGAGAGGAAGCAACAGGTTGGAGTGCTGGGTTGAAAATATTTTCTTTATTTAAGGCAATTCAATTTTTTGAGTTGCCTTTTTTGTTCCATTTGTGTGTGTGTTAAAAATGAATAGCATACTATTAACTAATAAACTATGAACCAGTTAACCATACAACAGGCACAACAAAAGGTTGACAGATGGATCAAGACACATGGTGTGCGCTATTTCAATGAGTTAACCAACATGGCAATACTAACCGAAGAGGTAGGTGAAGTAGCGCGAATTATTTCACGCGAATATGGTGAACAATCATTTAAGAAAAAAGATAAAAACAAAGACCTTTCTGATGAATTAGCCGATGTGTTATTTGTGGTAATTTGTCTGGCTAACCAAACCGGATTAGACCTTACAAAAGCGTTTAAAAAAAATATGGAAAAGAAAACCAAGAGGGATACTAAACGGCATAAAGAAAATAAAAAGTTGAAATAAAAAAAGAATCTCGAAATAGTGACTAGAATGGCATTATTAATATAAGTTGTCCCTATTGAAAAAATAGCAATACATAGAACACGGATAACACAGATTTAGCTGATTCACACTGATAAGACCCTTTTAAACCTTATTTTTCAGTGTTATCTGTGTTCTTTTTTAGATTGTAATTTAAAATTATTTAGTTTGATATAAATTGAAAATAAGATTAATTTTGGAAAAGAATTAATTTTTAATTTAAATACTAACATGGTCTTTTTTAGTTTTTTTAATGAAGATATTATAAAGATCCTAGCATCAATGATAGCCGGTTCTATAATTGGCGCGGAAAGAGAATACAAAAGTAAAAATGCCGGTTTTAGAACGATTACTCTCATCACAATTGGCGCCACTTTATATACGATGTTATCAAAAGAAATAGCGGACGGAAAAGATTTTCACGTAGTGGGCAATATTGTAGTTGGTGTTGGCTTTTTAGGTGCCGGGGCTATTTTTAAAGATGGGTCAAATGTTTCAGGCTTAACCACAGCCGCTACTATTTGGATCAGTGCGGCCATTGGTATGGCTATAGGTGGTGGCGAATACACGTTTGCGTTTATGACACTTATCACCGTATTGGTAATTTTACTTGGTTTTTCGGGAATACAAGCAATTATAGATAACAGGAATGCCGAGAAGTATTATAAAATAAGTATTAGAAATCATAGTGATGCGTACGTTTTTATAAAAAATATTACCAAAGAATGTCAGTTAAAATCGAGGCAGGTGAATGTGAGTAAGATGGATGAAAAACTTCGTTATACTTTTAAAGTTTCAGGAAGCCTTGAAAAACATGCACAATTTGTATCCTTGCTTTCTGCTTCAGATGAAATAATATCGTTTGAAGTATAAATTTTGTTATTTACTACTTCACATTTCTCATAAACATAAATAATGAAATCCAATACTCCCCATGATTAGATGTTGATTTCCATAAAGATTTTGAGCCATGCATGCCTTGTTCTATAGGTATAAATTGCAGTTTTGAAGGCGATTTAATTTCCTTAACTATTTTGGTTACCTCCGCTGCTTCATCTTTTGCTGATGTTATGTACACAGGTTTATCATAAGATTTGACAACATCTTTTAATTTTAGTTTATGTCCAAAATACTCACCCGGGCTATATGCAATAACTGCTTTTACCCTGTCATCACTTGCGCCAATTTTTAACGCCAATGAAGCGCTATAAGAGCTTCCTAAAAGAAGTACTTTTTTGTTGCTTTTTTTATAAGCGTAATCAATTGTTGCAATTATATCTTGTTCAGCATCTAAATAACTGATAGGCTTATTCGCCTCTATAGCGGCTTTTGCTGTTTCATTTTTTACATCATTTATTTCTTCACCCGAACGAAGATCCACAGCAATACAATTATATTTGAATTTTGTGAACTTAGGCCCGGTTTCTTTATACTCACCTCGGCTATAACCAGCCTGATGACATAATACCATGTAAGGCAATGTATCATTTATAAAATAGAGGTCAGCAGTAACTGTTACTCCATCTTTTGATAAAAAAGTAATTGTTTGTTGTGCATTTAATGTACTAGTAATTGCAAGCAGCATTAAAAATGGGGGAATAATTTTTTTCATAATCGAATAAAGAATAAAAGTTTTGTTTGTTAAATTTTATTTAAAATGTGAATGTATAACAAATTGTTATATTGGAGTATTCAAATATACTTTATAGAGTTATTATGACAAAACGAATTATATATTATATTCTCTTAATTTTTTTATTGTCAGATATATGTTATTTATTTCTTCAGCATTTACAAATGCCTTTGGATGGGGATATGGCAGAATCTATACTCCCTGCAAAAGGTTACGAAAGAATATTCAGGGATCCATTTGGAATTAGCGTACTTACACAAAATGCCGTTTATCCTAATCCCAATCGATTTTATGCCCAATGGGCTTATATGAAGTAAATTATTGCATTATTGAAATGGATTGGACTTTTTTCGCTACTATATAGTCGCACCTCAAAAAGTCGTTTTAAGCTTTTGAGTAAATAAATGGTGATAGTAGTACCCGATTATTAGTGCGAATAAATTTTCAACAAAAACTGTATCCCTCTGCTTCCAGAGGTTTATGACTCGTTTAAAGTTCATAG
>JBBSPS010000344.1:0-3083 GCA_038258655.1 Bacteroidia bacterium
TTACATTGCCATCAAATATTGAAAATTTGGAATGGCAGCTGGTGTCGGAAATAATAATATTGCTGGCATCTACATAAACAGTTGCTTTAGGATTACTCGGTTGATAAGTGCAGTTGCGGTCGTACGCCATAAACTCGGAAGATGATTTTCTATAAATAATTATCCCTCTAGCCCCGCCCGTAAAATAGTCAAATCCTCCAATTGGACTTATTTTAGTAAAGCTGGGAAGGTTAGTGTATAGATAAAAATCAACCCCTACCATTGGCACATTACTACTCGCATTGTCCTTTTTACAACTTATAATAGTTGTAATTAGTAACATAGCGCATATCAAATAAAAAAATGACCTCATGAATTATATTTGGTATAACATAGTATAACAAATTTAATAACAAATTTCTGATTTGATTATCACAAACATGTTTAATTACGCATTATTCATTAAATTCGCATCATTAAATTAATTGCATGAAAACGCTTTTTCGTAAATTAATCATTGTCCTGGTCTGCATAATGCCATTTGCGGTTGTCGCGCAGGAAGCACATTCGAAAGATAAAGCCCCGGCAAGTACCCGTGCGCAACGCAAAGCTGCTAAACAAAAATGGAAAGAGCAGCGTCGGGCAGAAATGGAACAGAAAAAAGCAGTTAAAGAGCATGCTAAACACTTGCAATCCAAACAAACCCTCAAACAAATGAAAAGGGATAAACGCAAATCGGAAAAATTGAAAACAAATAAGAGAGAATTCTTTTTGATCCGATGGTTTAAATACAAGCATTAACTATAGGAGTTTTAGAAACCGTTTAGACTTTACTTTACTACAAGTCCAAAAGATGGACATCATATTTGATCAAATAAAATTCATTTCTAAAATTCCACGAGACCCAAGGCATAATTCAAAGATTGATTATGAAAAATTAAAAATAGATACAAGAAAATAAAACAGGTAAGTGTGTACATTCATGTTACCTAATTGTTACTATAATTTTCATCTTTTAAATTTGTGAAATTCTGTCAATACTTTAATTTTTGATATTTTTATTTAATTAAAAAACGTTTAGGACGTTATTGTTCCTGTATTAAAACAATTGTTTAAAAGTGAACATTTTTATGATATGGCAAATAAAGGTTGTTATATTAAGTCACCGTTTGACATAGTAATGGGAACATTACGAACATTTAATGTAAACACCAATGTTTCTGACCCGACTAACTATGATGCACAATATAAAGTTTGGGGAATCATAAATGAATATTTACTTGACCCTATGGGGCAAGTAATGGGAAAGGTACCCAATGTTGCAGGTTGGCAAGCATTTTATCAAACACCTTCATTCCATGAATATTGGATTAATTCAACATCAACACAAAAAAGATTTCAATTTCTTCAATATATATTTGATGGATTTGATTTAACGAATAATGGATTAACTACACGTATAGAGGTAGATTGTGTTGCATGGATACAACAATTTTCCTCAGCCATTTGTCAAGATCCCAATTTGCTTATAGCTGAATGTATCAAGTATTTGTTGCCTATTGATCTTAGTTCAATGCAAAAAGATACTATTAAAGTTCAAACATTATTATCCAACCAAACCAATAATACATACTGGACTACTGCATGGTTAACTTATTTATCAAACCCGAGTGATCCAACTTACGATTTTATTATTCGCTCACGTTTAAAAGCAATGTTTATAACTATTACCCAGCTAGCTGAATATCAATTGATGTAACAATTTTTAAAATTATCAAAATGGAAAGAAGGAAATTTATACGAACAGGTGCTTTGTTTTCACTACCCTTAGTTTTTAAGGGTGTTCCCGTATGGGCATCATCAGCATTGGATAGTGCCATGCTAGCCGAAATGGGAAAAGCTGCTCAAAAATGCGGAAAGATATTGGTTATTATTCAGCAAAATGGTGGTAATGATGGATTAAACACCATTTTCCCAATTGATCAATGGAGTAATTTAAGCGCTGCTCGAAGTAATATTTTGATGAATTTATCCGCAGTATTGCCTTTAAACGGAAATGCTACTACAGCTATGCACCCTGCAATGACTGAAATGAAAAACATGTATAACAATGGTAAAATAATGATAGTGCAGGGAGCATCATATCCTAATCCCAGCTATAGCCATTTTAGAGCTACGGATATTTGGTTTACCGCTTCAAATTCAAGTCAAACGTTGGAAACCGGTTGGCTGGGTAGGACACTGGATACTCTTTATCCGAGCTATCCAACGGGTTACCCTAATGCTACAATGCCTGACCCATTGGCTATACAAATAGGTAATTCCTTGCCATTTTGTTTACAAGGACCTACTATGAATATGGGATATTGCGCTCCCGATCCTAACGATCTGATAAATGTGATCAATTCAACTACCGACCCTGCGCCCAACAGCGATTATGGGCTTGAACTCACTTTTATAAGAATGATGAAAGATCAGAGTAATAGTTATACAGACGCTATTAAAAATGCTTACAATGTTTCTTTTTCTCAAACTACTTATCCTTCTAACAATAAGCTTGCCGACCAATTAAAAATAGTTGCAAAGCTGATCAATGGAGGATTACAAACTCCAATTTATATTGTAAACCACCCTAAGACGCATGATTCACATGAAAACCAAGTGGATAACGGAGATAAAACAATAGGGGCACATGCAGATAATCTGATGATATTATCACAGGCAATAAATGCATTTCAAATTGATATTGAAAATATGGGGAGGGCAAATGATGTTTCGGGAATGACATTCAGTGAATTTGGAAGGAGAATAAAAAGTAATGGAAGCCTTGGAACAGACCATGGCACGGCAGCTCCTGTTATTTTCTTTGGTGCTGCTTTAAATACAAGCCCGAGTGCTATTGCCGGAACGCTTTATCCTGTTCCCGGAATGATAGGCTCTTCACCCATTATCCCTGCTTCGGTTACAGTACAGGATCAAGTACAGATGCAATTTGATTTTCGACAGATTTATACAACCATTATGCAGGATTGGCTTTGCATGTCGGAAAGTGAAGCGAAGAATGTTTTAGGAGCGAGCTATACGAAGTTGCCGATTTTTAAAAA
>JBBSPS010000345.1:0-3080 GCA_038258655.1 Bacteroidia bacterium
AGATGAATACCATTATAGATACAATAGACGCAACCATATGGGGTCAATCTTCAATTTGCTTATAGAAAGAATGGTGAAAAATGAACCTAAGCGCCTAAAATCAACAGATGGTAAGTGAGATCTAAGCGTATATACCTATTCCGGAAATTCAACATCATAACAGATCAATATCGCGATCTTACCTTTATCTGTTTCAAACACTTCTACTTTATCTCCACCTTTTACTCCCCACCATTTTTTTTCACTTGGTGTAATATGTAATTTATATTGTTTTCCAACTGTGCCATCGCGTTTAAACAGGTATGATATATTGTACAGATTATCATTTTCTATATTAAAATGACTCCCGCCTATAATATTAATGTTGTGCTTTATGGCAAGGTTAGTAAACAATTCGATATATTTTTCTGTGAAATCTGAAAGTTGTCGAACAGCTTCTCCAGGTCTTTTATTAGGAAGGAACGTTAGTAATTGCATTGTGAACATTTCAGGAAATAAAACAAAATCACTCTTGTAATCCGAAGCAGCCGCAACAAAAAATTCAGAATGTTTCGCAAATTCATCAAATCCGCTTATAACCCGCATTTGATATTGAATAGCGCTTACTCTTACGTAAGGTGTTTCATGTCTTCTTAATCCTTTTGGTTCAAAAGCGAGATTTGTCCATTCGAGAAAAGTAGCATAGCCGCCTGATGCCTTGTCGGTGGGCAAATAATCCGGCAATATTCTTTTGAGTACAAATCCATTTGAAATTTGAGCGGTGAGTACAGGATCGTAAATTTTTCTATCCATTACTCTTTCTAGATATTCCTGAATGGTCATTTTGTCTTTATGCTTGTAATAATTTGGCAGCCTTCCTCCGGCAAGTATCTTTTTGAGGTTTTTTTTACGCGTAAGTGTTTTTCTGGCATCATATAATCTGCGCGATAATTTCATTCCCCTATAATCAGGATCGACCATTATTTCCATCCCATAAAGTGCATCACCCTCGGGATCATGGTTATCAAGCTCAGGAGCAATGGAATAGTTGGGTTTCAAAAGTCAGAGTAAAAGTAGAACACGTAATTGCGAGCATTAAAATTTTTTGAAAGGTGAAAGAAAAGTTCAGAGGACGCCTATTTGCAAGAGAAGATAGGGGTATGTTGGTTGCCTGTGGATTACACAATTTGAAATTAAAAGTGAAGTACGCATAATAAACTTAATCGGTATAAACTCAAATGAACAATTGTTTATTTCCTGAAATCTTAATGATTTTGGGTTATCTTAAAATACTTTAAAGCCTCGGGGAAAATACCCTTTTAAAAACGAGGAAAACCTCTGTTTCTATATTAAACTGTCGTTGTAAGTTTGTGCCGAAAAAAATACATAAACTTTTAATTAAAAACTAAAAACAAGGAGGACCAAAAAATGAAAAAACTATTTACAATTTTTATGTTACTCACCTTTTACAGCGTGAGCAGTACCTTTGCACAATTTGTCATATCTCAGGGAATAAGCAAGACAAATATTGATCTCAGCAGTGAAACTACGCTGGGACAGGTAACCATAAATCCCACCTCGGCCGGAAAGGTGATTGTCCATTTTGATGGGCAGTGTATCGCCGATGTAGGCGACAGGATTGTTTTAGCAGCAAGCAATACTACTTCATGGGGAGTAAATGACGGAAGTGTAGCTGTTGAGGCCACTGATGCAGACGTAAACAGAAAACCTTTTTCTCATACACGGGTTTATGATGTAATTGCAGGTAGCCAGACTTTTTATGCCGTTGCACATAACTATGTGGAAACCGATGGCTCAGGAATTGCATCAATTTACGGTACCCTTACCGCAGAATTTGTTCCTGCGGGAGCTTTCTTAGTTGGTTTTCAGGGGATCTCTAAAACAAATATTGATTTAAGCAGTAAAACTACGCTGGGGCAGGTAACCATAAATCCAACAACGGCTGGAAAAGTAATTATACATTTTGATGGTCAATGTATATCTGATGTTGGAGATAGAATTGTTTTAGCGGCAAGCAACGCTACTTCATGGGGAGTAAACGACGGGAATGTAGGTGTGGAGGCAGTAAATGCAGACGTAAACGGAAATTCTTTTTCCCACACCCGTGTTTATGATGTAGTTGCCGGCAGTCAAACTTTTTACGCCCTTGCACATAATTATGTTGAAACAGATGGGTCTGGGATTGCTTCAATTTATGGTAGCCTTACCGTGAAATTTATTCCAACTGGAGCTTCAGAGGTTGGCTTCCAGGGTATCTCTAAAACAAATATTGATTTAAGCAGTGAAACTACCGTGGGGCAGGTAACCATAAATCCTACAACGGCTGGAAAAGTAATTGTACATTTTGATGGTCAATGTATATCTGATGTTGGAGATAGAATTGTTTTAGCTGCAAGTAATACTACTTCATGGGGAGTAAATGACGGGAATATAGGTGTGGAGGCTGCAAATGCAGATGTAAACGGAAATTCTTTTTCCCACACCCGTGTTTACGATGTCGTTGCCGGTAGTCAGACTTTTTACGCCGTTGCACATAATTATGTTGAAACAGATGGATCCGGCATTGCTTCAATTTATAGTAGCCTTACTGTTGAATTTATTCCAAATGCAATTACAACAGTTGTTGAAAACAATGATGAAAATTCCTTGTCAGTTTATCCAAACCCTGCAAAGGACAACATATTTATTGAATTCGCAGATTACAAAAATTCAAACGTAACAATACTAAATGCGGAAGGGCAAATCCTACAGAGCTTCGATTTGCAGGACGCAAAAACACAGGTTAATCTGGATAATTATGCTACTGGTTTGTACATTATGAATATAATAGGTGATAAAGGTTCTATAGTTAAAAAAATAATTAAGAATTAATTGACAGTAAATCTTCTCTGTTGTAAAAAACGGCAGAATAATAAAAAAATCCCCACAATTGTGGGGATTTTTTTTAAACTACTATACAGAAATGATGTAACCAGTTGATTGTGAGTAAGTAGGCTGCCGACCTTGTAATGTCAGCAGCCTAAGTTCATAAGTTTAAATTCTAACAGAAAAACGATGAACTCACTCACAAGCACTAAAAT
>JBBSPS010000346.1:0-3064 GCA_038258655.1 Bacteroidia bacterium
ATGCCACAACCGATGGAAACTATTTGTTCGTAATGAATCGTTTTTTTCATTGTATAGGTTTTTAGTTTACACAATGCTACGAAAAATTCATCGGTGTTTGTGCGCAACAGCACATGGCTATTTCATATATTAAAACAGTACAGCTAAACAATAATAATGCCAATCAGAATTTAATTAAATTACTTCAATAACTCCCGGGCTTCCTGAATAGAAATATATTCATTATTAAAGAAAGCTACAATAAATGCATCTTCAATACCATTTTTTACAATATTATCTTTAAATGCTTCCGCTGCTTTGTAATCATTAAATGAACCTACAGTATAACGATATAATCCTGTCGGCGTCATATCTTTTTTAATCCCTTTTAATTTATCAAATTTCGCTTGTTGGTCTGCCGGTGGCTCACTTTTAAATACGCCTAATTGTATTTTAAACACCACTAATTTTTTATCCACTCCGCTTACAGCTTTCTCCGTATGCTCTAATTGGTCGTTTTTGTTTGCCGCTACTGCACCTGCTTCTTTTAAAGATACATGCTTCCCATCTTTATAAGCTGTAATGAAAGCACCCTGATAACCTTTTAACAACAGCTCTACTTTATGTTTCCCCGCAGCATCAAATGAAGTAAATGAACCGCTCATATATTTATACAAACCGTCTTCTGTCTGAATTTCAATTACATCATTCACATTTTTAAATACATTTTTTGATAGCCTCCTGCTATAAGCTCCCAATTGTACACGCAGTATCACACCTTTCGTATTGCTGGTATTATCTGTGGTTTGTTGGTCGTTATTTTTTGTTTGATGCATTTTGTTTGTTACTTCTTCTTTACTATGATTTGTTACCTGATCTTTTTTATCAGTTACTTTATCATTATTAGTTATTGTTAAATCTTTATTCTTTGCAACCTGATCATTATCGTTTGAAGACAAATTATTACCGGGCACAGTATTACTTGTAGCTGCAGGAGCATCGTAATACTTGCCATTTTGTTTATATACCACTTTCACATTAGTTATTCCTTCAGTGACTAGCTCCTGTCTACGTTTTTCTGCATCTAATAAACTATTGAATTTACCCGCCTTATAAATAGTGGTTGAATCATCAATTTTATCACTAGCAATGTCATTAACACTCAAAAATTTGGTCATTAGCTCAGGCGAAAGCCCTTTTTTAAATGTTCCTAATTCAACACTATACTCCTTTTGGTATAATGAATTGTACATTGAATTTCCATTATGATCATGTACTTCTACCTTAGCGAAAGCCCCAGTAGAGTCCATATAATAATTGTATTGATACGCGATAAGCGAGTCGCTCAGTTGTACCCCTTTTATATCAACAAAAGCACCTACCGGTGAATTAATTTCATCATCTTTATAATTAGGTACGCCATCATCATCATCATCCAGCGGACAACCCTTTGCGTCAACAGCAACTCCTGCCGGAGTACCTTGACAAGAATCTTTTGCATCCAACACTCCATCTTTATCCTGATCGTCTTGCTCAAGCGCTAAAAAATCAACATCATTATAATTATCTTCTTCAGGTACAATGTCATTCTTTTTAAGCCCTAAATTATAATGTAGTGAAAAAGATGTCATCATAAATTTATCATTCTTACTGTTACCTACTCTATCACCAACGCTCTTCGCAGAAACACCATCTATGTAATCGGTAAAAGTAAAGTGCATAGTTGCACCAATTTTAAAATCCCAATAATCATTAATTTTAAACATCGCTCCTGCTCCAATAGGTATTGCCCATGAACGTTCCGGGTATTTACCAAAGCCATCTAAATTCATTTGCCGAATATCCGACTCATATGTATAATCACGATGAATCATCACAGCGGTGGCTGCATTCGGATCTTTTTCATCTAAGTTACGGACAGTTCCATCCGTCCAATAATAATAACGATTTCCATGTGCGTCATACAAATCTGTTTTTGATAAGAATTCAAATGATTCAATTCCCAACGTAATATAAGGGCTTGCAGTGCGGTCTTTAGGAAGAAAATTACCAAAATCATACAACAAATTAACCCCTCCAACTCGTATTTGTGATTCGAAATTGAGATTACGGTTATTATCTGTATAACGTTCGTTAGCGCCCAGTTTACCAAACAATACATAAAAATTAAACTGCAAGTATTCTGTAAAATGCTGTGATACACTTAAATCATAGCCTATGCGACTCGTCATTGGAGCCTGAAAATGTTTGGTGTACAGATCACCATAAAAAGAAAACAAGCCTGTTCCCAAACCAATGGTGGGTTTAAAAATAAATTCGCTACTGGGTTTTTCTTTTGATGAGGGAGTATCGGCAGGGAGAGGGCCGTTTGTTTGTGCAAACAAAAAATTACTTACTGATAGTAAGAGAATAAGGCTCTTTAATCTGTTAGTCATAAGCACAAATATACTAAAGTTTAATGCGAATTACGATTTTAGAAACCTTCCTGTCACTAAACAAAAACTCGTTAACTTTTCCATATTCATTCGTCTTAATTTTAGAGAGAGGCTTATTTATACCATTTTTGGTTGCTAATCATTAACGCTTCCTGAACAGTGATGCGTTTCCCGCTATTATAAGCTGTAACAAATGGCCCGATAACGCCTTTGCTTTTTATTTCCTCCCGTGCATCATGCGCGCTTTTGTATTCACTATGTGAACCGGTAGTATATTTAGTAAAGCCTTCCGCCATTTCAATATTCACCTTATCGTTAATTTTAAATAGGGCCGCTAATGCGTTAGCATCCTTTGCACGGTGCAAAGCGGCAATTTGTACACTATAGTTAACCTTGCCTTGTGGTGAAGGAATATTAGTGGCTGACAACGGGGGATTGGTAACCGTTTTGTCGGGAGTAGTTTTCGCCACGGTTGTTGGTGTAACAGTTGGTTCTGTTGGAGTTGGAGTTGGAGTTGGAGTTGGAACACGAGTTGGAGTGGGATTAGTTGTAACCGGAGGAGTGTTGGTTACAATAGGCGCAGTTCCGGAAACACCAATATTTATATTATTTGTATGCAATACAAATTTTTTGGTTTCATCATTCTCAAT
>JBBSPS010000347.1:0-2993 GCA_038258655.1 Bacteroidia bacterium
CTAACGCTTCTTTGTCTGATTTGTTCATCAAGAATATGTGTTGGTTTACCAACAAACTTCATTCTTAATAGCACAATATTTACCTCAAACAAAGCAATTGTTTTAACAAACTCATGTTAATCGTAAATTTGTCGTACACCCTATTTTGCTTCAGCCTTTCTTTATGAAATAAATTGATGATTTTTTAAAACTCTATATCTAAGTCAAATGTTTGGCGAAATTTATTGATAATGGGATTTTTTTCGGCAAGATGTTTATAACGATCGTTAGCAGTGTATAAATTCGTTTTTTCTTCTTCCTGTACCATTATCAGATTAAGCTGGATGGAATAATTATTTAATTCCTTACGCAAAAACCCCAAAAAATTCATTTTATCTTCATTGATGCTTTCTTCTAAAGCTTTGTTGATAATGGGAAATTCAATGGTTGCTTTATCCTTTAAAACAGGTTGTTTACTTAATAATGAGCTTGCCAGGTTCGCTCTTTTCGCTTTCAGGCCGTTTGCATATCTTTCCCACGCGCCTTCTAATGCATGTTGAGTAAAGTTTTCAGAAGGTAAATTGTTTGCAATAATTGTTGAATTTTGAGAATTAGCTGAGTTATCCGTTTTTTTTTCAGCCGTTGCAACCGCATTAATAGAAGGTGTAGAGGTTTTAATCAATGGCTTTTTAGCAATTGGGGCTACAGAAGTTGTTGTTGCATTTACAGGAGGTATTATTGCATTCGGAACTGGTGTATTTACAATAGGAAATGGCGTGTTTACAGGTGCAATGGGAGAAGATTTTGCTTGAGTTTCACTTATTTTAGGTTTCGTACTTCCCTTAATTATGTCATTTTTTTTTTCGGTATCAACTCCGATGGAGTTGATAGAACAAAGTTGCATAAGCGCTAACTCCACCTGGAGTCGCTGGTTTTTACTGGATTTGTACTGGATGTCCGTTTTATTGAGAATAGTCAATCCTTTTATCAGGAAAGGCAGGTCGCATTTCGCCGATTGTTCTTTATATTTATCTTTTATATTATTTCCAACCTCAAGTAATTGAAGAGTTTCAGGATCTTTGCTTACCAATAAATTCCGGAAATGTCCGCCCATGCCAGCAATAAAATTATGCCCGTCAAACCCATTGTTTAATATTTCATTGAATAAAAGCAGTCCAGCCGGAATATTTTCACCTATAATGGCATCTGTAACTTTAAAATAATAATCGTAATCAAGAATGTTCAGGTTTTCAATTACCGCTTTATAAGTAATTGTATTTCCCGCGAAGCTAACTATTTGGTCAAAAATAGAACAGGCATCGCGTAAAGCTCCATCCGCCTTTTGAGCGATAATATGGAGCGCATCGGTTTCAGCAGTAATGTTTTCATTTTTTGCAATAAAGGCTAAATGATTAGCAATATCTTCGATCTGGATACGATTAAAATCAAATATCTGGCAACGGGAAAGAATCGTAGGAATAATCTTATGCTTTTCCGTTGTAGCCAAAATAAAAATTGCGTGTTTTGGCGGTTCTTCCAAAGTCTTTAAAAACGCGTTGAAAGCGCTTGTTGAAAGCATGTGAACCTCATCAATGATGTATACCTTATGTGTCCCAAGTTGAGGTGCATAACGTACCTGGTCCACCAGATTACGGATATCATCCACGGAATTGTTGGAGGCTGCATCCAATTCAGAAACATTCAAAGAAGCGCCACTGTTAAAGGATACGCAGGATTCGCATTTATCGCAGGCTTCGGTAGTTGAAGTACGATCCGTGCAATTAATGGTTTTGGCCAAGATGCGTGCGCAGGTTGTTTTCCCCACTCCACGAGGGCCGCAAAATAAAAAGGCTTGTGCTAAATGTCCTGTTTTAATAGCATTTTTCAAGGTATTGGTAATATGTGCTTGGCCAACAACGGTGTCAAATGTTGCAGGACGATACTTACGAGCCGATACTATAAAATTTTCCATAGTGTTACAAAACAAGAAACGCAAATTTAACTATTAATATCGAAGTTTAACTTAATGTTAAAAACTTTGGAAAAGAGCGGAAAAGCCAATGGGGATTAGCAATAGGCAATAGAAAATGTTGTGCTCTTTATCATAGAAAACATATAAATGCCCCCTCTTCGCTATTACTATTGGCTATCCCTTATAGCTATTCCCTGTATAATAAATTTGTGCAAAAAGTAAAAATTACTATCTTTGCATCCCTTTTAGAAAAAAGGATCAATTAATTATTAACAAATTAAATAACAAAACAATGCTAAAACATTATGAAACCGTCTTCATTATGACTCCCGTTTTGTCTGAAGAACAGGCAAAGGAGACGGTAAGTAAGTATAAAAAGTTACTTACAGACAATGGATGCAAAATTGTAACCGAGCATGCTTGGGGTTTACGCAAATTGCAATATCCTATTCAAAAGAAAACAACAGGTTTTTACCACCTGTTTGAATTCAAAGCACCACCAACATTTGTTGCGGAACTGGAAGTGTCCTATAAACGTGATGAACGTTTATTGCGTTTCTTAACAGTAGCACTTGATAAACACGCAGTGGCATACAGCGAAAAAAGCAGAAACAAAGCTAAAGCAGTGGCTACAGCTTAATTTTTTAAACATATTTAATAGAAAACCAAATGGCAGACAATTCAGAAATCAGGTATCTTGCGCCTCCCACAGTGGATGTAAAGAAAAAAAAATACTGTCGCTTTAAAAAAAGCGGTATCAAATATATTGATTACAAAGACCCTCAATTTTTATTGAAATTTATAAATGAGCAGGGTAAAATTTTACCTCGCAGATTAACAGGTACATCAATAAAATATCAACGTAAAGTGTCAACTGCTGTAAAACGTGCTCGTCACTTGGCGTTATTGCCTTATGTTGCCGATTTGATGAAGTAGTCAGTAGTTTGCAGTTCGTGGTTTATAGCTTACGAACTAAATAACATAGCTAACTATTAAATAAAAACAAATAACGAAATTCAAAAATGGAAGTAATATTAAAACA
>JBBSPS010000348.1:0-2923 GCA_038258655.1 Bacteroidia bacterium
CTATTAACAGATCATTTGTAGTAAATGTTCTTTTTTCTTCAAATGCTTTTTGTCGGGCAGAACGCAAACAATGCAGGTCCTCGGTATCCAATATCCGTAATGCATTCGGACAATATTCTGCAACGCGCCAACCGAATTGTTCTTCCGTCATAAAACGATCAAAGATGACAATGGTTGGTCGCAACTCTTTTATGAATGAATCAAAACTATAACTGTTTAATTCTATCGTTACTTTTTCAATACCGATCTGCTGAATATCAAACATAAATTCACTATCCGCAGCGGCACTTGCAAATGTAATTTTCCATCTCTGTTCTTGAAATAATTGGATCAATTGCATCATGCGGCTTCCGGCAGCGGAGGAATTAGGTTCCGGCCATACACTACCAATGATAAGGATATGCTGTGATTGATTCATTCATTTATTTTTTTTGTTATCGCCTACGCAATGTTCTAAACCTTATAGTTAGCATGTAACAACGCGCAATGGTCAGTCTGAGCGTAGTTGAAGACTGTGCGTTGGCATAAACTTAGTCCAAATGTGCGCTTTGAATTTTGTAATTAGTTTCGTTTCTACAAACGAATAAATCCTTCAATTTATCCCAATTGGAATTTATCAACGATTGCTTTTTTGCTTTACTCCAACCTTTCAATTTTTTTTCAAATGCTATAGCTGATTTAGGATCATTAAATAATTCATAATAGGCTATTTCTAATGGTCGCCTTAGATACGTATAACAATTTCTATTAATTCCTTGTTGATGTTGCTCAAATCGCATTTCTAGATCATTTGTTACGCCCACATAAAATGAATTATCTGAACATTTTAATATATAAACGTACATTGTTTTCATACTACTTTTCTACAGCCAACGCAATGTCTTCGACTACGCTCAGACTGACAGCGCACTTTGTCATTTTAAACTTACTTTTCCAACCTCACGCTTTCATCTCCCAACTGATAAGGCAAATACGTAACAATAAATTGAAACATCTCATCAGAAGTACGCATGCTTCCCTCCCGCTCTGCTACTAGTCGTGGCGGACTGAATGGGTTATTCGGATTATGACGTGTATTATCGTAAACTCCTTCGGTATGGATAGTTGCGCCACGCGGAATTTTCAACATCTTTTTAAATGTATAAAAATATTGCCAACGGAAATCCCATTTCTTGATTCGTATCAATGGAATAGTATCGCCTTGCAAGGTAACGGCATATGCTAAAAAGCTTTTACCAAGCAAATGCATGTGTGGATTTATTGTCAATATAGAAATATCAAACGGTAATGTATAATCGGAATGAAAGCTCATTACCGTATCCGGTGGAATTATCAATGTAGGAACGGTTGGAGAAATACCATATGTTCCCATTTGAAATTCTTGTGTAGGTCGTTTCGAAATTTGTTTTGCATAAAACACATTAAATGTTGTCTGGTCAGTTGTATCTACACGTGATGGGCCATAATGAATATCTTTTAAAAAAAGAGCACCTTTACGTACCATTTTAAATCCTCCGATCCCATCAGGATACATTGGAGGTGTTACACCCGGTAAATAATTTGTTACCGATTGTGTAAGTAAAGGAAATGTTGTTCCATCATCATTTGGAAGGTTCAATTCTTTATATGCTTGTAACTTATCTGGAAAATCTTTTAGGTCAACAACAGTATTGCCTCCAAACACCTCTTTTTTCTTTTCAAAATCATAACTCAACAGTTGTGCGTTCACATGATGCAACAATTTACGATTATCAGGAACTACTTCTATCACGCTTATAAACGTATCCTTCGGAATTTGGTATGGCACCCGCATTAATAAAAATCTATCCTGCCCATCTCCTTTTATTTTATAAACGTCTCTTAATTTAATTACTAAGTCTGGTTTACCTAACTGTGAACCAACCGGAAAAACAGGTGGTTTCTGAAGTTTGGTTGAATCACCTAACGGAGCGCCTTCTTCCACCCAACAAGATATCAATTTGATCTCTTCATCACTCAACACTTTTTCATCAATAAAATGAGAGTAGCTTGCATCAGCAGGCCATGGAGGCATAAAACGGGTTTCGGTAACAAATTTCATTAGCTTAGCACGTGAAGCAGCATCGGTATATGTGAGTAAATTAAATGGTCCTGCTTCACCCGGGCGATGACAGGAAGTGCAATTTTTATAAATGATGGGTGCAATGTGCTCAGAATAGGTAATGTGCTCGGGGCCTTTATCAGAGCCACAGGAAATAAAAAGCAGCGCCAAAAAAGGCAAAAAATAAAACCGTGTATCTTTTATAAACATCAACGTTATACTAATGAAATGTTCTGTAAAATTAAACGAATGTTTCATTAGCAATGATTTATTTTATCAAAAAACATTTATT
Organism: Bacteroidia bacterium; assembly: GCA_038258655.1. Lineage (GTDB taxonomy): Bacteria > Bacteroidota > Bacteroidia > 2-12-FULL-35-15 > 2-12-FULL-35-15 > 2-12-FULL-35-15. The sequence continues at coordinate 2,373 of JBBSPS010000348.1, forward strand.
CTTATATTTTTCAATAATAGTTATTGTTGCTTCATGTAAAAGCAAAAAAACTTTAACAGGTAATCCATATTTAGATAGTAAGATAAGCCTTAGTCAGCAACAAGCAACAGCACAGTTCTGATTTAACTTTTCCGCTGTACGCCGTCATTTCGAGCGGACAATGTCGTTTTAGTTAAGAGTTAAATAGCTCTTTTATAGTTAGTTAAAGTTCTGTATTTGCCTCTTCTAAACTTGACTTTTTCAGATCTGATATACTTCCTTCCGGGTCTTATTGGCTCAGTATATCGCTCAAATACATGTTGTAAATTTAGTAATAAATCTAGAGGATCATTATTGAAAAACAACTTAACAATGTTATTTTTTAATGCTCCCCAACTTATGTTACGATTTATTTTGTGATTGTATTTTCTATTTAAGTTTGTTCTTTTCAAATAATCTTCGCATTGTTTATTTATCTGGAGTTTCCTTAATTTCCCTCCTATACTAATCTAAAACTAAGTATTATCAGGCTTTTGCCCCAGTTTAGAAGTGTAATGGGATATTTTTTTTCA
>JBBSPS010000349.1:0-2917 GCA_038258655.1 Bacteroidia bacterium
AGCGGTCCGCGAATTTTTCCGGCTTTACGTTCTTTGTCCATATCATCTGCAATAGTGAGTGCGTCCGGGTTTAATTCAATCACGGAATTAAGCATCGGCCCGCTTTTATCTATTTCATTTATACGTTTCAAATACATTTCAGTGATCGACCGAGAAGTATATTCTTCGCTTTGCATTTTTTGTTGCAACTCATCAATTGTTATTTCATTTAATTTGAAATCAGTTGGAGATGGCTCTACAGGATCTTTTGCAGCATCTTTATTTTTTTCAGTATCTGTGTTACAGGAAGCAACTGATAAAGATGTTATTGCCATTCCGGCAAGTGAACCGTTTCTGAGGAATTTTCTTCTATCCATTTTATAAATTATTTAGTGTATGTTTAAATTTTATATAACAATTATACTATACAATTATACTATAGCAAACGCAATGTCTTCGACTACGCTCAGACTGACAACACACGCGTTGTCATATTGAGCACTTCGGCTTCGCTAAATATGTGCGGAGGCTTGGAAAATAATTATAGTGTAATTTTTTTAAATTTTTTCTCACTCTATTAGTTAACAGTTTTAATGAATTTTATCAGTCCGTTCATGTACGTCTGTTGATCGTCATACATGCACATATGACTACCGTTGGTACATAACAAAAATTGTGCTCCGGGAATTTCTTTGCTCATCCACTCCATGTATTTCGGATCCATCGTGTCATTAGTAGCGCCAATGACAAGCGTAGGCACGTGGATGTTTTTTAATTCATTGCTCACATCCCAATTGGTAAGTTTTCCGGCAATGCCAAACTCACTTGGTCCTTGCATAATCGTGTATAGGTCACCATTCATTTTACTGAACGAACGACTCACCGGCTCGGGCCATTCGGATAAACGTATAATATGCTGTGAATAATAATTCTTTTTCAGCAGTTCCATGTATTTTGGATTTTGGAAATCTCCTTTTTTCTCGATCGTTCGTATAGAATCCAAAACGGAAGGGTTTAATTGTTTTGCCAAAACTTCATCAGCATATTTTCCATATTTGGGACAGCTTGCCATCATGTTTGAAATTATCAACCCTTTTAAATTATCCTGATATTTTAATGCATACTGCATGGCAAGAATTCCTCCCCATGAATGCCCCAGCAGGTAAAAATTATTTTTATCGAGATGCAAAGCGGTACGAACTTGTTCCACTTCTTCCACATAACGACCCAAGTCAAAAAGCGAAGTGTCTTTTGGGTTATCGGAATTACCGCAGGCTAGCTGATCATAATAAATAAATTCAATGCCTTCTTTTGGAAGAAAGTTTTCGAAACATTCAAAATATTCATGGGTACACCCGGGGCCACCATTCAGCAGCAAAATTTTTGTAGTAGGGTTATTACCAACCTGTTTTGTCCATACATTAAATTTCCCTTTGGGAGTTTGAATGGAGATCATTTTCACTCCTCCTGTCTGAACAGCCTGATCGGAATTATCAAAATAGGATAGGGGTTTTTCCTGTTCAATTGTAGTTGGATTGTTGGAGCAGGAATTCAATGTAATTAATGCAGACAGATATACGATTAAAAGCAAAGATTGTTTTTTCATTTTATTAGAAAATTGGTGTTGTCTTTTTTAACTTACTATATTGTTATATCAAAGCTACTATTTTTTGATAGAAAAAATATCTTGTTAGTAATTTAAAATCATTTTAAAGAATCTTTACCTAAAGTGGAAGGGGTAAGCAAATTAATAGAATCATTTTTTGTTAAAATATCACTACCGTTATAATTTCCGTCAAGGTCATAAATTTCCACTCCGTTTTTTGGGATCTCAATAATATATTTTTTCCTCGTTATATTGGTGAGCGCATTTGCCCGTAGCCAGGGGTTGAACCATTTTAAGATTTTATAATTTGTTTTTTGCGCTATCGCGAAATCAGCCAAGTTATGAATGGTAGTATCCACAGTTATTTTTTTTGTTGATATGAAAGGATAAAGATCTTTCTTGCGAAGCATAAAGCCGTATACTTTTGGTCGCGAAATAATTTCTTTCATTGCCAGTATCCGGAAAATATAGCGTGCTGTTTCTTCTGTTAACAATAAGTCATAATAGTTGCTTACTTTTTGTTTGTTCAGTTGAGCTTGTACACCGGTCATTCCGAGATTATAGGATGCAGCAACCAACGTCCAGTTATTAAATTGTTTGTACGCTTCATTAAAATAATCGCAGGCAGCTTGTGTTGATTTAGCCACATTGTATCGTTCATCTACTTCGTCCGTTATTTCAAGCCCGTAACATTTTCCGGTCGGTTCAACAAATTGCCAAAAGCCTGTCGCGCCTTGTGGTGATACTACATTGGTCAATTGGCTTTCAATTAATGCAGTGTATTTAAAATCCGAAGGGATGTTATTTTTTTTCAAAATTGGTTCTATGGTTGGAAACCAGCGATTAGCGCGTTTGTGGAGTAATAATGTTTGAGATTGCCAATAGGTATTTATTATTAATTCGCGTTCCATCGCTTCGCGTACGCTAAAATCCGTGGCAGGAACTTTTTCATTCGCGAAAGTTAAATTTTTAGGGATCCGTATACTGAATACTTTATAATTTTCATTAAAATAATCCTGGTAGTCGGCGTCTGAAATAGTATCTGAAAATGAGTAGCTGAAAAGTTTTATGATACTAAGCAAAGCAATGACACATCCAAAAGCAATAAAATATTTTTTGAATGATAAAAACAGTTGTGCTATTTTAGATATTCCTTTGAACAATAATTTATATAATTCTATTTTTAACTTAAGTAACTGTTTAAAATTTATTCAAAATTAATTTTAAGGAAGCCAAATAAAGCATTGCTTGACTGGATTCGAGTAAATACTCAAAATCTTTACTTAATCGCCTAAAATTTTCTAACCAAGCAAATGTTCGTTCTACTATCCA
>JBBSPS010000350.1:0-2911 GCA_038258655.1 Bacteroidia bacterium
CCCATTTCAGTTGCTAATGTTGGTTGGTAACCTACCGCTGAAGGCATACGGCCTAACAACGCTGATACTTCGGAACCTGCTTGCGTAAAACGGAAAATGTTGTCAATAAAAAATAAAATATCCCGTCCTCCTGATTTTTCATCACCATCACGGAAATATTCCGCCATTGTTAAACCTGATAAAGCAACACGTGCACGAGCTCCTGGAGGTTCATTCATTTGTCCGAATACCAGCGTAGCTTGTGATTTAGCGAGTTCCGTCATATCCACTTTGGAAAGATCCCATCCGCCTTTTTCCATGGAATGTTTAAACTCTTCACCATAACGAATAACACCGGATTCGATCATCTCACGCAATAGATCGTTCCCTTCACGGGTACGCTCACCCACACCGGCAAATACCGATAACCCTTCATAACCTTTAGCGATGTTATTGATCAACTCCATGATCAATACTGTTTTTCCAACACCTGCGCCGCCAAACAAACCTATTTTACCACCTTTGGCATAAGGCTCCAATAAATCAATAACTTTAATACCTGTAAATAATACTTCTGTAGAAGTTGAAAGGTCTTCATACCTTGGTGGCATGCGGTGAATTTGCGCCCCGCCTTTGTTGGACACAGGCCCGATCCCGTCAATTGCTTCACCCACCACATTAAATAAACGTCCTTTTACCTGGTCGCCAACCGGCATGGTAATACCTGCGCCGGTTCCGGTAACAGTCATTCCGCGATATAAACCATCAGAAGAATCCATTGCGATGGTACGCACCGTGTCTTCCCCAACGTGTTTTTGTGTTTCAAGAATAATTTTTTGGCCGTTAGGTTTAATAACTTCTAACGCATCTAAGATGTTGGGTAATGAAGCCCCACCTTCAAAACTCACGTCAATTACCGGGCCGATTACTTGTGATATTTTACCTGTTTGTGTCGACATTTTTTATAGAAATAGGAGGTTATTTTAATAATCGCTGCGAAAGTAATATATTTATTTATCTTAAAAAACGATTGTTAATATTTTTATAATTAATTTCGACGAAGATAATTACTTGTTCTATGGCAGCCATACCGGAGCCGCTTTTCGCGGAGCGGATATTAACGGTCGTAAGAATAAGACTTTAGAAAAAGCAAGATCACTGTTCCAATAAAAATTAGGATGAAAAAGCAGTAAAATAAATATAAAATTTAATGAAAGTTTATACCAATATTGAAGATTTTAAGAATGTGAAAAACCCGGTGGTTACTATCGGAACATTTGATGGGGTGCATCTTGGCCATCAAAAAATTATTTCATGCTTGCAGGAAGTAGCCAAAGAGCATTCAGGAGAAACTGTTTTGCTCACTTTTTATCCGCATCCAAGAATGGTGCTTTTTTCTGATGATAATGAGCTAAAGCTGCTTAGTACACAACAGGAAAAAATTGAACAGCTTGAAAAGTGCGGGGTAGAGCATTTGATCATCTACCCTTTTACCAAAGAATTTTCTCGTTTAACTTCTGTTGAATTTGTTCGCAATATTTTGGTAAATCAATTAAAAACAAAACGGTTGGTAATTGGATACAATCATCATTTTGGGCGCAACCGTGAAGGTTCATTCGAGAATTTGAAAGAATACGGCGCATTGTATGGTTTTGAAGTGGAAGAAATTCCTGCAAAGGATATTGACAATATTGAAATAAGCTCAACAAAGGTCCGAAAAGCACTTTTGACAGGCGATGTAAAAACGGCCACTACTTATTTGGGACATTCATATACATTAAGCGGCAAGGTTGTTGACGGACGGAAATTAGGGAAAACGATCGGTTATCCTACAGCAAATATTTTTGTGGATGATAAATATAAATTGATTCCTGCCGATGGTGTTTACGTAGTGAATATAAAGCATAAAGGTGTTATGCATGGCGGTATGCTGAATATCGGCAATAACCCAACGGTAAATGGGAAATTCAAAACAGTGGAAGTAAATATTTTCGATTTTGATAAAGATATTTATGGTGATGAGGCAACGATTTACTTTTTAGAACGACTTAGAGATGAAGTAAAATTTAATAATGTAGAGGAATTAAAAAAGCAGTTGGCAAAAGATAAAAAGAATGCTCTACAAATTACGAATTAATTCGGAATTTTATAAAATCTGTGCTGAATAGAATAATTTGAAAACAAAATTTCCATATAAAAATGCCCTAAAAATAATCAGTATACTATTGTTATTTTCTGTTTTGTCTTTCCAGAGAATAACTGCGCAAATACAATTACTCGATTCGCTTACATTGGATACGCTCAAGGCGTATACCAGTATAGAAGAGGCCTTAAAAAATCCTGAGTTGGTTGTAAAATTAGAGCTGAGAAAAAAGAAATTGAAAACATTCCCAGCTGAAATTTTAAAATTTATCAATCTTCAATATTTAGATCTAAGTAAAAACAGTATTAAGGAAATCCCTGATGAAATAGCTCAATTGAAATCTTTGCAATATCTCGCTATTTCAAAAAATGATCTAGAGGAATTAACACCCAAAATTGGTGGCTTGGTAAATTTATATTATTTAAACCTCAATCAAAATGAATTAACCTCATTACCCATGGAAATAGGTAAACTCGAGAATTTAAAAAACTTGGATCTGTGGAGTAATAATATTGATAAATATCCCACCGAATTAAAGAATTTGAAAAATCTACAAGTAATGGATTTGCGTGTAATAATGATACCGGACGCAGAGCAGGAGCGTGTGCAATCATTATTGCCTCACACTAAAATTTATTTTTCCCCGTTTTGTAAGTGTCAGCAGTAACAGATACTTGCTGAAAAAACTCCAATAAAGAGCCTTAATTAAAAACATGCAATACATTTCCATCAAAGGTGGTATTGTATTTCTTTAACAGAAGTATGGCAGGGCCTTGTGTTACATTGCCA
>JBBSPS010000351.1:0-2852 GCA_038258655.1 Bacteroidia bacterium
AGAAGAACAAGTTCCGCTGGTAACAATGGCTTTATAGCTCGTACTTGTGGTTAATGTCGGGGTTGCATAAGAACTAGCCGTCTCTCCGGGAATATCTACAAACGAACCCGAAGCATTGGTTTGCCATTGAATAGAGCCTGTGTTAGATGCTAAAGTAATGGTGCTTGTCCCTCCACTGCAAATAGCAGATGGGGTAGCTGTTGCTGTTCCTCCCACTGCAGTTGGTGAAACTGTAACTGTTGCAATAGTTGAAATAGCAGAAGAACAAGCTCCACTGGTAACAATGGCTTGGTAACTGGTGGTAGTGGTTAAAAATGGTGTTGTATAAGTGGCACTTGTGGCACCGGGTATATCTACATACGAACCCGAAGCATTGCTTTGCCATTGAATAGTTCCTAGATTGCCACTCAGATTAATCGTAGTACTTCCTCCTGCGCAAATAGTAGATGTGGTTGCTGTTGCTGTTCCTCCTACTGAAGTTGGTGAAACTGTAACTATGGCAATAGTTGAAGTATCTTTTTTACCTCCCCCATTAGAAACAATAGCCCGGTAACTAGTAGTGAATGTTAAATTTGGTGTGGTAAAAGATAAACCGGGTTCGGAAATATCCTGAAATATTCCGTTTGCATCAGTTTGCTGCCATCGCACTGAGTTCCCTCCCGAATTCCCCGTTAAGGTAATGACGGAAGTGTGATTAGTACAAATTGTTGAAGGATTAGCTGTAGCTTTTCCTCCAATTACGGATTGTGCCATCAAACTTTCTTGCCGAGAAAGCAATAGGAGCATAATAAATAAACTGCTTTTAAAATAAACGAAAGAAGTAATTTTAGATACCATGGATTAAAAAGTTAGCAAGTGGCCTATTTATTTAAATTTTGATTTCGAATGTAAACTGTCCTAAACGATTAAAATAGAGGTAGTTTTTGACTCGAAACCACCTTTTTAAATTGACTAAATAGCTATTCCTTCTTAGCCAATGGCAATACAAATCGTTATCTTTCTAATAGATAGCGAAAATTTCTGGAACTTGAAAATAATAATAAACGGATGAAGGGTATAGTATCAGAACACATTCAGTTATTATACTTTCTTCCAATTTGTTAGATCCGTCAATAAATTGCAACTTGCTTTAGAACTAACAGTGTTCAGGCACACTAATTCTCATCTCATTATATCAAGCCGAGATATGTCTACCCCTGATTAAATTAGATATAGACATCCAAAAATATTTTAAATTCGTTGTATACCTGTTTTTTTTCATTTCTCTAAGATATATTCTTTCTGCTCTTATAACTCCTTCAAAGCCCTTAAGGCCTAGTGCAATATTTGGAGGTATGCACCCTGGTTTAAATTTAATTCTATCTTCTTGTAAATCAATAGGCAGAGAACTAAATCCAAATTTGCTTAAAGGCCTTACTCCGATAAGATTCAATTCCCCTTTTAATACATTGAGCAATTGAGGCATTTCATCAAGATGTAATTTTCTGATAATCCTGCCCCACTTTGTTAACCTGAAATCACGATTTGGTTTACCTGCTTTGTTATAACCATTTAGTCTTACTACATAATCCTGTATATATTCAGAATAAGGATGCATTGTTCTGACTTTGTATACTCCTATGGTTTTACCTCCTTTACCAACCCTGTTCATTTTAAATAATATCCCGTAAGATGCTTTTTTATCATTTTTAGGTTCACTTGTTTTTATGACAGAAAAATACAAAAACCCTTTAACCACTTCGTGTCCAATTACTTCAAAACCAGCATGAGATAATCGTCCAAGTATTTCAGCTTTGGAAACTGCGTGGTATTTTTTGCGAAAAATAAAAGAATAAATATTTTTCGTTAAAGACAATTTTGGTAATACCCTGTGAATAACAAAATCAGTGTTCCACATTATTTTTGCAATGGAACGGGGATGTTTCGAAAATATTCTTCTTTTTCGTTCTGTATTAGTCTCCACACATCCAATATAAATCCCCGCATCGGGTAATTTTTCGTTCACTGATTGGAAATGAGCGTTAAGTTCTTTTTGATGATTGACAACTCGCAAGTCGATAACCGCTCTTATTTGATTGGAATGCTGATCTGTATAAGCAATCTTGTTGGAAGATAGCAAAAGAACAGTTTCTTCTTTTGTCAAATCTACCTGCTCTGAAATAAATTTAACTACCTTATCATCAGCATCGAGTTCGATAACTCTTCTTAAAAAATTGTTATCGAAAACAGGTAAGTCTATTATTCCAAATAGCTTCTTGGGGGCTTTACTTTTAATCATAAATGGGGGTATTTATTTTTAAAATTTAATTATTTTATATTTTATCTACGAGTTATTTATCCATTTGGATTTGTTATTTATCAGTTAATATTAATTATTATCTAAAAATATTAGATGCAAAAGTAATAATTTTTTTTGATAAAAAGCCTATAACAGGGGAAATTTTATAAAGAATTGTGTTTTTGGTTATTCATTTTAAAAAATAGTCGAAATTTGCGTTACTTTTTTCTTCTCTTAAATAATTAAAATTAATACCAACTATTAATTAAATATTTCCATAATGTAAGCTACCAATGCTACTGTTTGGAATCATTTCCCCCAAACTGCGTTGCTAATTAGTTGAAGTTCTCAATAACATTTCTGGTTTAGACTGATTGTTATTAAAGTATTTTTCTATTTTTGCACTACTAAAATAAAACAATGGGAGAAGATTATTTCGGGCATCCGACTGCTGTAATAGACCAAGGTTGTAAGATAGCCAAAGGCGTTAAAATATGGCATTTTTCACATATCATGCCCAATTGTACCATTGGCGAAAACTGCAATATCGGTCAAAATGTAGTAATTTCTCCCG
>JBBSPS010000352.1:0-2827 GCA_038258655.1 Bacteroidia bacterium
AGGGTTAGTGAAATTTTATCATATGCTTGAAGGATGGCTTATCGCACAAGAAATACTTGTGGGTAAACAGTAGCCTTTGGAGAGGGGCTGGGGGTGAGGCTAATGAAAGCGGACTAATTTATATTAAGTGTTGATATTATTTCCTATTTGAGAAGCAATTTAAAAGAGGAAACAGAAATTGACCAAAATAAAATAGCGCAAAACATATAAACTAAAATACGATGTTTGTTTTTAAAATAACGCACCGCTAAAAAACATCCGATAGGGATTGAAAGTAATAAAGGAGTGAGAAACGCGATACCAGCCAATCCAAACCGCCTTTTTACAGATACGATCATTTTATTTCTATGCGTGAATATTGGCTTAGAATGAAGATGAGGATGGTCTAATAATTTTTTCGATTTTCGTTTTTTTATGTTATCAACGATCTTATCACTCATTAGAACAAAAAAGATAACCCCGGTAAATCCCCCTAAAGAGGTAATTGTAACAGCTTCAAAAAAAGAAAACCCCAAAGCTAAAGCCATAGGGACTGCGCCAAATACAAACTTTACAGTACTTAACAAAAAAACAGATAGTATTTCCCACCAGTCATTCAAAATAATAAAAATTAAATTTTACTCTCAATAAACCTACCTCTTAAATGATTTTACCCACTTTAGTAGCTTTGGTAAGCTATTCTTTTTCACCTGTAAATATATGCAATCTTTCGCACCGAAATTTTTATAAAAACGCGCCACCGTTTCAACGGATGAACCTCCAAAATCGAGTACATTGGCTGTTTCAGCATGTCGTTTAATAAAAGTGTCAAACAATAGATGCATCGCTCCATTGGCCTTGCCATGATCAGTTACCCCACTTTTTAGGAATATAAAACGATTATTACTTTTCATAAAAAATGCGGCGGCCGACAAATTATTTTCTTTGTCATAAACCGCAAGCGATTGTGCTTTATTTTGTTTGATGCATGCATTCATCAAAGCGATCAATATTTTATAATCACTGGGTTTAAATGTTTCTAATTCCTGCCCTTTTGTTGATCTGAAAAGATCAACAATCAGTTCAGGCTTTACAACTAATTTAATGCGGAACAAAGCTTTTTCGGCTTTTTTAATGTTGCGTTTAGCATTATCAGAATAGTTTTTCTTTAATATTTCGTATGGAGCATTTAAGTTCAATGCCTGATACTTTCGTTCTTTTATTTCAACCTTTTTTTTCTTAAACGGGTTTGATTCATGTAAACAAAATTCAATGTATTTGTAGCTAGAAGGAATGGCCTCAAAAAAATCATTTACTAATTTATCCCCTGATTTATTTTTTGCGTACATACCAAAATAGCGTGTAAAAAAAGGTTGATACAAATAAGCTATCTTATATTTTGATTTTGAAGCGAGAGGGAAAACCGCTTCATAGTCATTTAATACGAGCGCTGTCCAATCTTTGAAAACTATATCTAAATACCAGGAATATACAAAAATGCAGGCATTGGAACTTTCGTTAATACAAGCATCCCACTTTTGTTTGTTGATATTTTTATGTTCTATGAACTGTATCATTTTGTTTAACTACGTCATCGCGAGGGAGGAACGACCGTGGCAATCTTATTTAATAAGTAAGATTGCTTCGTTCCTCGCAGTGAACGTACTATTATATTTTCGTTTATAAAAATTGTTTGGTATACGTTGTAAACGCATGTTTCTCTTTATTGTTCTTTATAAACTCTTCCAACTTCTGAATGGAATATCTTGATAAAGCTTTTGGATGGCCAATGACAACCATATTTTTAAATTTCTTTTTCTGTGATCCTTTTAAAGATTTTTCTAAAAGACGAACATTATATCCATCAATGGAAACGGGATTTTCAGTGTATTGTGTCAATAATTTTTTTCTGTATCCCGGTGCAGCCATCGCCCTGCCATCACCCAAAGGTTTATGCAGGTATGGGTTTTTGCGGCCCAACAAAAACAATATCCAAAAAAACAAAGGTGAATTCCTGATTTGGCTTATGGGCAGCTCGGTAAAATATCCGTTCGTATTTTCTTTGGCGGGATCATCCTCAAAATGATACAGATCCTTATCAGGAGCATTCCTGAAATCATAATTATAATTTTCAGAAACATAATATCCTTTTCTAAAAACGCTGCTATCTAAAGTAATATTGTTTTTCTGAAAAGCATTTTTCAATTTATTAAAGGGCTGTAAACACCAACCTCCTGCACGGTAGGCAAAGATGTTTTTGCCTGTCAGGTCAACAAGTACTTTTTTATACCGGTAAACAATATCCGCAATTTCAGCTTCATTAAAATCAACCAGCTTGTATCGCTTCACATCTATTACCCAATGTTCGCCATCAAAATAACTGTCTTCCCAATGTGGATGAATATGTAATTGAATATCATGCCCGGTATTCGATAAATAGTTGACCTGCTCAGTAATCAATTTATAATCTTTTTCTAAAGCAGGAATTTTTTTTCGAAATTCATCCAACTTTAAAATAAAACCACAGTCCACAAAAAAGGAAAAACGAACATTATATTTTTCGGCAATTCGAATAAGCTCGGAAGTAGGATAAATAATGCATTTCTCAACTGTACCATGGTTTTCACCAAAGTAAATTTCATAATCGAGTGTAATGTATATATTCATGTGCCCTCCAACCTCCCTAAAAGGAGGCTTTTAATAGTGATTTATATTTAGTATAATTTATTAATTCGTCTGTTCTTTAATCCTTCCCTTTACGGAAGGTTCCCCCCAAGGAGTATACATCGTCACTCCCGTTTCAGTATAATTTTTTATCATCATTTCCAACATTTTGTTGGCATCAATC
>JBBSPS010000353.1:0-2807 GCA_038258655.1 Bacteroidia bacterium
AATAAAAATTCTATATTATTAATTGGTGAGGCAAAAGTAGGAACATAAAAAATACTGTTCTATTCTTTAATTTATTAAAGAGTTTCGCCAAAGTAGCAGCTAACGGGCAGGTATTTGCGAAGGCGGGGCATTTGAAAATTGTCTGCCCGAACCGAAGCTGATAGATATTAATTTGTTGATGTTAAAAGCAAAAGCTGAACAATGGTTGTCAAGCTGGAACTACTGCTGATAGCAGTACATAGTTGATGTTACATTGTTCAGCCCTGCTTTTGCAAATACCCTTGTTATGGGCATGTGCCTTTTCGTCTAGTTCACATTAAATCCGTAAACTTCCAATCCTTGACTTATTTTTCCTTGCAAAAATAAACTGAAGTTGTTAGCTACTCCAGCACTATCAATCAGCATTTGATGGTTTCTGTTGATATTACCAAAATTAAAAGAGAAGCGTAGTTTTAAGCTTTGATTATTTATGTCAACGTAACCTTGCTGTGTCTGTTCAAAAAAGTACACTCCTTTTTGCTGTGGTATCATATAAAACATCCCATAAAGTTTGGTTCCAATATTGGAAAAAACAAAATCACCAGTTGGTCCTATCATGCCAGGGCTTGCCCATGTTTTGCAAGTATTAAGAGATGGAGCATTAGTGAACCCTCCTGTTCTCGAAAGGTCAATTTTATTAGCATTAAATCCGTTATTGCCGCCATCATTATTCCCAATGGTAACTTTAATACGATTACCATTTAAGAAGACTGTGTCGGGAACTTCAAAGTAAAATGCAACACTATCGCCGAGACTAATAGTTGAACGGGGATTAATTACTTCAGCATTTATTGCTATGGTACCAGTTTGATAAATATCTCTTGGGGGGTCACATGCTCCAAGAGATATTGTAATTATTATTATCAATATTTTCTTCATAATAAAAAGGTTTAGCGGCAAAATGCATTATGCATATCGAATATATCGTTTACTCCGATAGAGTTTAATGCTGGATTTTGAATGATAAAATTATTTCTATAACCACACATATCTGTAACATTTGAGTTATGTGCATTGAAAAGTTGTTGAATGGTAACACCTTGTATTACATCCCAAGTTTCAACGGGATTGTTGGGAGCAATATTGGTATTGTCCATCAAATCATGATAACAACCATATGGAATCCAACGCCCACCAAAAAACCAGAATTCATTTTCCAATAAATCGTCCATTTGGTAATAGCCCCCTGCAACAAATCTTCCTGGGACGGAGTTAGAAGCATCTTTTATTCCAGAAGTTGTAGGATAACGCCTTATTGCATAGTTTGTGCCTAAAAATTCAGCCCATGATTCCCCTACGCTAACATATTGGTCATCTGCTCCATCACCATAAGGATTGCCATTTACAGGAGTCGCATTTAAAGTTTTGCCTATAAAATTAAGCCACCAAATATTTCCTACCCTTTGGTAATGTGAAGCATGACTTAATTCATGCATTCCTATCTGTGTCAATCGGGAATTATAAAATTGCGGTTCGCTTGCTTCCGGCACCCTAATAGTCATGTCCGGTAATAATCCTGTAACAATGTTAAACAAGTTTGGATAGTTAGTTATGTTTTCACCGTCTAAAACGCCAGCGAAATATTGAATTATTAACGAACCCGGAGAAGATGGGATGTGTCCCAGCATTGGGGTACTTGCGTTTCCAAAATTCGGTAATCTGTTTGCATCAAGGTGGTTTTTTGTATTAGCCCATTGAGCATAACAAACCATGCTTTGAGGTGCTTTTGTAATACCTTCTGCATTACTGTATTGGTCGTGAAACCAATATGCGTTTAAAATTTGACTCCAATAACGAACTTGTGTGTGCCCCCTAAAATTAAAATCTTTACCATCACGCATTTGGCACGGAGTAACCCAACCTTCAATGTGTTGCGAGCCAACAATAAACTGGGCTATTAAAGTGTAAATATTTCTAATTAATGTTCCGTGTGTATCAAGCGGTTTTACATTAACTCTTGAATTTTTAGCTTTAGTACCCATGATAGTGCCGATGCTATATCTCCAAGGAATCTCATAATATCCATTTCCATCACTGTATGTATAAATGGGAATGCCCAAAAATAAGCTCCATACCTGCATACCTCTTACTCTTTCCCATCTGTTTAATTGTGTATCCCAATAATTTACAAAACCATGAGGCTTTTTAAATAGGCAAATTCTAAATCTGCCCAGCATTTCTTCTGTTGCACCAGCTTCTCTGAATGCCTGATATTGAAGCGTAGTATCTTCTTCAGGTACCTGAACCAAGGTGTCAAGGTATTGCATTTGTGTTTCGCTTCTTGCAGATAGCCTTGAAAAAACATTTGTATTTTGAATTGGTGTCACGCCATAAATGCTACCATCTTTTAGTTGCTCGGCTTTTGCTTCGTCTAAAGCAAATTCATCGCTGTATATCGCCATGTTTGCAAATGGGATTTCCATTAGCTAAACTGTGCTGTCATTTTCCAAAGCTTGAAATTGTTCAGTAGTGAGGTCCTGTGGATTAAATTTGAAATAAACAAATTGAGGTTCATTTCCTGTTAGGCTGTTTGAAGTAGTTTTCTGTGAAGATTGATTTTGTGAGGCGAGTGTTTCTTTAGCTTTTTCAACATTACGCAATGAAAATGGATTTGTTATTGTTGGCAACTGAATGGTAGCTTTTCTAATTTCTGGCTGTTCGATAGTTTCGTTGCTTAGCTCTTTTTGGCAACTACTAAATACAATTGTTGCTGAGATTGCAGCAAGTGTCAACCGTTTAAGGCGAAGTGTTTTGTTTGTGTGTTTGTG
>JBBSPS010000354.1:0-2793 GCA_038258655.1 Bacteroidia bacterium
GGATAGCTATTATCCAAAACCTTTTTATTGAAATTACTAACTTGATTGAGTATATTGAAAATCAGCTTAAATGTAATATGTTAGTGCATTCCGAAGGTTATCATAAATACAATCTAACAAAAAGTGTATAGTAGTTTAAACTTCATTAGTATATTTTATTTTTTGTCTGTCCTGTTCTTCCCAGTTAATTAATTCATCGGTCCAAAAGGGAGGATTACTAATTTTAAATGGAATTTGCTGAGTACTTACTAATATATCGGAAAAATATTTATAGGTTTCTTCTACAAAATCTCCTAGTTCACCAAAAGAAGCTACTAGTGCAGGTCCATAAAAAGTGATTAATTCAATTTTATTATAAATCCCTAACAATAAAGCTGTAACATCCGAATATCCAATAATTATTTTGGGATCTTTTTTTAAAGCTTCATAGTCTATATAGGGTAATAAAGAATTAGAATTTAGTCCACCAATAACAGAAATAATGCATCGTATTTTAGGATTTCTGATAAGCTCATTAAGTTCTTCAGCTCTTTCGGCAATTGAACCTGAACGATAAAAATCCATTTTCCCAGTTAGTCTACCTTCTACAAGTTGAAAACCTTTGTTTGCAAGAAATTTTTTTGCTCGTTCAAATCTTTTGGGTGCAAATGCTGTTGCACATGAAGAAGGTGAAAAAAAGCCAATCGAATCGCCTGTTTTTAATAATTTTGGTCTTAACATAAACCTTATTCTTTACACCTTGTTCCTATAACCAAAATATCATCCACCTATTCCAGTAAGCCTTTCCAGTCCTCAATAGCTTTATTAAAATATTCACCTTGCTCTACAATTATCAATTTATAAACATCATTTGCCGTTTGTTTGAATTAGTCGGGCCAATTAAAAAATCCAGCCATTTTTCTCATTCACTAATTTTTTAGGTCGTTATTAGTATGCAATGAAATATTTGTGGAAAAACTGTCGCCGTAATAATATTTTCAATAGCGTTTATTAACTTGTCAACGATAAAGTCAAGTCCTTTTTCTTTCTGTTTTTTCACAGAGCTAATTTACAAAAAATGTCGCCAATTACAACAAAAAGTAGAGTTCGAAAGTTATTATAACATAATAGTTACGTTGTTATCAGCAAGTCTATCATCGGTAGAATAATTTTGAAATGTTTTTCCGTTAAAAGTGAAACTCACTTTCACAGCCCAACTAAATATCACCATCATTGTCTTGAATAATTACGGATACATTGGATTGTACGATACCATCTTGTACGATGTAACTATCGAAAGAATAAGTCAAAAAAAATCACACTTGCCAAGAAAATATTTTTTAGATTGAGCTTTTGATGTCTGCTTGATGGTAGCACTGTCGGTCGGTTTAGCTTGCGCCTAACTTGTTTATGCTCTGGTTAAGTTTTTCAATGAATTTTTTGGAGGTGTTATTGAAGTACCGTTTTTGTTTATAGGCTACTACCCATCGTATGCCGTTAATGGCGTTGGTTAAAAATAATTCATCAGCACCAAGCAGTACATGCTGCATAATAGTTATCTCATACACTGCGATACGATTGGCTTGTGCGATCTCAATAATTTTTTTTCGCATTACTCCATCTACGCATCCCTCGGAAACGGGAGAGGTGTATAACACGCCATTTTTTACTGCGAATAAATTGGAGCTGATAGTTTCAATGATATGATTTTTATCATTTTGTAAAAGGCATTCATTCAATTGTTGTTGATTTTTATAAATGCCGGCCAATACATAAATAGCGCTATTGGCTGATTTTATGGATGACAATGCATTCTGAGGCTTCTTAAATTCAGTATACAGGTCAATTGTGTATCCTTTAGAATTCAGTACGTATCCTTGTTCTTCCATTGGAACGACTTCTAAAACGTAGGAAACTTGGTTGTCTTCTGGAGCATAATATCCACCTAAGTTTCTATAAATGGATAAACGTACTCGACCATCGAAGCTTACATTGTTTTTTGTAGCAAGTTCAGAAATTATATTCTCTATAAATTGTTGATTGAAATTTTCAGATAATTGCATTTTAAAAACATTCGCTCCGTTTTTTAAACGTTGCAAATGTTCCTTCACAAATTGAGGTTTTCCATTCGCGATCCGAATGGTTTCAAATAATCCATCACCATAGCTAAACGATCTGTTGTTAGCCGTTATAACAGCTTGGTCTGCTGGAACGATGGTGCCGTTATGGTTTATGAAATGGTTCATTTTGCCTCATCCTAAATCCTTCTCCTGAAGGAGAAGGACTTTATGAAATTTGATCTAAAATAGTTTTTAATGAAATATTTGCTTCTATCAGGATGCCTTTTACACCCGCTTTTTCTGCTGCCTGTATATCACGATCTTTATCTCCAATAAAATAGGATTTTTTTGCATCGATATTAAACCGGGCTAATCCCTTTTCTACAAATAATGAATCGGGTTTCCTGCAAATACAACGGCCTATATCGGGATGATGGACGCAATAATAAATTTCGGAAATTGTGATTTTATTTTTTTTAAATTCATTTAGTAAATAGTCATGCAATACTTCTACTTCTTCCTGTTTGTATAATTCTTTTGCGATACCGCTTTGATTGGAAATTATAATAAGTAAATATCCTTTTTGTTGAAAAAGTTGTAATACTTCTATCAGATCAGGCAATATTACGAAATCCTTTAAACGATGTGTATAACCCCGTTCAACATTTATCACTCCATCCCTATCTAAAAAGATCGCTTTGTTCATCGCCCCGTAATTTGTTGAATAAATTCAGATACCAATGATGGTTTTAAA
>JBBSPS010000355.1:0-2781 GCA_038258655.1 Bacteroidia bacterium
CCCGCTGCAATTTTCGCTTCAAACTGTTCTATTTTTTTTGCGTCTTCCATAGATGATGATATTTCAATGATACATGAATTGTAGTAATGGTTTAAGAGGTAAAATTATGAAAATAGTTATCAATATAGCAAGGAAATAAATTGGAATCATTGGAATTCAGAAGCGACCGCAAAGGTGAGGATGGTATCTCTTTTTATGTTCGGGTAACCAGCTTTTAATACGCTTTTTAACATTAAAACTTCGTTCAGTTACTGTAATGCTGCGTTTTTTAACTTTAATATAACCGCCACCACCTGAATAGTAATACGAAGAATTTGATAAAGATCCTCCATGATCAACATATTGATCTGAATTAACTTCAAAACGCATGTGAAACCCGTTTTCTAAAGTAGGTTCAATGTTCTGATTAGATTGAATAATTTGTGGCTGATCAGGCGGTGCAGTATTTTCTGCGTATGGATTGGTGTTGATAAAATCGTTGGTAGTATTTGTGTTTGTTTGAACCGGATCCCCAATAATGGTAACAATAGCTTGATTGTTGGTGTTAGTTTCCTGTGCACTAACATCAACATGGCAAGTAAAAATTGCTGCTAAACCTAAAATACCATATTTTAAACGTGTTGCCATTATATAGCATTACAAAATGTGAAGTAAAGTAACAAATTTTTTAAACAAAAGCCAAGTTTTTTAACATTATCTTAAAAGGGCCTTAAACCTTCGTATTTCCGCTGCCATATTGCATGAAATAATTAAATACAAATAACAAAAAGAACAAATACCCAAATGATGCCATCCGATAAGCAATTATATCGGTCAATAAAAAACAGGGTATAAAAAAAGAAAGGGTAATTATACTTATCACAACAATGAGTTGCTTAAAAAAATGGCCGAATACAAACTTTCCCCGTCCAATATTTTTCAATTTCCCTATTTTTTCTGCAAACAAAAAAGTGATTACCAACACTCCTATTTTTAACGGTAAATACCGGTAATTTATAAACGGTAAAAGTAGTGAATGAATCGTATTTCGTAATGCAAGTACTAGATTAAAATCAGGTAACGCGCTTAAGCGGCTTTGTAAGCCGCCTGATAATATATTTACAAGTAATGATACAATTATCAAAATAATAATAAACAGGCTCTTTTTCAATGGTATGAATTGTTTATAGCCTCCAAATAACAATATTACTAAACTCATTAATGCGTATGATTCCGACATCCCTCCTATCGCTACCGCGCTAATTAAAACCAAACTATTTTCTATCGGCCTTAAATTACTTTTTATACAATAGGTTATTAAAATTAATAATGCGATCAAACTCAGTAAATGAACACCTGTGGCTGTTACCCAATACCATACTTCTACCCTACCTTCAAAGTAAAAGAAAAAGAAAAATGCAGTTAAACATATTGAGATCAACACCGATTTTAAATATGAAATGACAATTGAATATTGTTTTTGAAAAACAGTAATGATAAATTGTGAAAGCGCTAAAATGAAAAATACAAGTAAAAAGAAATGATACATAAATAATAAATTATAACGATGAAGGAAAAGTTTAAAAATAATACAATCCCACAAATGGCTAAACCAACGGCCATTAACGTTTACATAGGTATAAACAGTTGCATTTATTATCCCCTTTTCTGAAAGCAGATCTCTGAACCATTCATCATCAGCAATTAATTTATAGTTGAATGTTTCAAAAACAAATATTGAAATGAACGCAGTGACGGTCAGCCCAATTATAAAATACAGATAGTTGTTTTTCATGAATGCCATTTCATCAAATATAAAACAAAATTATATCAGGATGCATCAATATTTTAGGTAAAATTGCTTATGATAATTTGAACGGATGACTAAACGTTATACACTTCTGCTTTATATTGTTTGTGCATTATTTTTGGCACTATATGCAATCCTATGTTGGCATAGCCGTTTAGCATCTGATGATTATTCTTTTATCTGGGAAGTTTACAATCACGGAATAGTTAAAGCAACTTATACTCAATACATTTTATGGTGCGGACGCTATGCCGCGAATTTTTTAGGTTATGTTATTTACAAGTACTTAGATGTAGATCAAACATATTATTTTCTATTGCCTTTGCTTTCAATGTCATTACTTCTTTCCGGTGTTTACAAATCAATAACAAACATGTCGGCTCATTACAATTTCACACTTCATTCATCACATAAAATAATACTCGCCTTATCATTTCCAGCATTGTTGTTTTTTTCAACTGTTGACATCGGTGAAACATGGTTTTGGTACAATTGTTTGGTACATTATGTATGGAGTGTCATTGCTTTTGTTTGGGGGCTTTCATTTTTGTTTAGCCGAAGAAATCAATTCTTTTCTTTAATAGCAAGTGCATTGTGTTTTATATATGTTGGGGGTGCGTCTGAAGTATATTCAGTTGTTTTGGGGCAATTCTTTTTAGGATTATTATACCTCAGATCAAAAACAAGTATGCGTCCATTTTTGTCTGACAAGTTTAATAGGAGGATACTAATTGTATTTGCATTTTTCCTGATCTCATTCTTGATAACAATACTAGCTCCGGGTAATTATGTGCGTGCTACCTTTTTTCCAAAGCCAGGTTTTATTTCTACAATTAGTCTGAGTATATATATGTTCGGAAAATTATTCCTTTGGTTCTTGCCGCAAAGAGCAGTTTATATAATTGTATTCGCAAGTCCTTTCATGATCATAGGCAACTCTTATAATTCAGGAAATACATTCATTTTAAAAAACTTTTTTAAAAAGATAAAGC
>JBBSPS010000356.1:0-2773 GCA_038258655.1 Bacteroidia bacterium
AAGGGTATTTAACTACTCCAGAGATTTTGGGAGTTTTGATAAATAATCAAAAGGATAGTGCTATGGTTGACCTCAGATTAATAAGCACAGGTGTCAGAATTCTATTAACTAAGAGAGATAAAAACTGGAAAAAAGGAAATGTGAAAGAATTATGGATTGAATAAAAATAACTGGTGCCAACATCTAAGCATTCGTGTGGTCGGCACGACCCAACATGAATAAAGTGTTGAGCGAATCAGTTACATGCTAGAACTGCTGCCGCACTACGGGTAAATCGAAGTGTTGCTGTTTTACTTCAAAGCTCAAAAGTGGGTGTATTTAAGCTGGAAGAAGTGGGCAAATCAGGTGTTTTGTGGCTTCATTGAATAAAAATTGGGATTTATGCTGCCTTAAGAGTTGTTTTCTGCTCTTTTCAGATCTTTTTAAGTATAGTTTTCCCTTTACGCCCGTTGCCGTTTTGTTTTAGTGTGCCTGTAATTTTTGAGCCAATGAGGAGGCCATCCCCTTTGGTCAAAGACTGCCATGGTTTGAAGTCTTCGTATTTTACAGAATGAGCAGAAACCCTATAAGTAACCGGCAAACTGAATAATGATGATTTCAAGTTTTCCGATTTGATCGTCAATTATGGTTATTAGATTTCTTTTCGCAAGCACCACACGAAATTTTAAAATGTAAAGCAAGATTTTAATAAAACCCTACTCTTACCCCAATGCTATTAGATGAAATATTAGGATTTGAAGATGGAAGCAACTATGTTCACCCTCTAGATAAAGTAGCCGATGAAAAGCGGTTTGTAAATGCTTTTAAACGTTTATAGTTGTTTTTTGTCGGTTAGCTATAAAATACAATCCGAATAAAACACACTAGGGATGTTTTACTCGGATGTTACCTGCAATATGATAAAAGACAGACTCGAAATATTCTCAATGCTAGAAGGGGGAACAAACTCTCCGCTTATTGAAATATTAGAATCTACTTTTGGTACATTTTGCTTAACACCAGAAGCACAAACATTATATTGGTTAGATAATATGGGGTCTGTTGCCAAATTTTACAACTTGAAAGGGTTGTCAAAAAAACAAGCAATAAAAAAAGATCAATATTTAACAGATAGCCTTGTTAACCTAACGCAGTCAAATTGCTCACAGATAAAAGATCAAATAATTGATTTGTTAGCCCTTTTACCGAAACAAGTATATTCCAGTTCTTATAAAATTCCGAGCTCAGAATATGATGATGATGGATACAATTTCTCGGATATAGTTTTTCCAAATTTTGATAAAAATACTACTGATGAAGAACAATTATATGCCAAATATAACAAGTATGTTTTAGAATCCTCAAAAGAGAGGCCCTATGTTTGTTAAAGCATAATTGAAATAGCATAAGTTTCAGGAATTTTATAGATTTATTAGAGAAGCAAAAAATTTATAAACACTGAAACTTATGCAGAAGCAAATTAGAGATTTAGATTTTACCGGACAAGATATTTTTGTTGGTATTGATGTACACTTAAAAAGTTGGAAAGTTACAATTATGATGAAGCAGCTATATGAGAAGACTTTCTCTCAACCGCCTCAACCAGAAGCTCTTTATACACATTTAAAGAATAATTACCCTGGTGCAAACTATCATAGTGCATATGAAGCTGGTTTTTCAGGATACTGGACACATAATAAACTAAAGGAATTAGGCATTAATTCAATAGTAGTAAATGCTGCCGATATTCCCACCACATCAAAAGAGAAAGTGCAAAAAGACGATAAAAGAGACAGTAGGAAAATTGCCCGCTCACTTAGAAATGGTGAATTAACACCTATTCATGTGCCAACTCTACCCACATTGGAAGACAGAGGTTTAGTTAGGTTAAGAAAAACAATTGTCAATGATACCACCAGCGTTAAAAACCGAATAAAATCTTTTCTTTATTTCAATGGATTAGATAGTCAGGCAGATTGTGAAAAAGCTAATTGGTCAAAGAAATTTATAAAGTGGCTGGAAAACTTATCACTTAATGGATCAAACCAATTAGCTTTGAATGCTTTGCTTCGTATTCTTAGCGAGCATAGATTAAATTTATTAGACGTTACCAAACAGATATCGGCACTTTCAAAAACAGATGTTTATAGAGAAAACGTTGAACTACTTAAAAGTATACCAGGTATAGGCTTGATAACAGCGATGGTTATTATAACGGAACTGGAAAATATGGATCGGTTTGAATCCATGGATAAGCTGTGCAGTTTTATAGGTTTGATTCCTTCAACAAATTCATCGGGAGAAAATGAAAAGACGGGAGATATTACACCTAGAGGACATGGTGTACTTAGGAGTATGATAATTGAATCCGCTTGGGTAGCGACACGTATTGACCCCGTTTTGGCTAATTATTATCATAAACAATGTAAAAGGATGAAGCCTAATCAAGCAATAATAAGGGTTGCTAAAAAGCTTGTAAGCAGGATACGTTTTGTACTTAAAAATAAAGAAGCTTATGAGTGTGGAGTTGTTAAATAAAAATATTCAAACAAAAAACTATTCTATAAAACCAATCTTCAAAATAATGAGACTGTTATTTCCCCTTGCAGCGACATACTGACTGTAAAAAGAGAGGCTACAGCTCATATTTCATATTAAATTAAAAAAGGCAATGCAGCTTTTAAAGTCTGCTAATAGAAGGTTGTTTATAGAAATAGTTGAAGTTAAAAGAGAATAGAATTAAAAGAAAAAAGAGTTTTTTAAACCATAAAGGACAATGAATAATATAAAAAAA
>JBBSPS010000357.1:0-2759 GCA_038258655.1 Bacteroidia bacterium
AAGGAATCTTGTTTTTTTGAAAAAAAATATCCCATTACACTTCTAAACTGGGGCAAAAGCCTGATAATACTTAGTTTTAGATTAGTATAGGAGGGAAATTAAGGAAACTCCAGTCAATTGTACTGTCTAACTTAGTGTTAACCGAAACGTTATTTACTTTTTTACTCGTGATCTGCTTTTACTTTTTCATTAGTTATCTCAAAGAAGAAAAAACAAAACAATTAATATATGCTGGCCTATTTTCTGGATTAACAATTTTGTGCCGGCCGATCGCATTTTTTATTCCGATCTTTTTTTCTTTTTTCATACTATTAAAACACGGAAAAAAAATTCAATTACTGATCAAACACTTACTTTTATTATCAGGAATAGTATTCATAATAATTTCTCCATGGCTCATCCGAAATAAAATAGCTTATGATCATTATTTTTTAAGCGTAATTCGTGAGCATAATTTATTGAATTACCAAGCTGCTGCAGTATATGCTGAGAGATTCAATCATTCGTTGCCACAGGCGCAAAGCATACTTCGTTGGAAAACATTTCGCGAATTTAAAAGAAATGCAAATAAACAACCTTATGAGTATGCCAAGTACATTGAGCAGGAAGGAATAAAAGTCATTTTTCAATCCCCGGGTTTATTTTTCAAGCAACATATAACAGGGGTTGCAAATTTTTTTCTGCGCCCAACACGTTCATACATCGATATACAATTGGGACATTGGGGTAAGGGTTATGATACGGTCCCCAAAAATTACCCCATCTTTAAATATTTGTTTGAAAACAATAGCAGGCTTACAATTGCATTAGTGTTTTTCCAATTGTTTATTTTGTTGATTGTTTATTCGACCAGTATCACAGGGCTAATTTACATGAAAAAAGAAGTTGGATATTTTTTTTCATTATTAGGCATCTCCATATTAATTTTCGCGAATTTTAATTTGTCCATAAAAACAGAATCTCGTTTTCGGGTGCCGATATGGCCATTGATAGCGGTGATAAGTGCCTACGGTATAAATTATCTGAAAGACAAAATTCGCGTTAAAACGAAAACTGCAAACCTATTTTAATCCCCCAATTACTAATAGTATTTCCCGGATTAGCGGACTCATAATCCTGTTTATAAAAATCATCGTTGTAAGTGAGCCGATATAAAAAATCAAATCGGATAACATCCAGTATATTTTCAATGCCCAAATCGGCTTCAAAATAAGGGACATCATCCATCACTGTAAAATTATTATTACTGTTGAAATTTTTATTTTTCGTACTTAACGTACCATACACCATATTCATTCCAACTATTTCCCGAAGGTTCATCTTTTTAATTACCGGGATCCGGTTAAATATCAAGCCGTTGAAATGATGCTGCCAATAGGCCTCTATATATTGATCACTCACAAATTCAAAATAATTCATCAGGTTAAATACGTTATTGGCATAAAAATGTGTTTCATTTCCACGCGGTATTTCAAGCAACGTATAAGGTATTTCTGAAAACACTTTCCCTACTTTTACAAATACCTGCGAATAACCCAATGTAGCCATTCTAAGGCGATTGGAAAAAGATACACTTACTTTATGATAATTAAAATCGCTATCAAATAAATGTTTAATCCCCACTGTATAATTAATATTTACGATAGGCGATTTTTTATTACCCAGGCTTATTCTCTCTGTCCCGTTTTGTACATATCGCTCCTTCGCGGAAAGGCGAGTATCAAATAAAATTTCAGTAATGGAATAATTACGTTGTTGAAAAATGGTGAACTGATCCCCAAACGTTACTGGAAATAAAGGTGTGGTGCGAATATTCTGAAATGTAATTTTTCCGCTGATACCGGGATTAAATTCTTTTTCATACCAAATACGACTTTCCTGTTTACGAACCAATTTTGAAATATTTCCGATCTGTGATGCCGTATTGAAAAGGTTATTCGGCGATTGACCTAAATTAGTCGTATTGGAATAATTAAACGTAGTTCCAACCTGATCAATATCGTCACGGTATTGGATGCCCACCTTGCTCCATGGATAGCGTGTTAAAATACGTTCAAGTTGTAAATTATATTTAAATCCTTTATCGCGGAAGCCATAAGCTCCATAACCACGTATGATCCAATTTTTACTGAATTTTTGATTGGTGCGAAAACCCAAACGTAAACGAGTTCCTTCATATTTGTTATATGCATACAAATTAATATAATGACCAAAATCAACAGGTCCAACATCCTTATATCCTGTAAATAAAAAGTATAAAACATTTACAGCGTGTTTAATAAACGGTAAGGCCCTCACCGTGTCGATCATATTATACGACTGCGTTTCCAATTGCGTCAATGGCTCATGCCTGTTCTCTTTCCACCAGCTGGAATCTTTTGTAATAGCATCTTCAGCATACGTTATACGAGTATCATAAAAATCTTTTTCTTTCGGTTTATTCACCACAAAATATTTATTGGAATTATAGGTACGAACCACCATGCTGACTAATTTTTTTGTAAGTTTCGCATAGTCTATCATTACACGTGTTTGTACAGGCACCCAAGGACCGGCTTCTGTCGGGATCAATACTTGCTGGATCCTTGCACGATCAACCAAATTAAAATTTACATCTTTTGTGATTTCCAGGTCCAATTGCTTAATCGCGAAAGTGCTATCCGTTATCCATAAGGTTCCACTATATGCCAAGTCTTTTTTGTTTATTGATCGTACATCTATTCGATAACATTTAATGCTATCAATGAATACACTGTCTA
>JBBSPS010000358.1:0-2724 GCA_038258655.1 Bacteroidia bacterium
GGAATATTTAACAAAGATTTAGTGTCTTTTTAATGTTTTTTTTTCAACATTTCTTAAGCACCTACGGAAGGGATAAATTAAGCGCTGAAAATGAAGAATCAACCGACATATTCTCCAAACACATTCCGCATGGTATCAGCGATCTCACCGAGTGTAGCATAATTTTCGGCTGCTTCTAAAATGGTTGGCATTAAATTGATATCAGCACGAGCATTGGAATCCAGTTGAGCCAGGATCTTTTTTACTTTTTCATTGTCCCGTTCAGCTTTTATTTTTTTGATCTTGTCTATTTGGAGCTGACGAATAGAGTCATCAACAGTAAAAATATCCTGTAAGGGCTTTTCTTCAACCGCAAATTTATTTACTCCTACGATGATCTTCTCCCCTGTTTGAATATCATTTTGATATTTGTAGGAGGATGCGGCAATTTCATTTTGCATATATCCTTGTTCTATGGCCGAAACAGAGCCTCCCATTGCATCGATCTTACTGATATATTCCCATGCAGCTGCTTCCACTTCATTGGTGAGTGTTTCCACGAAATAAGAACCGGCCAAGGGATCAACCGTATCCGCGATACCGCTTTCATAAGCGATTATTTGTTGCGTGCGCAAAGCGATACGTGCCGCTTCTTCAGTTGGCAATGCAATGGCTTCATCAAAACCATTGGTATGCAAACTTTGTGTACCGCCCATCACTGCCGACATTGCTTGTACTGTGACACGAATAATATTATTGTATGGTTGTTGGGCTGTTAATGTTGAGCCTCCCGTTTGAGTATGAAAACGCAGCATTTGGGCTCGCGGATCCGTCGCTCCTATGTCTTTTGTAATTTTCGCCCACATTCTTCGTGCAGCACGAAATTTAGCAACTTCTTCAAATAAATTATTATGTGCATTAAAGAAAAACGATAAGCGTTTTGCAAATACATTTATATCCAATCCTTTGTCAATTGCAGCTTTTAGATACGCTTTGCCATTCGCCAATGTAAATGCCAACTCCTGAACAGCCGTAGAACCTGCTTCACGTATATGATATCCGGAAATAGATATAGTGTTCCATTTTGGAACTTCTTTCGCACAATATTCAAAAATATCAGTAATGATGCGCATACTTTGCTTTGGCGGATAAATATAAGTTCCACGAGCAGCGTACTCTTTGAGGATGTCATTTTGAATTGTCCCTGATATTTTTTTTAGGTCAACCCCCTGCTTTTTCGCTAATGCGATATACATTGCTAAAAGAATGGATGCAGTGGAATTGATGGTCATGGAAGTAGTGATATTTTCCAGCTTAATACCATCAAATAAAATTTCAATATCTTTTAATGAATCAATAGCGACACCTGCTTTACCTACTTCTCCATCCGCGAAAGCATGATCGCTGTCGTAACCAATTTGTGTTGGCAGATCAAAAGCCACAGACAAACCTGTTGTCCCTTGATTTAATAAATAATGATACCGTTTATTAGATTCTTCGGCAGTTGAAAATCCTGCATATTGGCGCATTGTCCAGAGTTTACTTCGATACATGGTTGATTGAACACCACGGGTAAAAGGGAATTCACCTGGTTGCTCAACCTCACCATTTAAAGGAAAGGGAGGGTATACGCGCTTTATTTCAATATTAGAATCTGTACAAAATTTATCTTTTCTTTCTTTTTCTTCCATAATATTAGTTAATGGGTTGATTAGGAAATTGGTTTAGCGGGAAAGAATAATATTCAGCCTGATTTTCCTTATTTAACTATTCAACTTATTTAACCTTTTTAGAATTCTTTCCCTATTTCTCTTTTAATAATATCTACAGCATATTTTGTGGGCAACTCCGTTAATTGCGATGATACTGAGATTACAGCCTGTGCCAATTCCATCCCGGTTGCATCAGCATTAATCTTGGTGGAAGCAATGTTTATCAATTTAATAGTTTCTTCCTTTGCTTTTACAACCGCTTCCCATGATTTATTACTCATATAAATTTGTTGAGATAAATTATGCTCAAACTCACTACGGATGGTTTTTAATAATTCTCCTTGAAACGCGGCAGCACTAACAGCTTTATTCAAACGCATTACCATACTGTTTGGATTAATACGTTCTAAAAACAAGATCACTCTTTCATACGCTTGCAAACGTATAGGTGTAATCACTGTTTGATTAGCAAGTTTAAGATCAAGTGTTTTTTTGCGGCTTTCATGATCCAAAAAATTTTTTACCAAATAATAAGCAGTTAAAAATACAATAGCTGCCGGCAATATAATTTTTACAATTTCAAATAGATAGTCCATAATACTAAAGTTTTTTTTCTTACTAATTTTATTACTCCATCTAATTACGAATGTTTCTATCGAAATATATGAATTACTAATCTGTACAAACAATATTTGTATTTCGTTGGAATTTTGTGCACCAATATCGTGATTTTTTATTGATTTTTAATCCGATTATTTTGCTAAACTTGTAATCTAAAATTTAAACCAATGTATAGAACAATTGAAGATTTTATTACTGACTGGGCCTATGAAAGTGGATCCACACTTAACGTATTTAAAAACATTACTGATAATACATTGAATAAAAAAGACTAAACTACTATACAGAAATGATGTAACCAGTTGATTGTGAGTAAGTAGGCTGCCGACCTTGTAATGTCAGCAGCCTAAGTTCATAAGTTTAAATTCTAACATAAAAACGATGAACCCACTCACAAGCACTAAAATTAAAA
>JBBSPS010000359.1:0-2715 GCA_038258655.1 Bacteroidia bacterium
CATTAGCAACTGAAATGGGATTGATGCAGGAACGTATTACATCTACTAAACGTGGCTCTATTACTTCGGTACAAGCGGTTTACGTTCCGGCGGATGATTTAACCGATCCTGCTCCTGCTACTACATTTGCCCACTTGGATGCAACTACAGTATTAAATCGTAAAATCGCTGAGTTAGGTATTTATCCTGCTGTGGATCCGCTGGATTCCACTTCCCGTATTTTAACTGCGGCTGTATTGGGTGATGCTCATTACGGAACGGCTCAACGTGTAAAACAAATTTTACAACGTTATAAAGAATTACAGGATATTATCGCCATCCTTGGTATGGACGAGTTATCGGAAGATGACAAAATGGTTGTTTCACGCGCAAGACGGGTTCAACGTTTCTTATCTCAACCGTTTTTTGTTGCGGAACAATTCACCGGTTTAAAAGGTGTATTTGTTTCTATTGAAGATACCATCAAAGGGTTCAATATGATATTGAATGGTGAAGTGGATGAATATCCTGAAGCGGCATTCAATCTTGTAGGTTCTATTGAAGATGCGATTGAAAAAGGCAAGAAAATTTTAGCTGAAACAAAATAGATTTGAAGTTATAACTCATAATTTATGTTCCTCGAAATAATAACCCCTGATAAAAAAGTGTACAGCGGTGATGTACAAGCTGTAAAACTACCGGGCGCCGAAGGCTCTTTTGGTGTTTTAAAAAACCACGCTCCGCTTATCGCTACTCTAAAAAAAGGAACGATAAAAATTACGAATGCCGCACATACTGTAGAAAATTTTGAGATCAATGGTGGTGTGGTAGAAGTATTGAATAATAAAATTATTGTACTTGCCGAAAGTGTATAAAGTTTTGATTGAAGTAAACAATCCGTTTCGCAGCACTGTGAAACGGATTGTTTTGTTTTATTAATTGCAGGTATTCAATGCGGCTTTTCAAAATTCCTGAAAATTATACTTTTAGGCGATTCTTCTTTTCCTTCTGTATAGGCCTCTTCGCCGAACCTATTTTTTTCGCCGGTTTTATTATACCCTTTTACAATTATATAAAAATTGCAGTGTTTTAATTCATGAATGATACAAATAACATTGTCTATGGGTGTATCCGGTGTAAACAATAATGAATTTGTTTCAAAATCACTCGTAAAAGTATCTGTAGGATCAAAGAGCTTTAGTTTAACTGATTCTTTGCCGATATATTTTTTCTGAAATTCTTTACTGTTCGGAATAAAATTTTTAAATGCCACCAATGCGTCTTCATTTTCACCTGTACGATGCACTTCCACCTTAAAAACATCATATTTCGTCATTTGTTCGGTGAAATAAACAATAACTCCCATATCCTTTATTTTACGGCAATTAATAAGCTGTCCATCTTTTACTTCAGTTTTAAAATTATCAATGTATATCTTCGGTTTTTTTTCATTAGCAGGTTGTATTGCCCTGAAACCAAAACATAAAGTAACAAGAGATAGGCGAATAAAAATTTTTGTTTTCATTAGAATTTTTTTGAGATTAGAATTATTTTCTTTCCTTCACATATATATACAGTGCAGCCCTTTCTGTTTCAGTTGCTTCACAAGAAATAAACAACCTGTTTTTTGATTGGTAAGCAATTCCTTCTGTTTTCCATTTTCTTTTATCTTTCCCTATTTCAATCCGTTTTTTATTTCCGGAAAAGAATTGGTCTTCTTTAAAACCATCCATCAACCAAAGGAATGAATTAATTGTTGAAGGCATATAACCTACCAATGCAAGCTCATTTGTTTCAGTATTGTAGCTTGCCCCACAAACACGGCCATTCACATTAAAGTCCGTGAAGGGACTTATATTGTATGTTCCCGGAACTTTTGATAAGCGATACACTCTTGTTTTATTATCACCACGATCCTTTGAAAATAAATATAGCGAATTAGCAATTGAAACGACTGATTCACAGTCAAAATCGTTCCTGATATTTTTAGTGAATTTATCTTGATCGGCATAAGAAAAAGAAATTGCTTTCGCATTTACATGTACAATTCCCGCAGCAGTGATAGCGGATTTGTCGATCTTTAAAATTTTCAAATCTTTACGTGTTCCATAATTATTACCAAAATCACCAATGTATATAAACTCTCTGTCAGCTGTAATATCTTCCCAGTCCATGTTCGGATAATTATCTATTATTACTGTTTGCTTTATATTGCCGGTTGCGGTATCAATATTATATATAGCGGCAAAACCACCTTTATCATTGTGTGTCCAGAGCTTTCCTTCTGTATAAACCAAACCGGATGATTCTGAAATTTGATAGGGCAATAAAGTTTTTAAGCTAAGTTGTATTTCTGAAGTATGATTGAGGTTAGCATATCCATTTTTATCCATATATAAAAACGAACAAATAACAACGGAAATAATAAAAACATTTTTGAATCTGAACATGGTGTTTTATTAAAAAAGCCACTAATTGCAGCTTGGTACGCCCCATTTAGATTCTTACCAAAGGTCTATCCCGAAAACTTTCGGGATTGCTCTAATAAAATCAACCTTTCAATATATTTTCTGCTTTTTTATTTTTAATTTCTTTCTTAAACTACTATACAGAAATGATGTAACCAGTTGATTGTGAGTAAGTAGGCTGCCGACCTTGTAATGTCAGCAGCCTAAGTTCATAAGTTTAAATTCTAACAGAAAAACGATGAACTCACTCACAAGCACTAAAATTAAA
>JBBSPS010000360.1:0-2710 GCA_038258655.1 Bacteroidia bacterium
CTATAAAATTAGATCCTAAAAATATCATCGCTTTTATGAATCGGGGAACTGCAAAAGGAGCAATGAAAAATTATACAGGCGCGTTAGAAGATCTGGATATGGCGATCAAAATAAAATTTGACTATTCAACCGCTTACATTAATAGAGCATTGGTAAAGTATGTTTCCGGTGATAAGAAAGGAGCTTGCAAAGATTTGGATAAAGCGGATGGTTTGAATAATGAGAGAGCATATGAACTTATTCAGAAATATTGTAAAGAAGGAGACCGTTAAAATTGAATTTTATATATTAGAGTTTAGAATATGTATATCTGGACCTCCTACCTTTACCCGGACAGAAAAGTTAAGGCGTTAACCATTACTAAATTTTAACTTTAAAACCATGAAAACAGAAAAAAATCATTACAGCAGAGAGTCAAGCACCAGTCCATCATTCCCATGGCCTTCGATGCACATTAATTGCGGGCCGTTTTGTGCTACGCAATATGTTGATGTTATTGTGATAAATAATAGCTGAGTTAATTTTTTCATGTTTTTAGTTTTTTATTGTTTTACAAATCTTTTTACGGATGAAGTAGTTCCGTCATACACATTCAATAAATAAATTCCTTTCTCCAGATCATCAATATTTATAATGGTTGTAGCTAAGCTAAGATGATCGCTGTTTTTAACCAATCGTCCTGTTACATCATAAATTTTTACGTTGTAGTTTTTTGCTAAAGACTTATAATCAATGGTAATGCTATTGGTTGCGGGGTTTGGATAAAATGTAAACAAGTGATCATCGCTTAATTTTTTTATCCCTATGGTGATGTTATTACAACCGCATCCTTTAATTCCTTTATTAAATTTAGTACGAACACTATCACCTGATGTTGCACGGCCATATACATAAGCAAAATCAACTTCTTCCACGCTCCCCGGTTGAAAAGTAAAAGGTCCCGTAGAACCCAATCCTCTTCTATCAGCAGGAGTATTTCCCGATGTTGTTTCATCCCATACAGGTTGTGGAACCATATTTGTTCCGTAACCCAAAGGATCGGAAGTTCCAGGGAACATATAATTACAAGGAGTAGTACCCAGCCGCCCGTTACTACCGTATGTAATGTGTAGACCATCCTTCCAAGTACTTGTTAAATA
Source organism: Bacteroidia bacterium (assembly GCA_038258655.1). Classification (GTDB taxonomy): domain Bacteria; phylum Bacteroidota; class Bacteroidia; order 2-12-FULL-35-15; family 2-12-FULL-35-15; genus 2-12-FULL-35-15. The sequence goes on from JBBSPS010000360.1 coordinate 1,140, forward strand.
ATTATAATAATGGGTTGGTAGAGAAGGGTAACCCATTGGGGTAAGATCATTGTTGTAATAAACAAAATTGCTCATTCCCAATCGTTCATTATCTACAATGCCATCACCATATTTTGTTCCATTAGGTGTTGTATTTGCAGGATTATCAATTCCATCAGGATTTGCGAAAGGGCCATCTAAAAACACAACAGCTTGCGCGGGAGGATTAGCTCCATATATTTGATCTATTGCAGTCCCATTGTATTGATAATATGCGCCACGTGTAACATCGCAAGCAATATAATCATCAAAAGAATAACCAATGTCCATATCGCTCAACATACCAACAAATGCAGAATCTAAGCGAAAAGAGCTTTTATTTATGATCTTATAATTTGTAAATAGAGTGTTGTATAAAGCGCTATCCTTACTGCAATTATAAGCATATGCCATTACTTGCATTTCTAATCCAATAGCTTTTCCTCCGGTTTGTTTATGTAATCCTCCATTATCGTTAAAAACAAAAAACAATGCTTGGTCGCCTTTAATTTTTGGATAATCACCATTAGCCGGATCATAAATACCATTTGAATTAGCATCTACAAAAGGTGCTAATGGCGCTCCTTGCGGATTAAATGCCGGCCAGGTATTTATTACATTCATAACAGTTGAATTAACAGGATTGGAGCCAGATTGACCATTGTTTAACCAAGTAATATAACTATCAATATCACATTGATTAATTTTCCATATTTTATTATAATTGTAGATTGTAGTGGAGTCCGTCGTACCTGTTGAATTCAATGGCCCCGCCCAAAAATCAACCCCTAATTGTCGGTAAGTGTTTGCAGCAATTTTTAATTGTCCTCCTGCATCAAACCCTCCTATCCATAAAGAGCTAGCAAACATCGAATTTTTTCCGCTGCCTTTTGGTACTTCAAATTCTGGTTTGCTAACAAGGTCCCAAAATAAATCACCAGAAGAGTAGAAGGCGGCTTTTATATTATTAATATCCAAATAAGCTTTTGCAGGGGTTTGTGCATGTATTGTTATTACTATTGCATTCAATACAATAAACAGTAAGTAGGTTTTTTTCATGGCGATAATATATTAATTAATTATGGGGACTAGTGTAAAAGTATTGTAAATACATACGATATTTTACGCCAAAGATTAAACGGTAGGTTTGAGTGAATCAACGGTAGGTTTGAGTGAGCGAATGGTAGGTTTGAGCGTATGAACGGTTGGTTATATAGTATGAATTAAGTGCCTGTGAATGCAACATCTGGCAGCATATATGCGTTAAAGAGAAACTAATCTGTTGAAAATGTTGTTAAAAAGTTTGCGATCATCAAAAGCAAAGAGTAAATTTAGAAAACTATTTTAATAAAAAAGATCAAACCCCCGATTTTGAAAACGAATAATAAAATACATACCTATTTACCCAAAGTATTATTAACATTGATGCTGCAAGGCTTTTTGTTTTTTGGAAAAGCGCAAATGGATGTTAGTAAGATCCCCGTTATAGAAAAATATGTGGTGAGTTACAACGATGTAACGAAGATGAAATTCATCAATGATTCTATTCTTTA
>JBBSPS010000361.1:0-2696 GCA_038258655.1 Bacteroidia bacterium
GGCTACAATGAATTGAAATGATAAGTCAAGTGGGTCATAATAAATCTTCAACTTTATCAACAAAAGCGTGATTAAAAAGATATACCCAATGAACAATATCAGGTCAATTAGCCCAGCCAATATTCGTCTAACGAGAAGCATCTTTAAACTTCTTTAGCAAGTGACGGTAAACAAAAAAGAATACTATAAAGATTAGAGTAAGAAATTCGTATAAATATTCACATAAAAAAGCTTTAAAACCTACCTCAGTCACCTCGTGACCAACGTGGGCATCACCATCTTCGTAACTCACAATCAAATTTTGATCAAGATTAAGGGTAGGTAGCTTTCCCCAGATATATAAACTAATGTCCATGTTTGGGGGCAGTGATTCGATATTATTTAAAACAAAAAGTCCGCTGGCGCTTTCAAATAGAACATGTTTCATTAATTCCGATCTTTCATTTTCTAACAAAAAACTACCATTAAGAGCCCAGCAACTGACTGATGAAACATCAGTAATTTTTACAATAATATGTTTTATTGATTTTTTTGTTGCATTATGTAAAGTGACTATCCAAAAGTTATTTGTATTTTGTAGAAAACGCAAGGTTTTTAGTGCCGCAGAATCAACGGTGGAGTCTTTTGAATTATCTATCAAATAATTCCAGACTTTTATATACTCATTATTTATGCTAAGAGGAAAGTTAACTTCTTGCCGTTTAACATAAACTGATAAATCTTGCGGCCTGAAAAGAAAGGAATAAACACCAAACGATGTTGTAACAAAAAAAACTACCATTACCAAAAATGTCCAGTAAGGACCAATTGTTTCATTGATTTTTTTTATCTTCTCCAATTTCATATAAAATTATTCTGAACTAAATTAAAAAAAAGAACCCACACTGGCAGATATGTAGCAAAGGTAAAGAGGTGTTAGCGTATCTGTGCCATATAATAATGGTTGCGTTATTACGAAGTCATTTCTTAAATTTATAAATGAGCTGGAAGTATAAGTTTGCTGATAACTATCAGTCAGTAATAGCTGGCTGCAACAACAATTATAAACAATCAAAAACAAAAACAGTGTTACCAGTTTTTTCATCACCGTACATTATTATTGCCTGGAATCCCTAAAATTCCAATAAGATTATTGACTTAACAATACAAATTATCAGCGCATGATAAAAGGATAGCTGTTGTAATGCTTCAACGCAATTCCCGTACCTCTCACAACACTTGTCAGTGGGTCGTCTGCAATATGAACCGGAAGTTTGATCTTTGCCTCAAGCCTCTTATCAATTCCACGCAACAGAGCGCCACCGCCGGTTACATACATTCCACGGCGGTATATGTCGGAGGCTATTTCAGGCGGCGTTTTCTCCAATGCTTTCAAAATTCCTTCTTCTATTTTAAAAATAGATTTGTCCATTGCTTCCGCTATTTCCTGGTAAGTAACCATTATTTCTTTGGGTATGCCTGTTACAAGGTCACGCCCATAAACTGCCATATCATCCGGAGGATTGTCAATGCCCTTGTAAGCTGCACCAATCTGAATTTTTATTTGTTCGGCGGTACGCTCACCAATCAAAAGGCTGTGATACCGGCGTATCGTTTCTACAATGTCCGATGTAAATTCATCACCTGCTATCCTGATGGACTCATCGCAAATAATTCCTGCCAAAGCAATAACAGTAATACCTGTTGTTCCCCCGCCAATATCGATGATCATGTTACCAACAGGCTCCTCAACATTGATTCCCATTCCCAACGCTGCTGCCAAAGGCTCGTGAATCAAATATACTTCTTTCGCCCCCGCCTGCTCGGCGCTATCTCTTACCGCCCGTTTCTCTACTTCTGTTATGCTGCTCGGTATGCAGATCATCATGCGCCAACTGGGCGTAAACAGAGATTTGTTTGAACCGATTTTTTTTATCATCTCTCTCATCATCAATTCGGCTGCATTGAAATCGGCGATAACGCCGTCTTTGAGGGGGCGGATGGTGCGGATGCTTTCATGGGTTTTTTCGTGCATCATCAATGCTTTTTTGCCAACTGCCAGCACATTTTTGGGATTATTGCGGTCGAGCGCAATAATAGATGGCTCGTTTACAACCACCATATCGTTGTGAATGATCAGCGTATTTGCAGTACCAAGGTCAATGGCTATTTCCTGGCTAAAAAAATTAAAGAAATTCATAGGTTAAAGACATTATTAATTTACTAATGCATGTAAAGTTGTGGTAATAAATTCGATTTACAATTGAGGGCACATTTACAAATACATGATCGGAGTATAACTAATACTGCACAATTTGCAGATTTTGTATAGTAAAACGATAATGGATCAAATGCAAGGTTATAAATGAGCAGAAAATATAAGTTTGCTGATAATGATAAAATATATTTTGTAAGTTTTGTTTCTAGCAATGGGATTGACTTGACTTCTGGAAGGTTAACGAACTTTGTTACCGTCCGCAACCTTTTATAAATGAAACAAAGAGGATAGAGTTTTTGTTTGAGTTGTATGATAAGCTGACGAGTGGGATGTTTGGGAAGGGGAAGGGGAAAAAATAATTTTTGAATAAAAGAATGAAGAATTTTTTTCGGCCTTTGTTTAAGACCATATTAAAATACAGTAAACAAACAAATTCACTAGTTTTTTATTTTGATCTTTGCGATTACGCTATCAAAGAAATCCTTCAGCATCTTCATAA
>JBBSPS010000362.1:0-2643 GCA_038258655.1 Bacteroidia bacterium
ATGGAAACTATTTGTTCGTAATGAATCGTTTTTTTCATTGTATAGGTTTTTAGTTTACACAATGCTACGAAAAATTCATCGGTGTTTGTGCGCAACAGCACATGGCTATTTCATATGATTTAATTTTTATTAACATGATTATTTACAAATAGATTGCTTGAACTTCGATAAATAAATTATTAACCCTAAGACTTGCATCATTAAAAATGTAGAAATGATTTAATGAATTCAAAAAAACTTAATCATAGCCATTCGGATTCTGCTTATTCTTATTTTTTCTTAAGTAATTCGATTTGTTTATTCAATTCGATAACATACAGTGAAAGTTCTTCAATTTTTTCCAATAATTTAGCATCCATCGTAGCCATATCAATGCCTTGCTTTACAACTTCTTCTGCTGTAGGAATATTTGGCAAATGATTATTAGCCTGCACAAATAGTTCTAATTCTTCAATCGTTTTTAATTTATAGTCTTTAGCAAAAACATAATCCGCCCAATTAGCAGATGTTGCTACAGCAACTTTAACTTTTTCAGTTAATATACCTTGTTGTACATAAAGCAAGTAAGTTCCCGGAGTTCCCATAAAGCCAGTCAGTCCGGCATTTCCGATTAAAACTTTACCATTTGCATTAATTGTCATCACTGGTGTATTAAATGTAGTACCACTAACACCTCCTGTAGTCGAAGGGGTAAATTCCAGAGCATCCGCAACATGTAAATTTCCTCCCATTACCCAATTACGCTGGTTTGCATCGCCGTGCATTTCAACAACTCCAGCCCCGTTTGCTACATTATCACCCAAACGTATCGTGGATATTCCACTTGTTTGTGACAAATGCAATAATGCTGAAGGGCTTGTAGTTCCTATGCCTACAAAACCGTTTGGCTTTATAACCATACCGAAATTAGTGGGAGTAGGCATAAATAACATATCAGATACAGTACTGGTATTTTGAAAAATAGTGGATCCTGCTCCAACAACTATTCCTGTAGCAGGGTTACTTGTAAAAAATATTTTCATCCCGTTCAATTGATTTAGAGTTCGTTGAATAAAAAATGGAACAGCACCTGTTGTTCCAATTTGTAAAGCAGCTGTGGGAGCTGTAACACCAATCCCTATGTTTCCTGTAGAGAGCATTCTCATACGTTCAACACCAGATGATTTAAAAAGAACATCAGCTACATTCGATGAACCAAGAAACTGAGCTGGACTAGAAGGTAAAGTACCCGTTAATGTATTTGAGTTAGATGTTGACTGTGCAAATGATTGTCCACTTGCCAAAACTGCGATACAAGCAATCAAAATATATTTTGCTTTTGCTGCATGTAAAAAGGAATTCTTGAAATCTGATTTTTTCATAACAATTAGTTTTAGTTACCTACTCTTTCAAGGTTTTTCGGCATACACCTTTTTTATTTGTGCCAAAGGTGCTTTTCTTTTAAAAATACTACAAACGGTATTGGAAATTTGGTAGCTTTTGGAGGGTAAGTGGTAGGTATTAATGGGAAGCTGGTTGTAAACAAAAAACCTTACCGTTTTACAATAAAAAAGTACTTACTCACCGATACCAAATGAAAATACTTTGAGGGAGAAAATAAATAATAATGTGGAGTGCATTTATATCGTATTGCAGCTATCAATAGTTGGCGTTTGAGATACTCAACTGTCTATAACCACAAGGGTTTTAAAGATACGAGCTCTCTATTACCTTGTCCGCGCCAATTATGGTGGTGCATACAGTTTATGAGTGTCGAATACAACTAAAATTTAACTGTTAAATGTAATTTAAGTACAAGGTTTAGGTTTTAACTCCAGTGTAAATGGTTAAAGTAATTATTACAGTAACTGGTAGTCTATTTATAGTAAGACATAACCCACCCTTCGGGGCCTTTAAGTGTCATTGTCCAGTGATATTTGGAAGTATTTATTTGAGTAAGTGGAGAAACAATTTTGAAACGATGAGAAAGTGGTATACTGTTAACATGTATAATATTACCCCTTATTTTAGCGACTCCACCAAATTGATAAAATGTTTCTGCTCTTGAATTATAACTTTCATAAGACCAATTACTTTGTGAATCTATTTTGAGGTATGAATGCTCCATATAGATTGAATTCACACTTGTATCTAAGGTTCCAAACCAATTTCCTTCATAATCTTTATCCACTGCAATAATATCTTTGCGACAGGAGAAAAAAAAGAAAAACGCTATAATTGGGATTAGTTTGCTCATAATAATAAATTGCTTGTATTTTCATCAGTAAGAGTTGTTTCGGTCTGTGTCACAGTTGAAGACTTGCCATGCGTTTGGGCGTTGGCATTAAAACTAACACAAATGATTAATCCTACTAATTTTTTTCATAATTCCAATTATTTAATATCACCCACTCTTTTCAAGGTTTTTCGGCACGCACCTTTTTATTTTGGTAAAAATAATATGCTTTATGTAATAAAGCAAACAGTTTTGGATATTTGGTAGCTTTTGGAGGGTAAGTGGTAGGTTTAAGTAGGAAGATGGTGTGTAAAACAAAAAAGCCTCACCGTTTTACGGAAAGGCTTTTTGCATAAAAAATAATTTTAATTTTTAGTGAACGATAGAAAGCTTATCTGCTTTAACAAGTTCGCCATTTATAACAACAC
>JBBSPS010000363.1:0-2593 GCA_038258655.1 Bacteroidia bacterium
AAATTGACTATGATAGATTATCGGTTACCTATACTAATTTATTAGTAGAACAGGAAAAAGTGCAGCGGTTATTAGGAGTAGGTACTTACCTGTTAAAGTTTCAAATGGGCATGGATATTAATGCTGCTTTAACATTAACTGATAAACTGGCAGATTTAAAACTGGATGCTGCAACTGTAGCAACTGCTGATAAATTTGATTATTCAAAACGAATAGAATACGGCATATTTGAAACTCAATTCAAATTAGCAAAATTAGATGTTAAGCGCCAGCAGTTATCCTACTTGCCTAGCGCCTTCGCTTATGCTAATTGGAGTGGCAATGCTTTTCGTACCACCTTTAGTGTTTTTGCCACAGGTACCGGCTTTGCATGGTATCCTACAACATTGATTGGGGCAAAAGTTACAATGCCTATTTTTACAGGGTTTCAACGCATCGCAAGAAATCAACAGGCAAAAATTTCCTTAGAAAAGGCGGAAAACAATATGGATTTTATTAAAAAATCAATTGACCTTGAGTTAGCATCTTCACTTACCACTTTACAAAATGCTTCCTCCTCACTTGACATTCAAAAGAAAAATATGTCGGTTGCGGAAGATGTTGTACGAGTTACAAAATTAAAATATGAACAAGGTGTTGGTTCCAATATAGAGATGATAACAGCAGAAACAGCGCTAAAAGAAGCACAAACAAATTATTACAATGCTTTGTTTGACGCGTTGGTATCGAAGATAGATTTTGATAAATCAAACGGAAATTATAAATAGTATTAAGTAGCAAGTATTAAGATAAAAAAAAAATAAATTATGAAAAAAGTATATTTAATAGCAAGTATTACAATACTAATGGTAGCTTGTAATTCAAAAGGTGGCGATAAAAAAGCGGAATTAGAAAATTTGAAGAAACAGGAAGCTGAATTAAAAGCAAAGATCGTTTCATTAGAGACCGAGCTAAACAAAGGAACTGATTCTGAACCAAACGGGATATCTGTATCTGTGTCAAAATTAAATGCTGAAGTATTTAAAAATTATATTGACGTACAGGGCCGTGTGGATGCTGATGAAAATGTGACCATCAGTTCTGAAATGCCGGGCACGATCACTAAAATAAATGTAAAAGTGGGTGATGAAGTAAGTAAGGGACAAGTACTTGCTGAAACAGATGCACGTGCCATTAATCAAAGTATCGCTGATCTTCAAGTGAATACTGACCTTGTAAATCAGATTTATGAAAAACAAAAAAACTTGTGGGACCAAAAAATCGGTACCGAAGTTCAATACTTACAGGCAAAAACAAATAAAGAAAGTATGGGAAAGAAAATGTCTGCATTACAAGAGCAATTAAATATGTCGAAAATTATTTCTCCAATAAATGGAACAATGGATGCGGTTGATATAAAATTAGGACAAGTTGTTGCGCCGGGTATGCCTTCTATGCGTGTAATTAATTTTTCCAATTTAAAAGTGAAAGCAGATGTTGCGGAAAGTTATGCCTCAAAAATTAAAAAAGGAAGTGAAGTAATTGTTCGTTTTCCTGATATGAATGACTCTATACTTTCGAAAGTAAGTTTTGTATCTCATGCCATCAACCCTAATACACGCACATTTAATGTTGAAGTAGCTCTGGATAATAAAAAAGAATACCATCCAAACATGGTTGCAAGATTAAATATTAATGATTATCAATCTTCAAATCCTGTATTAATTGTTCCAATTAAAACAATTCAAAAAGATGAGAATAATGCGTATTACCTTTTTGTTGCTGAAGGAAATATCGCTAAAAGACGCATCGTAACATTAGGAAAACAATACAGTGGAAAAGCTGAAATAACAAGCGGTTTAAAAGAGAACGATATGCTTGTTACAAATGGTTATGATATTATTAATGAAGGGGACGCAATTACTTATAAAAAATAATCCCATGATCATTGCAAGTGAGGAACGAAGCAATCTAAAATAGTGCTGTACATAAGATTGCTTTAGTCGTAATCCCGGAATAGTACGGAACGTAAATACTGTACACAAATTAACCTTCTTTATTAAACGGCAAATATACTGTGAAGATACTACCCCTTCCTAATTCGCTGTTAATACTGATAGATCCTCCATGTTTTTCTACTACGGCTTTCACATAACTCAGTCCTAAGCCAAATCCTTTCACATTATGGATATTACCTGTAGGCACACGATACATGGTATCAAATATTCGTTTTTGATTTTCTTTATTTATCCCTATTCCATTGTCCTGAACAGAAATAAAAACACCTTCTTTATCGCTTTTGGTGCTTATTTTTATCCGAGGTTTTTCATTTGAATATTTAAGTGCGTTATCGATCAGATTAAAAATAATATTTGTTACGTGTACTCTATCAACATTAATAACAGGATGTTCCGCATTTAATTCGGTGGTAATTTCTCCTTCTTTATTTTCTACTTGTAACTTAATATTAGTAATGGTTTGCTCTATCAGCAAATGAATATCCAGGTTTTGTATCTTTAATTTGAATTGGCCTTTATCCAATATAGCTGTTTGTAAAATATTCTCAACCAATAAGCTCAAACGTTTATTTTCATCGCGTATCATTTTTATATAA
>JBBSPS010000364.1:0-2590 GCA_038258655.1 Bacteroidia bacterium
TAATGAATTAATTAAGTTCTTAATATTTTTGATGACCATCCTTCGCTAAGGCTTCGGATGGTGAAAGGGGAATTAGCTCATTTGGCTAGAGCGCTTCGCTGGCAGTGAAGAGGCGACCGGTTCGAATCCGGTATTCTCCACCTTCGCCCTTCGAAGTTTAAGCGTAGAAGGGTCGCTTATTAATTTTTGTTAGCTTCTTCGAGCTTCGGTGGACACAGTCCACTATTGATTAGATTATATGTGGAATGTTTATTTATTAAAATGTATTGACGGAACTTATTATACTGGTTGCATTTTGAAAAATATTTAAAATCAGGTTCAGGAAAAGCATTTACTTTTAAAAGATTAATTTAAAAATAATACGATGAAAAAATCAATCTTCATTTTGCCTCTTTTGGTATTCTCAATATTAATGAATGCCCAATCAGTATTAACCCCTGAAATGCTTGTGCAATTGGGAAAAGTGAATAGCAGTGTTATCACAAAAGATAAAAAATCTGTAGTATTCAATGTACGTAAATACAATGAAGCAGATAATAAAGCCACAACAAAAAAATATATTATTCCAATTGCGGGAGGTACTGCAACTGAAATAGAAAACACTGACGCTATATTGGTGAACGATCGTATTTCTCCTGATGGAAAATACAGTATCAGCAGCAATGAAGTGAAAGTGAAAAATGTTTTCGGAAAAGATTTTTATCCTCAATTAACAAGATCGGATGTGATGATCTATGATAATTTAAATGATCGTCATTGGGATACATGGGAAGATGGATCTTTCGGACATGTATTTTTAAATACATTAAAAGATAAAAAAATTGTTGACAGTTTGGATCTTATGCCGAATGAAGCGTTCGATTGTCCACAAAAACCTTTTGGTAGCGATGAAGATTTTATATGGAGTAAGGATGGCAAACAAATTTTGTATGTAACAAAAAAGAAATATGGAACCGCATATGCTATCAGTACTAATACAGATATTTATTCGTACAATATCGAAACCAAAAAAACTACCAATTTAACGGAAGGTATGATGGGGTATGATACTAAGCCTGCTTATTCATCAACCGGGATATTGGCTTTTTTAAGTATGAAAACAGATGGTTATGAATCAGATAAAAATGACATCATCGTTGACAATGGAACTTCAAAAATAAATTTGACAAAAGATTGGGATGGTACCGTTGATGATTTTAAATGGAGTGCTGACGGGAAAAAAATATATTTCATTGCTGCTTTTGATGGTACCCTGCAACTTTTTGGGGTTGATTATTCCGGCGAACCAAAAGCAATATCTGTGGTAAAACAAATTTCTAAAGGTGATTTTGATATTCATGGATTAGTGGGACAGGTTGGTAACATAATGGTTGTGGAAAGGACGGACATGAATCACGCTGTTGAACTCTATTCGCTGGATCTAACGAGCGGTGCAATGAAACAATTGAGCCATGTGAATGATGCAACGTATAACTCCATTACACTTGGTAAAATTGAAAGACGTTACTTAACTGCTACGGACGGACAGCCATTGCTTGTCTGGGTAATCTATCCTCCGAATTTTGACGCGACAAAAAAATATCCTACTTTATTGTATTGTCAGGGCGGGCCTCAATCGCCATTAACACAATTTTATTCTTACCGTTGGAATTTTCAATTGATGGCAGCGAACGGATATATTATCGTAGCTCCTAACCGTCGCGGTATGCCGGGGCATGGAGTAAAATGGAACGAGCAGATCAGCAGGGATTATGGCGGCCAAAACATGAAAGATTATTTGATATCAATTGATGTATTGTCAAAAGAATCGTATGTAGATAAAGGCCGTTTAGGTTGTGTGGGTGCAAGTTATGGTGGTTATTCCGTTTATTTTTTAGAAGGAATTCACGAGAAACGTTTTAAATCTTTTATCGCTCATGACGGAATTTTTGATAGTAGAAGTATGTATGGTACTACAGAAGAAGTATGGTTTGTAAACCAGGATTATGGTGGCCCATATTGGGACAGAAGTAATTTGGCAGCACAAAAGAGTTATAATGAATTTAACCCTGCAAATTATGTGGAAAAATGGGATACGCCTATTCTTATTATACAAGGAGGGAAGGATTACAGATGCCCAATTGAACAAGGGTTAGGCGCTTTCCAGGCGGCACAGTTAAGAGGAATAAAAAGTAAATTACTTTTTTTCCCAAATGAGAACCATTGGATATCAAAAGAACAGGATGCTCTCGTTTGGCAGCATGAATTTTATAAATGGTTAGGTGAAACGTTGAAGTAATTATTTACCTATCGCTTTATTTTTTTTGTAACTACTTTCGATTAAATTTTTTAAAATAATTGTATTTACATCTTCTAATTTGTTGATATACAAACACCCCACTCCGGTTTTATGTTTGCCTAATTTTTTAAATAATTCTTTTGGGGATTGAATTGAACTACAAATATAAAGCACTAGCGTCCGAAATAAATTATCAATAAAAGGGAGTTACTAACAAGTAATCTCCCTTTTTTAATGGAATTTTGTTTTTGCAGAACCAAAAACCATATGAGCAAAAGTAAATATTATTTCGGACAGAGTGCACTGGGTCAA
>JBBSPS010000365.1:0-2580 GCA_038258655.1 Bacteroidia bacterium
ATTTATATCCGTTTAATTTAAAGCCGAATCCTTTAATTATTTTATTAAAGCAAAACTATTCTATTTTACCCTTAATTTTTTATGCAGGGGTTTTGTAATTGTAAACACTCATTTGTTAATAACCATTGAGATGTAGAAGAAAAAAAGATAACAGGCATTTAATTTTTATATCCGCTAGATCATTCATATATAAGACATCAGACAAGTATTCAATGCCATTTTTCATGGTTAAAACCAAGAAATTATCAACAAATAATATTAAATAAATTACTCTCCCCCAATAAATCGGCTCGAGGTATCTGTGAAATAATAGCCAGAGATTCACAAATACAAAAAAACAAAGTCAACAGATTAACACAGACAAACACATAAAATCTGTGAATCTAATGGCTCAATGATATAAATCCAACCCGTCGAATGGGAACATATTAAATAAATAAATTAAACTGTATTCACGTAATCATTAGGATCAACTCCTTCTGCCATAACGAGGAACAATATAGTATGATTATTAATGCTATTTTTGAGCAACCATTAAGCCCGTGTGATGTCAATCCGAATAAAAATTGTTTTATTATTATTTCTTTCCCTTCAGCACTATTTATTTTCCTCAACCACTGATTCTACAAGTAACGCAAAGAAGAATTCAACCACTCAATTTTTTACCGCAAACCAATTTGAGTATGCCGATTCCGCAAAATACATTGAAAATACATTGTACAACTTTCAGAGCTATTTGCCAAGAACACATCTTGGCAATAGCGGTTTGCCATTTAATGACCTTTGTTATCAACCCAACTCAAGTATTATTGGATTTAATTACTCGAAAAATAATTATGCAAATTATTTTTATTCTCCTGCTAACTTAAAATTTTATAACACCCGTGTTCCTTATACTGACCTTTTTTATGTTGCCGGATCAAAACATGAACAAGTTTTTAAAATGACATTTTCCTATAATGTCAAAAAAAACTGGAATGTAACTGCCGATTTTTATCGCATCCACTCCGACGGTTTTTATTTACGGCAAATCACAAATGATAATTTTATTGCTGTTTCTACCAATTATAAATCAGATAATAATCGTTATAATTTATTAGCCGGCGTTTTTTATAACAGCGCTAAGAACACTGAAAATGGTGGCATTATATACGATTCCGCTTTTGCAAATGCGGGTACTGGTGATAAACAATTAATAGGCGTCCATTTACTTTCTGCGAAACGAAGCGTACTTAACCGGAACATTTATTTAAAACAATATTTGAATTTGGGCCGGAAGTCATCTGATACTACTACACACAATGCGATAATTCCGGAAAGCAGATTCATCTTGGCTTCTTCATTTGAAGATAATTTATTGAAATATGAAGACGACAATCCTCAATCAGGTTATTATTCGAATATTTATAATGATTCTGCGAAAACATTTGATTCTACCTACAACTTTAAGATTGAAAATGAGCTGGCATGGAAACGGGTTGATAATAATAAACACAGGGGAATAAAAGATATGATAGGTGGTGGGTTCAGTGTTAAGGATCAAATTATTACAATTAAACAACATGAAATAGATACCACGTTTGGTGGTATTATTGCCGGCGCCGAATTTTATAATACCTATTCAAAAAATAAATTCTGGTGGAACTTTGCCGGTAAATATGCATTAACAGGATATAACAAAAATGATTATGCTACCTCCGCTGTAATTAAAAAAAGTATTGCTGATAGTTTGAATTTACTGACGTTGAGTTTTGAAAACAAACAGCAAACACCTGATTTTATTTATCATAAGTATTCATCTAACAACTTTAGGTGGAACAATAATTTTGAGAAAATCCAAACGACACGTATTTCAATTAATTTTTTGATGCGAAAATATAACCTGGCTGTTGGTACGGATATTAATGAATATACCAATGTACTCTATTTTGATACTTATGCCATGGCCAATCAATATAAAGGTAGTATCCAAGTAATATCCGCTTATCTAAAAAAAGATTTTGTATTTTATAATTGGCACTTGAATAACAACATTCACTACCAATATGTTCCTGATTCAATGGTGATACGCTTACCTCAATTTGTTTTGGAACACGCATTGTATTATGAAAACAATTTGTTCAAAGGCGCTATGCGAATGCAAATAGGAGCATCTATTTTTTATAACTCAGCGTATTACGCGAATACGTATATGCCGGCAACAGGGGAATTTTATTTACAGAACAATAAAAAATATGGCGATTATCCCTTCATTGATTTTTTTATAAACGCACAAATTAAAACTGTACGCATTTTTATAAAAATTGATCATTTGAATAGTGGATTGATGGGCAACAATTATATGATAACTCCACATTACCCGATGAACGACAGGGCCTTTAAATTTGGCGTATCCTGGAGATTTTATGATTAGGACAGAAGAAGTAAGATCAAAAAAATATCCCGCTATAAACAAGCGGGATATTTTTTTCAATTTCAAATTGAACAATTCATAAAAGCCTACATATTACCCATTTCAGTTTTAATTTTGTGATGAGGCCCGCTGTTACTCATGCGATGACCTTTTTTTTGTGGCCCACC
>JBBSPS010000366.1:0-2571 GCA_038258655.1 Bacteroidia bacterium
TAAGGATTTTCATCACGCGTAAAATTAAACGTATATTTTTAATCATTTATTTCGGGCGGTCATTTTTTGTGCACATTCACAATCGATTAAAATTTCAAACACTAATAATTCTCACAGACTTTTATTGAATTGACCATGGAAATTATATTATTGCGTATTGGTAATGTAGATAAATAGATTGTAGAAAAATATTTATTGATAGAAATAAATTAACATAATGAAATTGATGATAATAATCGTTTCACTACTTGCAGTAATGAGCGATACCTGCCATAAGTCAAAAACAATTAAACTGTTTAGCGGAGATCTCAACGGATGGCACACAGATGTTCCGGAAATGGATACGAATTCATCTGCAATAAATCCCTTCATAATTCGCAATGGCCTATTGGTAAGTTTTGGCACACCTAACGGTCACCTCATAACAGATAAAGAATACAGCAATTACAGGTTACAGGTTGAATACCGCTTTGCAGGCAAGCCTGGAAATTGTGGTGTATTGGTGCATGCTTCTACTCCAAGAGCTTTATATAAGATGTTTCCTAAATCAATTGAATGCCAGATGCAACATGGTGACGCGGGTGATTTCTGGTGCATTGTAGAAGATATAAAAGTGGATGATATGGAATCAAGGCGCGGCCCGAAAGAAAACTGGGGCATTACAGAAGGAAAAGAACGAAGAATAAAAAATTTAACCGATAGCTCTGAAAAAGCCGTGGGTGAATGGAATACGATGATCATTGAATGCGTTGGTTCATCCATTAAAGTATGGGAGAATGGAGACCTTGTAAATTCAGGATATGATTGTACGGCCACGCATGGCCACATCGCACTACAGGCAGAAGGTTCGGAAGTTGAATTCAGGAAAGTTGAACTCACACCAGTTATTTCGTTTACACGTAATTCAAACGCACCATGAATGCTGTTGTATCTTATTTAATTTCATTACTGCTATTGCTTTGGTTGCTACAAATTTTACGTTCAGCATTTCTTAAGATTATGCTTTTTTAAATAGAGGATATGAGAGGTAAGAATATAGCCATACTAATGTAGGTGGATATAAATATTAACAGCGTTGGTGTTTATGGTGTCTAAAAAATTTTGTGCTCTCAAAGTGTCATTTCTTTCGTTTGTTGAAAGCATAAAAGGTCCGTTGTAATTTGTTGAAGGATCATTTAATGGCTTTACCAATATGCTGTCTCTGTACCTGATGGCAATAAACCTGAAACCATGAGTGAAGTTTGTATCCGCCAGTTGATACCAGTTTTTTTCAGCAAAATAGATAACGGGAGAATTTCCGTTTACGTTTGTTATAATTGTATCAGAAAGTGTCCCTGAATCTATCCAATAGGTTTGAGGAGTAGCAGGTGCTAACGCAGGTGGTTTGTTGCATGCAACAAAAATAAAAACAACGTAAAGGAATGTATGCTTCATTAAGTGATTGACCTAAGTTAATGCTTAAACGTTGCAACATATATTGCAATGCAAATTAACCGGCATTTATTTTCAACCCGACAGGTTTAACCAAAACCGCTAGTAGAAAACTTTTGATGAAATCTTAAAAACACGACGTGATAGACGTATGTTAATAAGAAAAATACTGATAAACCTAAACGACACTTTTCTATCACGTGCGAAGAACGTGGCAGGGTGCGCCAGGCTTATTAACCGTTAATCCGGGAACGGCTCGTACCAGGGGATGTCGGCCCGATGTGGGTTCACAGGTTTTAGCAAATAAAGTGAGACGTTAAGAAAACACAAAAATATTCACACAAAAGATTTATTGCACTGCTAAATTTTTTTTGGCATTATTTTAGGTATAAGTAGATGTATAATAACATTCACTAAAAAAACACAATTATGAAGTCTACCAATTTAAAATTATTTTGCTTAGCCCTAGGCTCGCTTGCATTTTCCGCAACTTTCGCACAGGATGATACTACAAGTAAGCCCGCTCCCGATACTTCTAATATGCCGAAGACGGATACAACAAGCATGACTATCACTAAACCAGGAAATAACCTGGCAACGGCCAATGTTTACAGCACGTTCGTTGCAAACAGTGATAGCAAAGTTATCGCGAAGCATGAAGCTGTTGAAGACGAAATAACTGAAAAGTTTTTCGCGAAAATTTCAGCGTAATAATTTGGAATTTTCAAAAAATCCGCAATAATTTATTGCGGATTTTTTATTAAGTTTTTATCATCGATTTTTCTGATAGCTTTTCTACTCCGTATTAACACGGTTTCTGCAATTAGAATCAGGGCCTAACTATTTACCTGGATTTCAGGTAATTTTACTTCATGACTTTACAATTTTCAAACCGTAAATTCCTCCCGCTCTTTACGCTTTTTATTTTATTGTTTCAACATAGCTTCGCTCAAAATGAAAGCTATAAAGATTCTATAATTACTTACCAACAGAATTATATAAACACCCATGAAGTTGTATCTGCAAAAGACAGGAAATATATTCACTTTTATAACATTGATGAAAGCTATCGTGTAACTGCTACATTTAAAAAAATTACAGATACAAAAGGTTTTGAAATGAGTACGTCGTCCGGCGTAA
>JBBSPS010000367.1:0-2556 GCA_038258655.1 Bacteroidia bacterium
CGAAATTTTACAAATTTTAAGCATATCCATTTTTGATAAAACACCCATAAATCAGCTATTTCAGCAAACTCAATTACAATATTTCAAAGAACAAAATCATAACCAATTGAAAATGTTTGACTTATAACGCAACACTAATGATCGTTATTTATAATTAAAAAGATGAAAAAAATAATTTTACCTGCACTTTTTACTTTGTTATCTCTTGCAAACTATGCGCAGGAAACTTCTAAAACTTCTAAAACAAAGGAAGAAGAATCAAATT
This sequence comes from Bacteroidia bacterium, assembly GCA_038258655.1. Lineage (GTDB taxonomy): Bacteria > Bacteroidota > Bacteroidia > 2-12-FULL-35-15 > 2-12-FULL-35-15 > 2-12-FULL-35-15. The sequence goes on from JBBSPS010000367.1 coordinate 266, forward strand.
TATACATAGATCAAGGTAACGCGAAATCCGATAATGGTGACTGGGAAGGCGCTTTGAATGCATACAGTAGCGCTATTGCATTGAATGCAAGGAACGGTTTAGCTTATTCTCGCCGTGCATTAGCCAAACAAAATGTAAAAGATTACAGAGGCGCCATTATGGATTATTCAAAAGCAATTTATTTAAATAATTCGGACGCAGCGTCTTATTATGGCAGAGGTATTTGTTATTGGACTATCGGCATGAAAGAAAAATGCTGCCTTGATCTCAGTAAAGCCGATGGCTTGGGCAATACTGAGGCGAACCAGGCCATACAAAATTATTGTAATTAAAATAATGATGAATTTTTTAGGCTTTTATATAAATGAGTTCAGTTCTAATATCAGAACATTTGAAAGCCTTCTGACAAATGTTTCTTCGGAGCAAGTTCAATGGAAGCAGGATCCTACTAAATGGAGTATGCTTGAAGTTGGATGTCATTTATATGATGAAGAGCGGGAAGACTTTAGAACAAGACTTAAACTTGTTTTAGAAACGCCTGAAAAATCATTTCCTTCTATAGACCCTACAGGATGGGTAATAGAACGTAATTATGCAAGTCAAAATTTCGATAAAATAGTACAACTCTTCATTCAGGAACGTAAAAATTCAATTGAATGGTTAAAGTCCCTCCAATCAGCAAAATGGGACAATGCCTATTTACACCTTAAGCTTGGGCCCATGTCTGCAAAGTTCATTATCGCTAATTGGTTGGCGCATGACTATCTACACATCCGACAAATTATAAAACTCAAATATGACTATTTAAAAGAGTTGTCGAAGGAGAGTTTAAGTTATGCGGGTGACTGGTGAAAGCTTGTATTTAGTATATTATTTTTATAAATCACCCTGATTTTCCGTTTAGCTTTCAAATAATTATTAATTTCGTGCCTCACAATTATAGCAAGCAAAATTAATTAAAATACTAATCAAAAATTCTTAAGCCATGATGACCACAGAAATGATAAAAGTTCACAATTTTAGCGCCGGTCCTGGAATATTGCCTGCGGAAGTATTAAAACAAGCTGCTGAAGCTTGTATCAATTTCGACAATTTAAACCTGTCGTTGTTGGAAATTTCTCACAGAAGCAAAAATTTTGATAAAGTGATGGAAGATGCCCGCGCAATTGTAAAAGAACTATTGGGATTAAATGATAATTATAAAGTATTATTCCTTGGCGGCGGCGCAAGTTTGCAGTTCGCGATGGCACCATATAACTTATTACGCACAGAAGGTACTGCCGGTTATGTTAATACAGGTGCCTGGGCAAATAAAGCTATTAAAGAATCAAAAATAATTGGTAACACTCAAGTGATCGCTTCATCAGAAGATAAAAAATTCACTTATATTCCTAAAGGGTATGATATACCTGCAAATCTTGATTATTTACACTTAACGTCCAACAATACAATTTTTGGCACACAATACAAACAATTCCCGAAATCACCGGTACCATTGGTATGTGATATGAGCAGTGATATGTTTAGCCGTAAAGTAAATGGAAATGATTTCGCGTTGATATATGCAGGTGCGCAAAAAAATATGGGCCCTGCAGGTGTTACTATGGTTGCTGTTGATGAAACAAAATTAGGTAAAACAGGACGTAAGATGCTTTCGATGTTGGATTACCAAGTACACATTAAAGGTGACAGCATGTACAACACACCTCCTGTATTCCCTGTGTATGTTTCTTTACTTACACTACAATGGTTGAAGAAAAATGGTGGTGTAGAGTGGATTGAAAAAGTGAATCAGAAAAAAGCGGATACGTTGTACAATGAAATCGATCGTAACTCTTTATTTAAAGGAACTACTGCAAAAGAAGACCGCTCTAATATGAACGTAACTTTTGTAATGGAAAAACCTGAATTAGAGCCTGAATTTAATAAACTTACTAAGGAAGCTAATTTAAGTGGGTTGCCAGGACATCGTGATGTTGGCGGTTACCGTGCATCTTTATACAACGCGCTTCCCTTGGAAAGTGTAAATGCGTTGGTTGAAGTGATGCAGGCATTCGAGAAAAAATTTGCGTAGGGTTAAAATAGTTTATTTTAGAACGTCATTACGAGAGAGTTTTTCGCGACCGAAGCCCTTATGTTTGTAATGTGTAAGTTTAGAAAAATTTATACAGATGAAAACAAAGATAAAAGATTTTAGCGGAGAAAACATTTATGTAGGCTTTGATGTACACAAAAAAAAGTTGGCAAGTAAGTATTATGACAGACCATGCAACTCATAAAGGGTTTTCACA
>JBBSPS010000368.1:0-2551 GCA_038258655.1 Bacteroidia bacterium
ATATTGAGCCAGCAAACTTTGATTCATACCTATTCGTTCACTCAAAGCCTTTGCATTAATAACTTTATAAAATTCAAAGAACTGAGGCAAATCCAAAATTACTTTCAGATTTTTTTCAGTTATGATTCTGTCTTGTTTTTCAAAGTAAAGATTAAGCGCCTCCAGCATATTTGCTTTAAGCTCTTCCAAAGAATCGCCAACGGTATAAACAGGATATTTTTCAGCATAAGCAGAATAACCTGTCTTTGTTTTTTCAACTATCATTTCAACTATCATAATAAAATATTTTATTTAATTCCAGCATCTTTTTTAATTTTCTTTTCCAATCCCTTACCTACTTCATGACTGCCATGATAAGGACAAATAACTTGCCCCACTTTAACGGGGTGTTCCAATATCATGTGGCTACCTGTTTGCCTTACAACAAACCAACCGTCTTTTTTAAGCAGCCTTACAAGCTCACTGGACTTCATTTGTCAAAGGTAATAAATTTATTACCAAGAAAGAATTTAGATACATCCTGGAACCAAAGGAATGAACAATAGTAGTAAACAGTACTATCTTTTAGTTTTAATACAAATTTGTACCGGATTTGTACCTTAAATTTTGAAAGCCTTTACCTTATTGAATAAATACTTTTTGTATCGGACTTTTTATATTTTTTCTTTATTCGATATTGATCCTGTCATTAGTGTTATTCGGTTGTGAAATAACTAAAAACTCAAGACGCTCCATAGTTTCATTTGCGATAAAATGTTTCACGCCCGGCGTCACCAGCAAGCCTTGCTGCTCCCTTATAAGTTCTTTTTTATCATCAACATAAAAAGAAGCGGTTCCTTTTAACACAAAGAAGAATTGTTGAGACCTGGAATGAAAATGTATTTTTTCTTTAGCGCCACAAGGCATGCTTTCGTGTTTCACAGATAATCCTGGTGTGTCGGCTAATATCCAACTGTCGCAATTCTCACCCCACAGATAATGACTGTGTGATTGTTTATTTATCATCTTTTTCTTAATTTATTGAATTTTTATCCGCTAAAAATATAAATTGGAATTTCAAAATTAGATTTAATTCGTCTGAATAATTTTACAACAAAAATAAATATGTTGACGAGATTGTTTATTTAAAATCGCACCAATACTGGTTCATGGTTTAATTGTAAATGAAGGGAATTTAGTAAATGAATTAACTGGATTTTTAATTTAATTTTTTGTATTTACCTTCGCCGAAATTTGAAAAAAATAATAATTATTTCTTCAGCTAAATTGTATGATGGGCTCATAAAATATATTGAGATCATCAATCAATGGCGTAAACAAAGGATCTCAAACGCTAATTTCTTAATATTGGCAGCGGCTGTAGTAGGAATACTCGGGGGGATAGCTGCTTCTGTGCTGAAAGAACTTACTCATTATGTAGCCAATTTTCTTCAAAACGACCTGCACTGGGAATACAAATATTATCTCTATTTTTTCTTTCCGCTTATAGGTATTTTTCTTACAGTACTTTATATACGTATATTTATAAGACGGAGTAAGTTCGAGCATGGAATTCCTCCCATATTGACTAATATTTCCCATAACTCCAGCAAGCTTGATTTTCATAATATCTATAGTCAGGTTATTTCAAGCGCTCTCACAGTAGGCCTTGGTGGTTCTGCAGGACTCGAAGCTCCGGCAGTAGCCAGTGGCGCAGCTATTGGTTCCAACATTGGCCGATTTTTTGGCTTGAATTACCGGGATACTACCTTATTGCTGGCATGTGGAGCAGGTGCGGGCATATCAGGCGCATTCAATAGCCCGATAGCGGGAATGATTTTTGCCATTGAGGTGATCATGCCGGAATTTACTATTCCTGCTGTGATACCTTTATTAATTGCATCGGCTATCTCGTCTGTGATATCGCAAATCATTTACAAAGAACCTTTATTTGTTTTGGTAACAAGTGGCTGGACTATAGAATCCTTTTGGTATTATCTTGTTTTGGGTATTCTCGTTGGGATTTATTCAATTTATTTCAGTAAGTTGAATTATTATCTTCATAAAACTTTCTCAAAAATAAAAAACCGATACAATAAAGTTTTAATTGGTGGAATTATTTTGGGGATTATGATAGCGTTGCTACCGGCGCTATATGGAGAAGGTTATATTACGATCCAGAAATTATTGGATGGCAATTATCAATCCCTTCTGGCAAATAGTTTATTTCCAAAATATCAGACAATAGCCTGGGTGTTGATACTTTTTGGAGCGCTTTCGTTGGTAGGAAAATCTTTTGCCTGCGTCATAACTATGAGCGCAGGAGGTAACGGCGGCATGTTTGGCCCCAGCGTTGTGGTAGGCGGATTGTTTGGTTTTGTTTTTGCTTTTGGGCTTAACCAAACTGGTATGACACACCTTGATGTTACCAATTTTATTATTGCGGGAATGGCCGCTTCCATCAGCGGTATGATGCATGCGCCATTGACCGGTATTTTTTTGGCCGCAGAAATTACTGGTGGTTATTCACTGATGGTTCCTTTGATGATTGTTTCTGCTATTTCTTATTTTA
>JBBSPS010000369.1:0-2536 GCA_038258655.1 Bacteroidia bacterium
GTGTACATCTATGCCACAACCGATGGAAACTATTTGTTCGTAATGAATCGTTTTTTTCATTGTATAGGTTTTTAGTTTACACAATGCTACGAAAAATTCATCGGTGTTTGTGCGCAACAGCACATGGCTATTTCATGATATACAATATGTGGGTAATACGTATTATGTGGGAACAGATGGAGGTGTTTCAAAAACAACTAACTCAGGTCAAAATTACACGGATTTAAGTAGTGGTATGCAAACTGGTTTAATGTATGGCTTTGGTCACTCTGCAACAACACCTTACCTGACTTTATCAGGTTGGCAGGATAATGGTTTTGTAAGAAGCAGCGGGCCAACAGGAGCCATCTGGCAAAGGTTAGGTGGAGGTGACGGTTATCTTTCTTTTATTGATTGGTCGAATGATCAAAACATGTATACGTCCGACACCGGTGGGGGCATTCTATACTCTTCCAACGGGGGTGCAAATTTTGGTTCTATAAATGGAAACATTACTGAATCGGGAGGGAATGCTAAATTTTTTCAAGATCCTGTTAACTCAGCAACCATATATGTTGGCTACAAAAATATCTGGAAATCTGTTAACAGGGGAAGCTCCTGGACAAAAATTTCAAATTTTACATGGAGCAAAACGACTACTTTTGCAGTGGCTAAGTCTACTACTTCTGTTATTTATGCAGCAAATGGAGCATCAATGCAAAAAACAACGGATGGAGGAGCAAACTGGTCAGCTATAGGTGGCTCATTACCAACAAATGCATCTATCTCGGATATTACTATTGATAATCTTGATCCTAATAAAGCATGGATTACCTATTCAGGGTATTCCGCTTCCACAAAAGCTTTCTATACTTCTAATGGAGGAACCACTTGGACCAATATTACTTTTTCATTGCCCAATATACCCATTAACTGTATAATAAAAGATAATACTACAAGTGATGATATATATATTGGAACCGATATCGGTATGTATGTTTATAATAGTTCTTTGTCAGGATGGGTAGCATTCTCAATAGGATTGCCTGATATGAAAGTAACACAATTAGCCATTAACTACTCGATTAAAAAAATCAGAGCATCTTCTGCCGGAAGGGGTTTATGGGAATCAGGTTTATATTCAAGCACAGTAATAACTAATTGTACAGGCAGTACAGCCTCCTCAGATTATGAATACATCAATCGTGTTCAAATAGGCAATATAGACAATGCATCCGTAGGAACTACATATTCGGATTTCACTTCACAAAGTACATCCGCTTTGCGAGGTAGCACCATGAATATATCTGTTACCATTGGAGGAGGGATTTATTATCCTTCTGATTCAATTTTATTTTGGTGTGATTGGAACAATGATAAAGTTTTTGATCCAACAACGGAGTTGGCTTTAACATTAGGTTCCATCGAAGGGCCTAATCCATATATAGGAAGTATAAAAATTCCAGCCAATGCATATCTTGGAAAGATAAAAATGCGTATAAAACTGATTGATGGAGCAAACAATCCAGATTACAACTCATGTGGAACGACAGGATTCGGAGAGGTGGAAGATTACACATTGAACTGCACCGATAATGTAACTGCAATTGATGAAGTAGATACTAATAGCAAACCTTTAATTAATGTTTATCCAACACCAATTAAGGATGCATTTACACTAGATATTAGTTTTCCAGAAAATGGTAATTATAAATTGGAAATAGCAAATACGCTAGGTCAAATAGTTTATAGTGAAGCATTAGAAATAAACAACAGAAATTATAAATACAGTAAAAAATTAAACCTTGGTGATTTATCAAAAGGAGTTTACATAATCCATCTTAGCGGAGATAAAACAAACACCACTAAAAAAATTATTATGGAATAAGGTAAGCACTATTAAATTCTTTCTCATTGTTAAACTTCAAAAATTAAATTTCAAAAATTTATTACTATGAAAAAAATGCTCTCAAAAATAATGTTAACCTGTATGTTATTACTGGGTTTATCATTAAATCAACTCATCCAAGCTCAACAAGCTGTTTCGGTTGGTATAGCCACTGATACTTCTAAATTTGCAGCTTATCGTGCTAAGCCTTTATGGAAAGATATGTTGAATAATCCCACTGCTAATTACTTTGAAGTACAAAAAGCGTTCGAATTATTTTGGGCTGGCAAAGAAATTCCACAAGGAGAAGAAGAAATTATAGGTGAGCATCACTTAAAAAATAATATGGTGAACAGAGTATTTAATGCCAAAGAATTAAAAGAACAAAAGGAAAGAGATGCACTCTCTTTTGATTGTAAAAAATATCGCTGGTGGTTAATCCAAAACGAACCATATATAATGGATGATGGTAGCATTATGTCTCCTGAAGCACGACTTGAGCTTTGGAAAAAACATTATGAAGAATTAAATGAACAGAAAAATAAATAAAATTTAACATAAAATTTTATAATCATGAAATAGCCATGTGCTGTTGCGCACAAACACCGATGAATTTTTCGTAGCATTGTGTACACTAAATAAAAACACAATGAAAAAGACAATTCATTA
>JBBSPS010000370.1:0-2528 GCA_038258655.1 Bacteroidia bacterium
GGTTTTTAGTTTACACAATGCTACGAAAAATTCATCGGTGTTTGTGCGCAACAGCACATGGCTATTTCATATTACTATTTTGAGAAAATTTTTCTTTCTGTTGCAACGCGAAACAAAAATATGGCTTTTCTTCGTTTAAAAATAAAAAATGAGACCGCATTTCTGAATACGCCCTCATTCTCATGAAGTAGGATATAGGAAGAAATTAGATGCCTAGCTAGCTACGTAAATTATTTAATAATTAATTTTTTAGTAAAGCTTTCTTCGCCTACTGTTAACTTTACAAAATATATTCCCGGTGAAAGATTCGCCTTTTCTGTTAGAAGATATTGATGTTCTCCCGCATTTAAATTACCATCTATAACAGATGAAACTACACGTCCCAGAACGTCATACATTTTTATTTCCACTTTTTGTTTATCAAGTAAAGTGAACGCTATCATTGTATTTTCTTGTGACGGATTAGGATATACATTAAAATCAAGGTTGTTTGCGATTTCATCTTGAATGCCGGTAGTACCACTAATATTTATATCATCTATGTAAACATTGTTTCCTCCATTACTTATAAAACGGAACATAAAATATAAATTTGCCTGAGAAGTATATCCTGAAAGTAGCGTACTCTGTGTTACCCATTCTGAAGCAGTAGGAATAGTCCATGTAGCGTTAACCCCTGCTGTTGAAAGTCCTGCCCCTGATAGTGTTTTGCGTAACGTCCAACTTAACCCGCAATTAGTGGAAACATATACTTGCAATTTATCCGCAGAGCCTAATCCACTAGTTGCCTTCTGTGCATTTGCTACTTTAAAACTCAGGATTGGGTTACTTCCGGTAATAAGGGTCATATCTACAGATGGCCCCATTAATTCATCCACATACGTATCATATGATGAATTATTGACTATGCGTACCGATTTTGTTCCTGTTACTGCTGCTGCTGTAGTTTGTGTCCAGGTATTTCCTCCGGGCATTGCATTGTTTACAGACCAATCGGTATTTGGTATTGCCGCTCCTTCAAAACCTTCTGAATAAAAGGCATTAGAATAAGTAGCTGTTGATGGATTAACGGTAACATAAGCAGTTTTAGTAGCGCTTACCGAACCTGAAGAGTTGGTTGCGGTTAATGCTACATCATATGTTCCTGCACTGGTGTACTGTATCACCGGTGATTGAGCACTAGATGTTGCCGGTGTTCCTCCTGAAAAGGTCCAACTCCAGCTTGTTGGAGTAGCGTTCCAGGACAGATCCGTAAATGTTAAGCTGTTGCCTTGACAAACGGTGTTAATCATACTGTTTGATTGAAAATCAGCTTTGCATAGAACAGCGGGCGTACTTACCCCGGTTGCCGTAAGATTGGCTGCCGTCCATAAGCTATTGCGAGCTCCTACTGAACCAGTTAATGCTGCGAGCATACGTGTTTTTTGACCTGCTGTAAACATAGTAGAGCAATAAGAATAATCCATATAATTTTGTACATTCTCAATTACTCCCGGATTGCAAGTTTCGTCTGAAAGTGGACACTGATTATTATGTCCTTTTGTGGTTGGAGTGTCTGATACATAGTCAGTGCCGGAACAGTCAACTCCCGCAGAGTTGGTGCTTCCCCATACATGAGCCAAATTAAGATAATGTCCTGCTTCATGCGTTAATGTTCTTGAAGTAAAAGGACTGCTTGATCCAATGCTTCCAACATAATTTGATAATGAAATAATTCCATCCGAAATACTGGTTCCGTTACCACTTGGATAATTAGCATAAGCTGCAGTGTTGTTAGGAGGTACTCCAATTGATTTAGCTGTCCAAATATTCAAATATTTACTAGCAGGCCAATTTCCTTTTACGGCATTGGTAACCAATTGGGATATGGATTTATCCCAATAAGTCAATTTCGAATTGTCACTAGCTTGGTTTGTTAATGAAGAAACAATTCTTTCAATACCATTTGTGCAACTTCCGTCCGGGGCCTTTTGAGCTAAACGAAATTCAACTCCAATATCTGCTTCTTTTCCTTTAAATGAAGCCGCCGTATTAGCTGTATCCGCATTTTGTTTTCGCCAATCATTATTCATAACTCGTATAGCGTCTTTAATTTGTGCATCAGAAATATTTTCGGTGCCATTCTGATGAATAATATGAAATACAACCGGAATGATATAGGTAGGTGCACTTGTTCTGTTATTATCCTTGTATCCATTTGCAAAAGCTGCTTTATCAATAGCTTCAAGACGAGCATTTTCTTTAAGATAATCCTGATAGATATCCGGGTTAGCGTCCCAGAAAGCTTGTTGCATTTCAGTGCTGCCACAGTGTTTCAATTCTTGCGCACATACATTGTTCAATAAAGCAAGGCTTAGAAATGTTGCGCTAATTGTTTTTGTAATTTTATTCATATGTATTTTATTTGGTTTTTTATAGTCAATAGTTTTCCATCTTGTATTTAAAACAGGTTAAGAATTGTAAATTTTCATATTCGTGCTTAGGCTTAGTATTACTACGTTTGCTTTGCTACAAGTGTTTGTGCTTAA
>JBBSPS010000371.1:0-2496 GCA_038258655.1 Bacteroidia bacterium
AATATAGTAAACTAACTATATATTATTCTATCTTATTATGGTTAGAATTTCAATAGAAATTATAAATTTGGAACAGAAATACACTTCATGAAAACTAATCTGTCGCAAATGGATTAATTTTAACGTGAATAAAACATAAAATATCCACATGAAAAAAAAATACTTTCTACTTTTATTAGTCTCTTTAATTTTAAGTTGTAAAACAAGAACTATTCATACAGATATACCGGAACAGGGTGTGCAATTAGAACTGCCAAAAGGATGGTTCTATGATTATTCTTTAAATTCCAAAGACTCACTTACTATAGGAGAATTTAATAAAGGCGTTATTGAACCCAAACCTTTTATAAATTGTAAAGAGTTTATGAATAGATTAATTAATGAAGGCGATAATTTTGAAACAGATAAAGATGGGTACTTTTTTAATGAAGAAGAAGGTGGTGACCGTTTGGTGAATGACAATTATAAATTGAAGATACTTGAAATAAACGGAACAAAAATCTATCGTGCAAGTTCAACTGTAACAAATTATGGGGAAGATGAAACAGAAAGCAATGTTTGTAAATATTGTGTTGAACTGAGTCTATCCAAAATTTTGTGTTTGAGCTGAAATTCACTCATTTATTTTTCAGGTTCAATTCTATGCTCAAAGTTAATAAAAAGTTGGTTGTAAATCTGCCCCCAACCACTGCGGGATTTTCTCCATTTCTTTTCTATTTGTTGAAATGCTAAATAAATTGATTTTAAGGCTGATTCGTCATTTGGAAATACCTTTTTATTTCTAGTATACTTTCTTAAACTTGCATTGAAGCTTTCGATAATATTTGTTGTGTATATTAATTTCCTGATTTCCTGAGGATACTGTAGAAATGCCGTTAGATTATCCCAATTGGTTTCCCATGATTTTACAGCCATTTGATACTTGTCATTCCAGTTAGCTTTAAACACCTCAAAGGCTTCTTTGGCAAGTTGTTCATTACTTGATTGATAAATCCCTTTAACATCTTTCATAACAGCTCTTCTGTCTTTATAACTAACGTACTTCATAGTGTTCCTAATCTGGTGAACAATACATATCTGGCGAATACTGTCAGGGTAAACTGCTTCAACCGATTTATCTAAACCAGATAAATTATCTGAGCATAGGAATAAAATATCACTAACTCCCCTAGACTTTAGATCATCAAGAATATTCATCCAGGATACGGCGCTTTCATTCTCAACGATACTCATGCTTAAAATGTCTTGCTGTCCTTCCATATTGATACCCAAAGCAATCATACACGCTTTAGAAATTACCTTCCCTTCGTGCCGTATTTTGTAATGAATTGCATCTATCCAAACCACTGCATACTGATCTTCTAAAGGTCTGATTTGCCACTCTTTAATATCATCTAAGAGTTGATTAGTTATTATTGAAACTTGTGATGTAGAATATTCAACACCATAAGTTTGCTCTATGAAATCGACAATATCAGAGTTGCTCATTCCTTTGGCGTATAGCATCATAATTGCATCTTCAAGCTCTTGATGCATGGTTTTATGCTTTGGGACAATTACTGGTTCGAAAGAAGAATTTCTATCTCGTGGAACCCTAACCATTGTCTTACCAGATGACGTTTTTAAAGTCTTTTCAGAGTGACCATTACGTACATTGTCCGAAGCTGGTTTATTGCCTTTTTCATGACCAATATGTGCGGTAAGTTCTGCGTTTAATAAAGACTCAATCCCTCGCCTGAACAATTGTTTTTGAACTTGATCGAACTCTTCTTTTGTTTCTATTTTACTCACTAATTCATTTAGCAAGTTTTCTGCTTTCTCATTCATAATTAACAAATTTTAAAATAAAAATTTGGCCTAAAAAATAAATGCGCAAATTTCAGCCTAAATTATTTAGAAACACAAAATTCTTTACAGTCCCTTGTAGCCTGATAGTTTTATTTAATTCATTAAATTATTTAATGTTAAAGAATCTTATTGCAACTAAGCAAATCGATCATTTCATTCTTCGTTATGAATGGGTACTTTTTATTCTTTTTCTAGGAGTAAGTTGTATTCCAATATTTGAGCATGGCTATATTTTTACTTTAGATGGTTCTGCACATTGCTATAATGCGAGTATTATAAATTCCTTATTGTTTGAAAATCAGAGTTTTTACTCTAATTACCTTCAGTTTAATGATGACATTACTCCCAATTGGAGTGGCCACGCCATTTTAGCAATTTTGAGCCACATTTTCTCGATGAGTAATTCAGAGAAAATAGTTCAATTTTTCTTAATTATAAGTTTGCCAATTGTTTTTAGATCATTAGTAAAAACAATAGCACCCCATAGTGTTTTTATTTCCTATTTGGTGTTTCCATTTAGCTTTTCTATTATTTTCTTTTTGGGGTTTTATAATTTTTCAATTGCCTTGATTTTACTTTTTATTTTATTAAAGTATCTAATCAAAAACTATGACACCATTGGAAAATTCAAAACAACACTTGTTTTAT
>JBBSPS010000372.1:0-2475 GCA_038258655.1 Bacteroidia bacterium
AAGCACGAATATGAAAATTTACAATTCTTAACCTGTTTTAAATACAAGATGGAAAACTATTGACTATAAAAAACCAAATAAAATACATATGAAAAAAAACTATCTTTTAACATTAGCCATTATACTGTTGGCTTATTCTTCCAACGCTCAGCAATGGCAGAAAGAAATATTCGGAACTACTGCGGATAATTCTAAAATTAATTTTTTTGAAGCTCAAAAAAGGGCGGATGTTTATTTTAAGGGTGTGAAAGAAGAAATTCAAAAAGAGGGTTCTTCATCAGAAGAAGAATTTGAAGGCAACAAGGATCCTATGCATCGTGCTTATTTTGAGTACCAACGTTGGGAAAGAGAAAACATAGTTTTGGTTAAGGCAGATGGTAGCCTTGCTAATCCCATAGAGGCTCATAATGAATATCAGTCTTATCTGGATAAATCTTCCACGAATACGCGAGGAGCAATGGCAGTTACCGCTAATTGGAAAAATATTAACCGAACAACTGCCCCTGGTGGTTATTGGGGAATGGGTGCAGCAAGAAATATACAATTTCATCCAACGGATCCCAATACATTTTGGGTAGCAGCAGATGGAGGGATATGGAAAACCACCAATGGCGGAAATTCCTACACTCCTGTTGGCGATAATTTACCTTGGCTAAAAGTGGGGAGTATTTGTGTAGATCCAACAAATACTAATACCATCTATGCCTGCACGGGATATTATATAACCTATTCTTATGATAAAAGCATAGGTGTTTACAAAACTACCGACAATGGAGTTACCTGGAAACCAACGGGTTTAAAATCCAATCTTATTGATAATATGGCATATACCACTTTGGTAATGAGCCCTACGAATCCACAGATTCTTATGGTAGGATGTCTAACTGGTGGCTCTGAAGGAATTTACAGAACTACCAATGGTGGTACTTCTTGGACAAAAGTGTTATCAGGACAAAAAGTACAGAACATTGCCTATAAACCAGGCGATGGAAATATTATCTATGCATCTACCTCCTCTAATAATGGAAGCATATACCGATCAACCGATGCCGGTGTAACTTGGAATGTGGTACAAACTTTTCCAAATGGTGTTACAAAAGCCATAACTGTTTCACTTGTAAATAAGGCTTATGTGGCAATGATCCATATCGATAATAGTAATAATAGTAAATTGTGGGTATCCACCAATTCTGGTTTAAATTGGGCACAGAAATCAGCTACACCCTACGACTATAATAATGTTAATACTATATTTTCAGCAAACAATGCAAATACAATATACATGGGTGGGCTTGGTTTACAGAAATCCACGGATTTAGGTGCAAATTTCGGATCACGTATTGCAGATTATTGTTGCCCAAGTTCAGGAGTAGTAGAAGTGCATGCGGATTATGCGGACATAAAAGTGAATCCGCTCAATAATAAAATGTATTTCTGTAATGATGGTGGAGTTGCTATTTTTGATGAAAGCGTTAGTCCTTACGGGCCAGGATCTTGGCAAGAGAAATCAAATGGTTTAATTATTACACATTATCAAGGTATAGGAAGTAGTCAAGTAGATTCTAAAGTTTATGGAGGAGCAGGAATGGATAATGGAGGATTTATGCGTAAACCAGATGGGAGTTGGATTATTATAGAGGGAGGCGATGGAGGAAATTTGGTTTTTGATCCCTTCGATGTAAAAACTTTTTATAGTGTTGGTGGCGCCATTTCCAGAAGTACAACCGGTGATTGGTCCAATTCAACACGAGTAAGTAATAATATTCCCGCTTCAGCAGGCTCATTTCAGTCATATTGGCTAGGCACAGAGAAAATGGCGATAGCTCCCTCTAATTCAAATGTAATTGTTACTTCGAGCTATAAGGACGTATGGCGTTCCACAAATAAAGGAGATACGTGGACAAAAATTGGTTCTGATTTGGCAGGAGGAGGCAACGCCTACGCTGGCGTTGCAATAGCACCTTCAAATTCAAATGTTATTTATATCCATCGCCTAAATAATTTATATGTTACAAAAGATGGCGGCACGAATTGGAGTACGTATGCATTAAATTCGGGTTCTTATGATGATATCATTGGTGTTGCCATTCATCCAACACAACCAGGAACAATATGGGTTGGTCAGAATCAGTGGTTGGCAGGAAAAAAAGTTTACAAATCAATAGATTATGGAGCAACATGGACTAATGAAACTGGTTCCTTACCAAATCTGCCTGTTTCTTCTATTGTGTACGATAAAAGCACAGACGGAGTTTATGTCTCTTTTTATTATGGAGTGTATTATAAGAATTCAACGATGAGCGACTGGATAAACTTTAGTCAAGGACTACCAAATGCATACATTACCTGTATTTCAATTCAGAATAATGCGAAAAAACTTCGTTGTGGTACTGCAGGCAGAGGTATCTGGGAAACCGATTTATATTCAAGCACCGTAGTAACCAATTGTACAGGCACTACAGCCGATGCTACTTG
>JBBSPS010000373.1:0-2473 GCA_038258655.1 Bacteroidia bacterium
AAAGATGATGCGTTTTGCATTGATAAATTTTTGTTCGTATTCAGTAATGCCTCCAAGATTAACAAGGCCCTTGCTTCCATTCAATCGTCCACGCATACTGTCTTTAATGGAGCGTGGTTGCTCATAAATTTCTTTTAACATGAAATGATCATAGCCGCCTTTTTCAATAGCTTCCAAATGCATTTCAAGTTCTTGTATATAAGGAGTTTTTACTTTGTTCTTGATTGTTTTTATTTTTAATTCTTTTCCACGTTCAATAAAAGCGATCTCTTCATCTTCGAGATATACAACGTTCTTGGTGTATTCAACAATAGGTGTTGCATCGGATGCAATAAAAAATTCATTTTCTCCAATACCAATTACCATAGGGCTTCCTTTTTTCGCAGCGATCAATTCATTAGGGGCATCTTTGGAAAGAATAACGATAGCGTATGCTCCAACCACCTGATTTAATGCTATACGGACAGCTTCACCCAAACGCACATTTTCTTTTTCTTTAATATCTTCAATTAAATGAATAAGTACTTCTGTATCGGTATCACTTAAAAAAATATGTCCGCGTGTTTGTAATTCTTTTTTTAAAGATCCATAATTTTCAATGATGCCATTATGGATCATCACCATATTTTTTGAGCCCGAATAATGCGGATGAGCATTTACATCGTTAGGCACACCGTGTGTAGCCCAACGTGTATGGCCAATACCGATAGTTCCATTTTTATTTTTATCGCCTACAAAATTATGCAGGTCAACTACTTTGCCTTTGCATTTATATACGTTCAGCTCGCCATTAAGCAATGCTACGCCAGCGCTGTCGTATCCCCTGTATTCAAGTCGCTGTAAACCTTTTATAAGGATGGGGTACGCTTGTTTATTCCCGATGTATGCAACTATTCCGCACATGTTAATGTAGTTTTGTAGAAGTTATATTGAGTTTCATCCTATAAGCGCTACCGGTGCCACCACCACCTACCGCCACTCTGTTGGCGCCAACACCACCACCCGATGCTAATAAATACATGCCGTTGTTGTGGATCGTTTTATCCAATATTTGCTGAATGTACCGTGTTATATTAAAATGATATTCCCCTATTGTTGTAGCATTATATACTCCACCAAAATAAGTGGAACCTTCAAAAGCATCAGGTAATATGAAGTTGGTACCATCATCATTCAGTCCAAATACTATAAGTGTTGCAGGTGCCGCAAATGTATCAAGCTGATATAACGGGGTCATATCCGCTTTAATTACCAATTCTGCTTTGTTAATCGCGATGGGGCCCGAATCGATCCAATGCATCAATGTTGGCATTTCAATTTTTGTTTTAAGGCCGGATATCGACTGAACGAATAATACATCGTTTTGTGCCGGCGGAACCGAGCCTAATTGTGCCATAAGGTTTGGATCAACACTTGCATAATTATGGGTAAAATGGGTAAAACGCGCAGCTCCTGAACCTAAACTAAAATCGTATTTCGTTTTTATTATAGAATCCACCGGAGTTGGTTGAGTATTTGTAATTAATGTTTTCCCGGTATAATGATAATAAATGGTCATCGCTGATCCGGGCATATTAAAACTCAGGATATTTCCTTCTCCACTACTTAAGCTCGTGGTATTTTCAGTAGTAATATAAAGTCCCTTCATAAAAGTTGGGAAAACCGTATTATTGGCAAGATTTCCGGTAGTTTGATTATTTAAAAGTACTTGTCCGAAATTTACATCAAGTGGTATGCGTAATTGTGGCTTTAATTTTATACCTGCTACTATTGAAACACTATCAAGAGGACGAGGAGTAAAAGTATGTCCGCTGGCTAGATCCAAGGAAGAGGTATTAAGCGTTTTATTTGAATATTTTGTGCCTATAATAATATCGTCAACAACCTGGCGAACATTTACCGTTTGTTGTTTTCTTTCGGTTTTTCCATAATACGTGGTATTATAAGCAAGTGATAAAACAAGAGAATCACAAACAGGGTTTGAGCCAAATGATGTAGCTAAAATACCGGTTGATAAAAGCGCTTGTGTATAAATAGATGCTGTAGCCTCACCAAAAACGGGGTCTAAATATTTACCCATCAGTACATTTCCACTTATAAGAAGTGACTCATCCGTTCGTAAGGAATCTTCCCGTATTGTTTTTGTAATTAATGAGGTTGTGTCAATAAAATCTATATGTAAAAGATCCTTTTCAGGTTGTACGTCTAAACCTACAACACTTGATTCATTACAGGACATAAAACTTATTGAAAGCCCTATGAAGAGGAGCAAAAAAAAATTTGGTACGCAACAGCGTGATAAAATTTGAGGTGTTCTTAAACATTTAGTTATCATAAAATGAAAATTAATCAACCAACTCACCTACTTCTTCCAGCACTGCGTCATAAAATTCAGAATACGCATCGATATAACCATCACCTGTTGTGTACTCCAATACCAGTTTACCTGATTTTTTGATATATTTTTCCAGCT
>JBBSPS010000374.1:0-2472 GCA_038258655.1 Bacteroidia bacterium
CTTAATTACTAAGTATATATAATAATCTAATCTAATATAATACAATACTATACTAATACTTTTTATCCTAACTTCCTCCGAGGTAATAGAATATAATTTTTAAAAACCTTTAAATCAATAAGATAATAGAGTAAAACACATAAATACACTAATCTGGGAAGATATAACCATAGTAAACAGCTTGCCTACGTAAAATATTAAAAAGAGTAGATTTAATTTCTATACTTAGAGCTGAAAAAGAGAAATAATACACCGTGCACCAATCATTACTACTTTTAAAAAACTGTTTTTTATCCTCTAAATGCTTGCCTATAATATTCTTAATATCAGACCATAACCAACGCTTAATCAATTTTATCTTACTTAAAGACTGCGACCTACTCCAAACTTTGCCAAAATTTGAAGCTCGATTACTATCCAAATTGTCATCATTATTTTTGCTTAAATATTTTGCCAAATAATTCTTTAAAGCTTTACTATTTCTGACTGCACGAACATCAACAGTATTTGGAGTGCTCCAATTATTCTTAACGCCCTTAAAATAAGCGTCTTTACACTCCTCAACTTTTAAATTACGATGCCTACTGTACTCCAATAAGGACATATTTTTGAATTTACTGCGATAAACATTAATATAACCTAACCTATCCAAACACCTATTCCAATAAAAGCGTAAAGCATTATATGTGGTAAAAATATCTAATGTAAGGTGAAAATGTATATTTTCATTTTTCTGTAATTCTGCTTTCCAGACGTAATTATTAACTTTCAAATGGCGTCTAATGTCTGTAAGAAAATGATTTAAGCATTGTTTAATTTCTACATCTGTATGGAATTGTTTTGCGGGTAATGTGAGAGTTACAAAAGATGTACGGAAATTAAATATTTTAGTTGTTTTATTAATATTGACTGTCCTTGGCGGTGCTAACTCATAAAGAAGTTGGTAACTATCTTTTATCAATCGTTTAGAAGTGGGCGATAATACAAACGTGCTTTTATTCTTAGATAGATTTCCTTTCGATTTTGTTGAAATTGCTTTTTTTACGTAATTAAGAAATGCATCGTTACACCTTGTTTCATTAACACTGCGGACGGTGATACGGTCGGGATAAAGTGTGGCTATGTCCATATTTTTGATTTAGGAGAGAGGGAAAAATTTGACTGTTGAGATGTCGACTCTTTAATAAATCAATATTAAACAGCTTCCTCTCGGAGCTCGCTAATTTTAGACAAAATATCAATCTCGAAAATTAGTAAAGTATTAATCGAACGCTCCAATGCTTTCGAATAGGTTGGATGAAATCCTTTTATTTTTACAAATGCATTTTGCTGATAGCGATAAGCGCAAATTGAATTTTGAAGAATAGCCAAATAAGATTGGCAAGCTATTACCGTGTTTAAATTAGGCAAGACTTGGGAGTAAAAAACAGACGAGGGTACAATTTGAATATCCATAGTATGGGGTTTTTGAAATTTCCCGCAAGCTATTTAAAATAATTGAAACGATAAACATACGTTGACACATTGGCAGTTGAAACCGACAAATTGTCTGAGAAATAAAGTTGTTAATAGGGATAAATACATTATCTTTGATATTATTAATAACTTAAATATATAACTATGAATGATTACACAAAAGCAACGGACCAGTTTGGTAATTACTGGGAAAAGAAAGGTGAAATAATGTGGTGGTACTACAGCGAAACAGACGTTAAAACAGGCATTGTTTGTTGCGTTGAAGTAAGAATAAACAATAGGGGAATAACCCTGGCGAACTACAAACTTAGCGGTGAAAGATTACAATTTACTTTAAAACCGTCTCTCTGGAAATTTGAAAAATAGGCATAAAAAAAACCCCGACCGCTTTAACTCGGTCGGGGTTCTTGCGTAAAAATTTCCCCGTGTTGCACCCCTGCATTGCACGGCCGAAACAAAGATAATGAAAATTATACTAATTGTACAAGTGCATCCGCAGAAACTGCAACACCTGCTTCTCCTGTGGTTGCGTTAATTGGTAAAACTTCTACACCAACACGCCTACCCGCCAATGGAATACCAAACCTGTCTTGATAGGCCTCACTTAAAACTACTGGGCCTCCAATTTCGGCACTTGTTACCGTTTGAATTAAACGTAAGTATTTTTTATAATTTTGGATACCCGGAGAAAGAGCGGGAGTAGCAAAAATTGCGTAACTAGTACCTATGACTGGTGCGCTTAACTCCTCAATATCTAACCTAAATGTTGAAGCTGCACCGCCTGCATCTGTAGTCAAAGTGTTTATGGCAGAGGCAACGGCAGTTGTACCTTGTAGTGCTACTGGTGCAGGAATAGGTGGCAAACCTAAAGTGTTTAAGTTGCCATTGAATTTTTGATACAACGCTAACCCAGAGATTTTGATACTGTCTCCTATACGATTCTGAAATGACAACTCCGTTGCTAATGAAATCCAAGAATTACGTGCCGATTGTGAA
>JBBSPS010000375.1:0-2470 GCA_038258655.1 Bacteroidia bacterium
TATGGGCCATACTGGTGTATCATGTCAAAGATGCTTTGGTTATTCTCTGCCATAATTTAAATTTCTTTAGTGATAATTAATTTAGTTTTCGTTGTCAATGTGCTTTCAATTTATAAATGTAAATAAAAATCTATTAAAACTCGATGCAAATTAATAATTATTGAAATTATTTTTATCAGTAAAATCATAAAAAATAACTGAATACTAAAAAATTAACAAACTTCAACGAGCTTTACCCTTCTCTACTAAGCATTTATAAAGTTGATACCTCGGTATTATTATGTTCAATATAAAAAATAATTATCTTATTTCCATACTTTTCCCGAAAAAATTACGGTTTTTCATAATCCTTACAACTATTTACGCGTTATGGGAGTCTGTATGGACAAGGGATTGACTTGCGACACTAAGTCAATTCTTTTTTTTAAACTAAAAATTTGTGTCACCCAAAACAAAACAAATAAAGAACAATGAAAAAATTATTAAGAAACGCAATGATGTTATCTGCGATGGCAGGTACCTTATTTTTTACAAGTTGTGGTGAGGATGAAGTGTTAGTGACAGTTGACGCTCCAAGTCTGACATTAACTAGTCAGTTGGAAGATTCTTATGCTGAAGGGGAAGAAGTGCTTTTAACTTACGGTTTCAATGCACCGGGTAAAATTGGACAGGTTAAATTTGAATTTTTTATTGGCGGTTCGTCACAGTCAGATACAACATTAACCGAAACTGAATTAGGTTTGACAGCACAAGATACCACTGGTACTTTTGATTTATCTTTTAATGTGCCAACGGGAACTGCTGGTTCTATATTTGCTGTTGAAGCAACAATTATTGACAGGTCAAATCAACAATTCGTAAATGATGATGCTGAGTTTTTAATATCTGCTGCTGTTAATTCTTATACGACAGTTTTAATCGGAGGATTCAATAATTTAACTATAGGAAGTTTTTACGATGCCCTAGCTGATTCGGTGTATTCATCTTCGAGCGTTAGAAATAGTGTAGTGAATCAAGGTAGTATTGACTTTATGTATTATTTTACTGATGCCTCTCAGAGAGTTATTGCTTCTCCAGATAATGCTGCAACTAAAACAACATGGAATGCACAGGATAGCAATCCCTATCCATTTACCTCAACTGAAAATAGCACAGTATTTAAACCTGCTACCTCTGCAGTTGGTTTTGGATTCATCAATAGCAATGAACAAATACGCGCTGCATTTGGTGAGGTGGGAGATGAAACTTCAAGAGTGACCAATTTAGCTGTCGGACAATTTTATGCATTTAGAATTGATAGTGATAGAGGCGGTAGATACGGAGTATTTCAAGTTACAGCTGTAGCTGGAAATAGCACTGGCTCAATTACACTTGATGTCAAATCACAATCTGTTGATAACTAAAATATCTTAATTATAATTTATAAAACTCATTTACTTTTAGTGAATGAGTTTTTTTATGCTCTTTTACTTTATAGCCTATCTCTCTACTGTAGGATAGGTCTTAAAGAGACATAAGAGAAATTGGACTCTGAAATCATTGTATGTGTATCAATACTGAAACAAAAGCTCCGCAACGGTAGAAACAATCTAACCTGGCCACATTTCAACTCACCCCTAATTTATCTGCGATAAATCTTTCCCTCTCTTTCTTAAATAGAGGGGAGAAATCTCGGTCCAGTTTTTATCTACTTTACAGATTATATGTGCTTTTCAAAATACCAAACATTCCTTTGTGTTCATATAAGCTCCGTAGGTGCGGCCTTATGGTAGAAACAACCTAACCTGATCAGCTGATTTTGGCGGTGTTTTTGTTGCGCGCAGCAGGAAAACAAAAAATCCGTAGCCCCCAATGACATGGAAACTACGGATCAAATTAATGGTAATTATAAGATTTTACTTCACGGCAGCCAATGCCTCTTCATAATTAGGCTCATTGCCTATTTCGGGCACTAATTCATTATAAACCACTTTACCCTCTGGGTTAATAACAACCACTGACCGGGCGTTTAACCCTTTGAAAGGACCATCTGTTAGAGCTACTCCATAATCTTTACCAAAAGACTCGTCCCTGAAATTCGAAAGTGTGATGGCGTTATCAATATCTTTTGCAGCACAAAAACGTTTATGCGCAAAGGGTAAATCTTTTGATATACATAAAACTACTGTATTCTCTAAAGAAGCAGCCTTCTCATTAAATTCCCTTACGGACATAGCACAAACGTCTGTATCCACACTTGGAAAAATATTCAAGATGACATTTTTGCCTTTATAATCCGCTAATGATACTTCTGATAAATCTGTTTTTAATAAAGTAAAAGCCGGAGCTGTCGCATTTACTTCCGGTAAATTGCCTGAGGTCTGTACCGGGTTACCTCCTAAAGTTACTGTTGCCATAATTGAATAAAGTTTTATGTTTTGTAGTTATTTAACCAATTAATGGCATTATGGTTACTGAAATCAAGTAATAA
>JBBSPS010000376.1:0-2442 GCA_038258655.1 Bacteroidia bacterium
GGGATAGCTATTATCCAAAACCTTTTTATTGAAATTACTAACTTGATTGAGTATATTGAAAATCAGCTTAAATGTAATATGTTAGTGCATTCCGAAGGTTATCATAAATACAATCTAACAAAAAGTGTATAGTAGTTTATAATTTAATATAAAGTTATATGTACGGAAATTTCAAAAGCCATCTTCAAACAGAATTAAAAAATATTGAAGAATCAGGGTTATTTAAACGTGAACGCATTATCGCTTCGGAACAAGGCGCTGTTGTAAAAGTGAATGGGAAGGACGTAATTATTTTTTGTGCTAATAATTATCTTGGTTTATCATCACATCCTAAAGTGATTGAAGCTGCTCATAAAACATTGGATAAACATGGTTATGGAATGAGTAGTGTTCGTTTCATTTGCGGAACACAGGACATTCACAAAGAGCTGGAACAAAAGATTGCTAAATTTTTAGGACAGGAGGATACTATATTATATGCTGCCTGTTTTGATGCGAATGGCGGCGTGTTTGAACCTTTACTTAGTGAGGAAGATGCTGTTATTTCAGATGAACTAAATCATGCTTCTATTATTGATGGTGTTCGTTTATGCAAAGCGCAACGGTATCGTTATAAAAATTCCGACATGAATGATTTGGAAGAGCAATTGAAAAAAGCGCAGGCACAGCGCTTCCGGTTAATCGTAACAGATGGAGTATTTTCTATGGATGGATTTGTTGCTCCATTGGATAAAATTTGTGACCTGGCTGATAAATACAATGCAATGGTAATGGTAGATGAAAGCCATGCCACAGGCTTTATAGGTAAAACAGGGCGTGGAACGGTAGAATTAAAAAATGTAATGAACCGTGTTGATATCATTACCGGAACGTTAGGAAAAGCATTGGGGGGGGCGATGGGTGGATTTACAACAGGGAAAAAAGAGATCATTGAATTATTACGTCAGCGTTCCCGCCCCTATTTATTCAGTAATTCATTAGCTCCCGCTATTGTTGGAGCTTCCATAGCGGTATTGGATATGCTAAGTGAAGCGACTACTTTACGCGATAAGTTAGAAAAGAACGTAAATTATTTCAAACAACAAATAAAAAAAGTAGGATTAGAAATTAAAGATGGCGATTCCGCTATTGTTCCCGTGATGTTATACGATGCAAAATTAGCCCAAGAGTTTGCAAGCAAATTATTAACTGAAGGAATTTATGTGATCGGGTTCTTTTATCCGGTTGTGCCTAAAGGACAAGCACGTATTCGTGTTCAGCTTTCAGCAGCACATGAAAAAGAACATATTGATAAAGCTATAACTGCTTTTGAAAAAGTGGGAAAAGAGTTGGGAGTGATAAAATGATTTCGAAAGTCGGAAGTTCGATTGCGGAATAACTTGGTACAAACTTTCGAAATTGAACTTTCGGTTTTCGACTTTTTATTCTTCAATCCCAATATGCATCAATGCATCACCTTGATATTTTTGTTACTCAATATATTTAAGCCCACTTCGGAGAGGGACGGGCTGAGGCTTTGTATTTCCCAATTGACGTACTAACTAACAAACAAAAATCCCCGAAGCGCGTCTTCAGGGATTTTTTTCATTCAGCAAAAACTAAAGCACAATAATGCTAAAAGGATCGGAAGGATCACCATCCACTTTACCTTTTATTATTGTTACTCGGAACCAAATCAGTTTACCGGCTGTAAGGCCTTAACTGTTTGTTTGGAACCATTACTTACCGTACCCACATACACCCAATCTTTTTAGGCACTGACATCCTGGACAGTCCTAATCTGATTCTCCTTTTCATGGATCTATTGTTTAACCTGTACAATGCCGATACCTTGTTGCAAGGCTTTTCTTTCCATATACTGGACAGGTGTAATGGTTTACATCAGCATTATAATGATCATTCCATTGGTTATAAGGATTGGTTTATTTGTTTAAAATGGTTACGCTATTTTTAAAAAACAAAATAAAAGATTCATTAAAATAGACTACCAACAAAGGTAAAAACGCCTGTTATTACAAAGATATTGTGTGTCTTTACAAATAAAGAGGCAATCATTACAATGATTGATGCAATGATTGCAATCATTGTTGCTGTTTATGTAAACATTGCTGCTGTTACTGCAAATACTGCTGCAATCATTGTAATGATATGCGCAATAGTTGTAATGATTGCCGAATTGCCACATTTTCTGTGAGTGAGAGCAATCTTTCGTTCGTGCGTAATTGCGATCCCGCAGTTTTTGTGGGAGAGAAATCTGATTGTGGGTAGAATTAAAGAAATATGTGCAAGAAAAATTATAAATAAACCTACCGTTTAATCAATAAACTGGAGTTTCCTTAATTTCCCTCCTATACTAATCTAAAACTAAGTATTATCAGGCTTTTGCCCCAGTTTAGAAGTGTAATGGGATATTTTTTTTCAAAAAAACAAGATTCCTTAAAA
>JBBSPS010000377.1:0-2344 GCA_038258655.1 Bacteroidia bacterium
ATTATTACTGAAAGTGCTGTCCCAAAAATTGCCAAAATGCAGATGTAACCTAAGCTACGCATAGCCATTGGGTTGGTTGCCACTCTAGTTGAAAAATCAGTACAGCCAAATAAATAAATTCCAGCTATAGGGCCAATAAACATCATTGCCCAAACAGTGGCAGTAATTGAATTTACTTCATTCAGGTATTTTTTAATAATATTTACACTAAAGCCATAACACAATGTTGCAAGCACCACAAAAAAACCAAATGATAAATTGTTATTCATATCTACAGTTTTACCTACCATCAATAAAGCAATAGCGCCAATAAAGCCAATAAAAATTCCTAATGCGTTTATCCAGCGCGTTTTTGCTTTAAAAAAAATAACACCCAAAACCATTGTAAACAAAGGAGTTAAGGAGTTTAGTATTCCGGCAAGAGAACTGCTTATACCCGTTTCAGCTTTTGTAAATAAAAATGCGGGGATTAAATTACCCAACACTCCCATTCCTACAAATCCCTTCCAATGCTTTAATAATGGCCTCTTTACATGTTTAAAAATTAAGGGAGATAAAAAAAGAAATGCGATAAATATCCGCAAAGATGCAACCTCATCACTGGAATATACTTCCATTCCACGTTTCATTAAAATAAATGAGCTGCCCCATATAAGGGCGAGGGTTAAAAGAATAATCCAATTAATAAATTTTGTACTCACATGCTTAAATATTTGGCTACAAATATAGTTATCATTATTCTTTCAATATAACTTTTGAAGCCTCTCCATCACCTGCGTGTATTTTTATCCAGATATTAAATTTTTCCCTACATGTATTTTCCATTCTGCAAAATATAGCTCCTTTGGGTGTTTCGTTTTTTAAGCTGAAAGTGTAAACAGCAGTATAATCCACTATTTTAGGAGGGATGAATTGATGTAATGCTAAATAATTTGAATACGATTCAGTACTAAATTGCAATTTATTATTTTTAATAAATTGAAAAGAGCTTCTGTTAGCTATTTTTACCTGTGCTGTTATGGTAGTGCTGCATAGCACGCAGAAAATCACAGCTAGGAAATAAAGTAATTTTTTCATGAAGCGCCTTTTCTGCAATGCTATTATTACTTCTTCACATACATCACCGATTTCACCGCTTTCACAACACGGGCAACATTCGGTAAAGATCCTTCAATTAAAGTAGGTGCATAAGGAAGTGGAACATCGGCAGATGTAATACGAAGCACGGGAGCATCCAAATAATCAAATGCATCTCTTTGAACTTTAAAAGTTACTTCAGTTGCAATGGAACCCAATGGCCATGATTCTTCTACGATCACCAAGCGATTTGTTTTCTTAACGGAATTAATTATCATATCGTAATCAATCGGACGAATAGTTCGTAGATCGATCACTTCACAACTGATACCTTCTTTTTCCAGTTCAACTGCCGCGCCTAATGCTTGTTTAATTATTTTACCGTAGGATACAATGGTAACATCTTTTCCTTCTCGTTTAATATCCGCAACACCAATAGGGATAAGGTATTCCCCTTCAGGCACTTCACCTTTTTCGCCATACATTTGTTCACTTTCCATAAAAATAACAGGATCATTATCACGAATAGCTGATTTCAAAAGGCCTTTCGCATCATACGGGTTTGAAGGAACAACTACTTTTAAACCGGGGCAGTTGGCATACCAATTATCAAACGATTGTGAATGCTGAGAACTAAGCATACCTGCTGATCCTGTTGCTCCACGAAAAACAATAGGAACAGGAAACTGTCCGCCACTCATGCTCATCATTTTAGCAGCGGAATTTATAATCTGATCTATTGCGACTAACGAAAAATTAAAGGTCATGAATTCAACAATGGGACGCAGGCCATTCATCGCCGCGCCAATTGAGATACCTGTAAAACCAAGCTCCGCAATGGGTGTATCAATTATCCGCTTTTCGCCAAACTCGGCAAGCATACCTTTACTTACTTTATATGCACCGTTGTATTCAGCAACTTCTTCACCTATTAGAAATATTTTTTCATCTCTGCGCATTTCTTCGTTCATGGCTTCACGCAGTGCTTCACGAAATTCAATTGTTCTCATTTTATGCTTTATTGATTGAATGACAAATTTAATGTTTTTTGTTTATAAAAATGATTTTCGTTTTTAGCATAGCAGTTCAAAGTAATTAGAGTCTGTTTAAATTTCACTCCATTTTTTGTTATGAATAAAAGCTCCCCTCGTTCTCGACTCCACTCGAACTCACAGCTCTCGGTCCATGTTCGCGGTTTGTTGTTTTATACTGCTGTCAATAATTGCTCAAAGAAAGCTCCAATATTATTTTTTCTATCTACAAAATG
>JBBSPS010000378.1:0-2319 GCA_038258655.1 Bacteroidia bacterium
AAAATAGCATTAATAACAGGTGCTTCAAGTGGGATTGGTAAATCTATAGCCGAGCTATTCCATCGTCATGGAGCTATTGTATTATTAAGTGACACGAACAATTATGAAGGGGCGCTTATTTCAGAAACTTTAGGCGGGAACAGCGATTATCTTTCCCTTGATGTAAAAGATGAAAACGACTGGATTAATGTTTCAAACTTTATAAAAAAGAAATATGGCCGATTGGACATTCTAATAAATAATGCAGGAATTACTGGCTTTAACGAAACAACGGGGCAACAGAATCCTGAAGAAATTAATATTAATTCCTGGGAAGAAATTCATAAAGTTAATGCTACCGGTGTAATGCTCGGATGTAAACATGCAATAGATTTAATGAAAGTAAGGGGTGGTAGTATTGTTAATATCTCCTCCAGAAGTGGAAATATAGGGGTTCCCTCAGCAGTAGCCTATGCTTCCAGTAAAGCTTCTGTTGGAAATTACACTAAAAGTGTTGCCATATACTGTGCAAAAAAAAAATATAATATAAGATGTAACAGTGTTCATCCCTCAGCTATTTTAACACCAATGTGGGATCAAATTCTTGGTGAGGGGGATGAGAGGGATATAGAGATTAAACAAATTATATCAACGATACCGCTTTTATGTTTTGGTGAGCCATTAGATGTAGCTTTTGGTGTGCTATATCTCTCCTGTGAAGAGAGCAAGTATGTAACAGGTATAGAATTAAATATTGATGGAGGTATATCGGCAAGCACGATTTAATATTTCTATTTTAAAAATAAAATAACAAACGAGAAAAAACAACTTTTAAAACGCTTACAATGTATATCCCAAGCACAAATATTGAAACAAATAGAGAAGAGATTGTCAAATTCATGAAGCGATTCAGTTTTGCTACAGTTATTACTTCCGATGATCACTATCCAATAGCTACTCACCTACCCTTTCTTGTAGAAGTCAAAGGTGACAATGTTTACTTAATTTCCCATTTTGCAAAAGCAAATGACCACTGGAAGCAAATTGAAGACCATAAAGTGCTAGTAATTTTCAGTGAACCACATGCCTATATTTCTACAAAAAATTATTCCAAAGAACAAGAAGTACCTACTTGGAACTATATTTCAGTTCACGCTTACGGTGATGGGAGACTTATATCGGAAGAGAAAGAAGCTTTTGAAGTATTGGAAGCAACAATCGATAATTATGAAGAAGAATATCGAAAACAATGGGATAATTTTCCGATGGAATATAAGTCAAGAATGCTAAAAGGCATTATGGCTTTTGAAATCAAAGTAACAGATTTTCAAGCAAAGAAAAAATTAAGTCAAAATAAAAGTGAAAAAGAGAAAGATAAAATTATTGACACCCTCTCTAAAAGTAATGACTCCAATGAGACAATAATTGCTGATTACATGATGTTAGAAAAGAAAAAAGCCAACAATCTTACATTTGCTGAAGCCTGGAGTGTTGCATCAAAAAATCTATAGTCTATATAATAACTTATAGGAAATTAGATAGTTTTAATCCGTAGAGAAGAGTAACCCATTCACTCCTCTAACCCAAAACTATTAATCCAAAATACCTGTTTATAGGTAATAAGTTATACCATTTTGAAGGTATATGAATTCGGGTTATTATGCATTATTTTCGTCCACATTTTAAATAATTTGATTCAGTCTGCTTTAACAATATTTAGAATAAAAAAATGTAGCGAAAATATTTTATAAAGACACATCCCATTTATTTTATTAATTGTAACCCCTCTAAGAATTCATTGGTAGCTCAAAATTTATAAAACAGTAAGCCAATCTAAAAATTAAACCAAAAATAATATTTAATTAAAAATAAGTTGAAAAAATGAATTTTAAAAATTTAAATATAATTTGCCTTTTTATAACCTCGATATTAATTATTGGTTGTTCCAAAAGTGATGATAGCCCATTATCCCCATTAGATACATATTATTTGGAAATGAAGATGAATGGGGCAGTAAAAAGCTTTAATGCATCAGTAGTAGCACAGACAGCATCAGATAATGAAAACATTGTATATATAGATTTAGGAGGAACTCAAGAAGGTTTGCCTGAAGTGGGATTTGAATTAGAAATACAATTTTTAGAGAACAATATTACGACAGGCACCTATTACCAACCGGAACCAAATGGAGATCCAAATTATGAACTTTCTGCAAAATTTTACGACAATAATACAAATACATACTTTAATAGTTTTTATACTGACCCTGAAGAATTTACAATTACTATAACTGAAATTACCCAGTCAGTTATTAAAGGTGATTTTTCAGGAAAAATAAAA
>JBBSPS010000379.1:0-2290 GCA_038258655.1 Bacteroidia bacterium
AAAATTTTGAACAAATTCCCTTGCTCGTCTATCAATACGCTCATCATTGAATGCTGAAGTAAAATCTGGTATCGAATTTATTTTTTCTATCATATGTCAAAGAACGTATTTTTACCTTATACTTGTGGGTAAACGGTAGCCTTTGGAGAGGGGCTGGGGGTGAGGCTAATGAAAGCGGACTAATTTATATCAAGTGTTGGAATCCATCCATTTTGAAAGAAAAGGAAATCTTTTCACCATTTTTTTCTTATCCATTAGCAATAATAAACCAATACATAAAAATGGCAAGGCCGGTACTTTGTAACGCACCATTGCTCCAATTACAGGGGTTGTTATTCCAATTAAAATAAAAAGTATTACTGCAAAACTCAAACAAAAATATATCATGGGTTTATTTTCAGGTTTGATATTAAAAAAAACTATTGTCAAAAAAATCAATAGAATTAAAACACTATTTTCCAAGGCGGTAACAAGTTGAATGATTCCTTTTACATTCCATATCAAGGGCTGTATAAAAACATTAATAAATACTTTTGGCGCATTACTAATTAGGCTCAGCATATTTGGTTCTAGGCGATCTAATTTTAAAGTGGTTTTAGCAGGAACCACTTCATACAAAAAAGTATAATGTGCAGTATCCACAGAATTATTAATAAATGTAGTATCCTTCATGTTATTTTGATCCCATTGTAAATAGGTGCTGTTATTTTTAATTACATAAACATCATTTTTTATTTGTTGCAATAATTTTGTTTTCATTTCATAAGGAATACAAACAAAATGTTCTTTATTCTCTAAGAACACACCACCTTGTGCTTCACTGATAGCTTTGGCTTGTTTTTCGGAAATTATTTTTAACGGATAATAATCATTGTTAACTGTTTTTAATAGCATCGTTTCGCAAACGAATGCAAAAATTATGACTATGTATTTTGTAGCTACTAATTTTGTTGATGTTCTCGAAATCCACAAATTCAATACTAATCCGGGGAACAATGCTACTAAAACATAAAATTTTACAAGCAAAAGAAGTACGATTGAAAATAATATCATACTTATTTTTTTCAAATTATACGTTTTAGCTAAACCACAATTTGTTATATAAAGCAACATCCCCATACCAAAAAATAAAAGGCCTTCTTTTAACACTCCTGAACTCCAAAATAACACGGAAGGAATTAAAAAAATAACGATCAAAAGCAATTTCTTTCCATCTAAAAAATAAGGTAAAAAAGTTTTGTATAAAGCTGCTAAACCTAACAAAGAAAGGAAACACATAAATACGGTATGGACATGAAAATATCCAACTGAAAAAAAATGAAGCAGCATATTCAGCACTATCATGGTATGCGAATCATTGTAGAGAACATGCTCAAAATTATCGTTCCAACTGTGTAACTCCGGATAAGAAGCGTTCTGAAAAATTACCTGAAAAAACAATTTCGGATTATGAAATAATAAATTAAATAATGTATGTCCATCATTAAAATAATCCAGGAAATCAGGCCCGGGATAATAATAAGTATACAGCCACCATAGCACGGTCCCTGCAATTATTTTTAAAATAAAAATTGCTGTTATGGTATTTCGGGAAAGCCCGGAAATATCAAAAAAATTTACTTTGTATATCAGAAAAATAAAAAAGAGTACGTATACTATTGGCAATATCATTGACATTGGAAACGGATATGAAATATTTATTTCTCTTTTTTCGCTAAAATTGATTTCAAATCAGGACGCAAACGGCTTTTATAAACAGAAAGGCAATCTTCTTTTTTTCGTCCTTTGCGCAAACGTCTTTGCTCTTCCTCAGGTAGTGCAACAACGTGCATACATTCCAAAGTACAACATCCTTTCATTTTTTCAATACAAGCATCGCACTGTATAAATAATAAATGGCAATCATCATTCGCGCAATTAACATGTGTATCACAGGAAGCGCCGCATTGATGGCATTGCGCTATTATATCATCAGTAATACGTTCACCTACACGTTCATCAAACACAAAATTTTTACCGATAAATTTGGAGGATAGGCCTTCCGCTTTTATTTGTCGTACATAATCAATCACCCCACCATGCAATTGGTTAACGTCCTTAAATCCATGATGTTTCAGATAAGCGCTCGCTTTTTCGCAACGCACACCACCGGTGCAATACATGATTATTTTTTTATCTTTTTTATCCTTTAACTCATTTATCACCATAGGTAACTCTTCACGAAACGTATCCGCATCTGGGCAAAGCGCACCTGTAAAACGGCCTACTTCACTTTCATAATGATTACGCA
>JBBSPS010000380.1:0-2281 GCA_038258655.1 Bacteroidia bacterium
CCATCATCTTCGTAAAACACATTAATCTCATCATCAACACAGCTGATTTGGATCATGATATTGCTGGCATTAGCATGTTTTATGGTATTGTTAATTAATTCTAAGGTAACATGGTAAATATTACGCTCTACTTCTAAGGGCAAACGTTGCTGCAAACCATAGCTTACAAAGTCTGCGTTAATTTGACCTGATTCATTTATACTTCGAATAGTGTCGTTTATTGCTGTTTCAATACCGAAACGAGTTAGCATATCGGTAGACAAGTTATGAGAGATCTCGCGGGTTTCTTTAATGGCTTCATTAATAGAATCCAGCACCTTAAATTTAATGCCTGGGGACTCATCACTTTGAAAAAGCAATTTAATGGAGGACAAACGAGCTCCTAGCCTATCGTGCAAGTCATTGGCAATTCTATTACGCTCCTCCTCCTGCCCATGCATCATGGCATTTAACTCTTTAAGTTCCTGCTCCCTTCTCATGGAGGCAATCTCTTCATTTTTTAGTTTTTTAACATATTCCTGTTTTTGCATAAAGAAGAAGATAGCACTCACTATTAATATTACTAATAAAATGGATAGGCTTAGGAATAAATTAGATTGAAATGTTTTTTCACGAATTGCCATTTCCTGCATGCGTATTTCTTCTTCTTTTTTGGCCGTTTCGTATTTGGTTTCAAGGTTTTTAACCTCTTGCATCTTCTCTTTGTCATAGATGGAATCCCGAAGATTGTTATATTCTTGGAATAATACGGTAGCTTCTTCAAGGTAGGATGCTTTTCCCGTAGCCATCTTAGCCTTTACCAAGTTAAATAAAAGGCTTAAATCCTGTTGATGGTAGTTTATCTCAGAATTTATTTCTCGACACTTATTATAATACTCAATACTTTTTTCATAGTTGTTTTGGGCTAAATAAACATTACCAACACCAATTAATGTCAATGATAAATCTAGACTATCCTTCAAAATTGTTGATATTTTGATAGATTGAAGATAATTAGACAAAGCAGCCTCCAAATTCTCATTCTTCTCATATAACTTACCTAAGTTATGGTATATATCCGAAATCCTTGAGCTATCTTTTAATTGTTGAGATAATTCTAAAGATTGTAGATTATAAAACAATGCAGAATCATAATTATAATTATCACTTTTCAAATTAGAAAAAAAAATGGCCAAATTCATTTTTAAATTGGCTTTATAATTAAGATTATCTACATATCGAAATAGCCTCTCTGCACTTTTGTAATATCTATACGCTAATGAATGAGATTCCTCCTCATCATAGTGATTTGCTAAATTAATGTAGTTTTTTATAAGGTCATCATAATTATTAAGTGCTTCATTGATTGTAATTGCTGAATAGTAGGATTCTACGGTCATTATTTTGTTCCCAAACCTTTTGTATGTTACACCTAACAAATTATAAGTTTGGGCAATTTCTACAGAATCGCCATTTTCATTATAGAAAATCAAGGCTCTTTCGAATAAGTCAATTGCTTCCCGAATATGGTTTTGGCTTCTTAATTCTCTACCAGCAATAATTAATGAATCAGCTTCTTTGGATTTAGTATTAGAAAATGCACTAGTCCAAAGTAAAAAAAGGAATAATATAAAATAAAATTGCCTCAACATTTGTTAAAGATACAAAAACTGAGGCAATTTTATTTTATTATGTGATTAAAAATTAATCCAAATCTTCATATTTACTTGGAGTTTCACCAGTCTCGGTCTCAAAATCGGGCTCTTCAACTAGTTCACATCCTGCAAATGAGAAAATGGCAGCAAATACTAATACGAATTTTAAAGTTTTAATCGCTTTCATAATATAGAGGTTTTTAAGTTTGTGTCTTGTAATTAAAATTATGTTACAAATATAAACATGACATTTTACTCGATAAATACCCATAAAAGTAAGATTAAAACTAAAAATAGTAGTGTCGGGTGCTATAAACTAGTAAGTCTACTATAATAAGGGGCTTAAAATGTGGTGTAAAGCGCTAAACTTTTTACAATCTCAGATCTTGGTAAATTGAAGAGAAAAACAGCCTTCTCAGCTTTCAAAGATAATTTTTGAGAGGAAGTAAATGATAATTTACCAAGATGCCAAGGAAGGAATCAATAGCGTTTCTAATAATAAAAATACCTACATCTAGGTATTGCATTACTAGTTTAGAGGTTTGCACTTACTAGTTCCTCGGTAAAAACACCCTAAAAAAAGTTTTTTTCTTACTAGATTAGGTAATTTTTTTCTAAAACCTTTGCCGTAATTTTGAATTGTCGCA
>JBBSPS010000381.1:0-2278 GCA_038258655.1 Bacteroidia bacterium
CCAAACAGTCTGCATCTGTTTTAAATCGCTTATGGAAGTTTATGGAATTCACGCCCACAAATTTAAAGCAATCTTTCATTTTGCAAAGTTATAAAACTTTGCGACCTAAGCGTATATACCTATTCAGTTATTGATTAAATTATGTTGATGGGTAAAATCAGGCAATTGTTTTTTATTCTTAACCTAAATTAACCATTTACTTACTCTACTATTCTCTAATCAATGGTTCTTCTTATCGCCCACTCCATGCAATTTCGCTTTTGGTTTTGTGATATCATACATAGCGCGGTCAATATCTTCATCAGGGCTTTCAGCAGGCACTTGTACAAACTTGCCATCCGGATCAATTAGAAAATATGCAGGCAAAGATCTTATTTCATAATTATTTTTTAGTTGTCCTTTGCTATTATCATATAAAAACAGCCAATCATATTTTGGATTTTTAAGACAATATTTTTTCAACTCTTCATTTGCCTTATCTGTTGAAATACTAACAAACGTAATACGTTCGCCATATTGTTTTTTTAATGAAGGAATAACTTTCATTTGTTCCAAACACGAAGTACAACCAACGTCATATAACATCAGATACACATATTTTTTTGTGCGCAATTCATCCAAACTATGTGTCAACCCTGTTTTATCAGGCAATTCAAAAAAAGGCGCCTTACTACCAACTTTCAATTTAGAAAATGAATTTAAAATATTACTCGCTATTTCCTGATGCTTGATTATTTTACTTTCAGTTGCGATTTGCTGAATAACAGGGATAATACTCATTCGTTTGAAAACACCATCATAATAACTTTCATACAAACCTTTTAATAAAACCAATTCACGCAAGGTATCATTTTGTAAAAATTTATCGCGTTTGAACACGTCCATTGCACCGCTATAACTTCCCCTATCGTTTATCTGAAAGGCCATCGGACTGCCATGTTTGGACAATGCAAAATTTTGAAGCTTTTGTTTGAAGAAGGCATTGAAAAAATTCATGTACTCTGGATTGTTATATAAGATAGGTTTTCCATTCAAATAACTATCAAACAATTTTTTTTCACTCATTTTTGTTTTTTCTTCCAACGCTGCTATCGTATATGTTATATATGCATCAAAATAATTATTTTTAACCGTTGAGTAATAATTATACATTGCCAATTTAAATGAATCTATTTTAGGCAAAGGAACTCTGGCCACAAAAGATTTATAATCTATACTTAAAAAATCATCAAAGCGTTTATCATAATCAATCGTAAGCGAATTTATCTCCGTTTTACTTTTCAATTTTATGGAGAGTTTTACATCATGTTCTATATTAGGGTTTTGATAAGTGGTTGAATCGGGTGGCATAATAAGAGCATCATACATTGCATTCGGCTCGATGTACATTGAAGCAATGTGTTTTTCGATCTTCAATGTAATGTATTGAATTTCTTTACTCTTGAATTCCAATAGAAAATTTCCTGCAGAATCAATAGTGGAATAAGTGAGTTGTTTTTGTGTATTGGAAATGTAATCGTTGTTCACCCACACACCTATCTCCTTATATGCGTATGTATTAGCAATACCTTTTATTGTCACATTTTGGGCGGTACACAAAAAATGAGAATTAAATAATAAAATGGTCAATGCTAATTTATTCATGTCTAGGAAATATTACAATTGTTATGCCTTATTTGACTTTCAGGTCAACGCCATTAGGGACAAACGGTGACGCATCACCATTATTGCGTACAATATCACGTACAATTGTTGAATTTATTGCGGACAGTTCAGGGATTGGTAAAATAAAAATAGTTTCTATCTCAGGAGCCATTATTTTGTTGTTTTGCGCGATAGATTTTTCAAATTCAAAATCAGCAGAAGTTCGCAAACCTCTCAAAATATATGTTGCTTTCATCTTTTTACAGAACTCAATAGTAAGCCCTGTATATCTTTCCACACGCACTTTCGGCTCCTTTCCAAATACGTGTTTGATCCATTTTTCACGTTGTTCAACTGAAAAATAATTGTCCTTGTGGCTATTTTTTCCAATGGCAATAATTATTTCATCAAACAAAGGCAAAGCCCTGCGTAAAACATTTTCATGGCCTTTCGTGATTGGGTCAAATGATCCCGGAAATATGGCGATACGTTTATTCATATTTTTACGAATTACAAATTTATACGAATTTAGGAATTACTCCTCAAAAAATAAAAATACATCACGAGGCGTAAAGATCATAGAGAACACAGAAAAATCTCAGTGCCACTCCGTATTCTCAGTGTATCTATGGTA
>JBBSPS010000382.1:0-2272 GCA_038258655.1 Bacteroidia bacterium
CTCAAGTGAATCAGTTGAAAACTTAAAGAATTTATTCGGAGTGACTCAGTACGCACCCAATCCAATAAGCTCCTATTCCTCAGGTATGCTAAAAAAAGCAGCCTTGCTCCTGGCTTTTCTGGGTAATCCGCAACTTATAATCTTAGATGAACCATTTACCACCATCGATGTAGAAGCACAGAAAAAATTACTTAATCTTATAAAAGATCAGTATGTTTTAGGTGTAAATTTCCTCATTTCTTCCCACCACTTGCCCAATGTAGAAAATTTCAATTTTGAAAGTGTAGTACAAATACAAAACGGAAAACTGGAAACCGTAATATGAAGCAATTATTGTCCAAAGCTTTTGTCATATCTTTCTATAAAGCGTTTATCGGCTTTTTTTTGCTTTTAATAATCATATTTGGGGTATTTATTAAGGGTGAAGTACATGTGATGCTTGGCTACCAAATTATTCAGAGTAGCTATGCAATGGCAGGATTAACTTTGCTTTTCGGTATATACTCAACTTTGCATTGGTACTTTCAGAAAAAGCTCTTAATAAAACCAAATTATAAGGTCTTTCACCAAATGGGTTTAATCAAACCTTTCCCTTTTTTTAAGGAACAGTTTTATATTTGGCTGAGTAACCATACTATTGTAATTCTCTATTCCGTATTTTTAAGTGCGCTATGTATTGATTTAAAATTATGGGGCACTTTAGCAATATTATGGGGTATACTGATCATCTTATACTTTATCTACACACTCCTCATTTATTATCAATTACGCCATCCACTCTCAGAGATTAGAATAAATAGAAATGCTTTTGGAAAAGCTAAACCCTTCGTAATTAGCTATCATTTTTGGTTTCTTTATCATTTAAAAGAAAACAGGCCTCTCCTTCTGCTTGCATCAAAATTAGTATCGTTGTTTTTGTTAAATTTATTCTTTTCTGCTTTCCAATCAGGCGATTATGATAACAGATGGTTACAATTTGCAATACTTTGCACTGCTTATGTTAATTTACCCTTACTAAAAGAAA
Source organism: Bacteroidia bacterium (assembly GCA_038258655.1). Taxonomy (GTDB): domain Bacteria; phylum Bacteroidota; class Bacteroidia; order 2-12-FULL-35-15; family 2-12-FULL-35-15; genus 2-12-FULL-35-15. The sequence continues at coordinate 1,025 of JBBSPS010000382.1, forward strand.
AAATAAGTTTCGAAACATCAACCCTCTCCTATTTCTTAAACTTGCCCATCTCGTTTTTGAAAAAATTTAAATCTCATTTTTCACAAGTGATGGGGGTAATCATACCTGAAATACTCTTTATTTTATATCAATTGACTACAACTGATTTAAGCATTTTTCATATAACACTTATATTTTTGACCATCGCTTTACATCTAGGGCTTTATGGGTTATTTAATTATATTGATGATATTACCAGACAAGGTAAATATGCTTTCATCGCATTCTTTTTACTATTTTTTGCGATTTTATATCACCTACCCTGGTTAATTTTAGCAACAGTTGGCTTAATTGTATTTTTGCTATCAATTAAATCGCCTTATGAGAATTAAAATGTTAATCGATAAGTTACTAAGAAACGCATTTTAAGTACTTGTTTTCCTGTGTATATAATTTGTTTTGTAGTAGTCACATAGAATAACCAAAATACCTTAATCCTGTGAATGCATCTACTTTATCCAAATATTCATTCTCGGTTGGTATGCTCTGCTAATGGTTATTTCATTATATTTGAATTTAGGATATAATAGAACCATTACTCTTTTCAAAAACATATTTAATTCCCATGAAGAAAGCATTATCAATAGTAATACTCTTTTTTTTAAGCGTTTCTCAATCCTTATATGCTCAAAACACAGGGTATTGGGCGATTGACAATCAAATAAATCAAAGCGTGCAGACAAAGTCTATCCCAACGATAAAAGCACAATTCTATCAATTAAGAATAAAAGATTTTACTAAAAATTTACAATCATCTGCCAAGGAAAATAGAATTATTATTCCTTATCCTGACAATAGTTTTGGTGAATTTCTAATTAATGAGGTAACTGTTATGGCTCCTGAATTAGCAACAAAATATTCTCAGATTAAAACCTATTCGGGAAAAAACATACAAACAGGCGAAATCATCAGGCTCGATATTACTCCTAAAGGCTTTCATGGAATGATTTTTTCAAAAAAAGGCCAGGTTTATATAGATCCTGTCACTAAAAACAACACAGAACAGTACCAAGTTTACTACAGAAAAGACTTAGCACATACTGAAAAGGCTCATCAATTTAATGAAGGAGAACCAATTATTTTTGACCAACAGCGATATGATGCCGCACAACAGCTAATGCAAACCGGAAATGTTGAGCGGCCATCTGGCACACAATTAAGGACCTACAGAATTGCTATTGCGGCAACCGGAGAATATACGCAGTTTCA
>JBBSPS010000383.1:0-2263 GCA_038258655.1 Bacteroidia bacterium
ACGTTAATTGTATAGTCCATGGGAGTTGGGTCTAACTCAATCGGTATAACATGACTAAATCCAGTACCAAAAGTCGCACCACTTACTAAATAGCACAAAGACAAGTTAATTGTTCCGTCCTCAATATTATAATAAAATCCATGATATGCAACTATTAAAGTAGAACATTGAACAGAGACATTCACATTAATTGTATTTTCCGCTTCCGAATCTGATATGCTCAAAGAGGATATATTTACAAGCTGAGCTTGTATAATATGAGATAAAAAAATAATAATTATTAGTAAAACTATTTTTTTCATGATTTCAATTTTTTAAAAGGTTATTATCTGAGTGTAATTTATCAACTAAATAAGTTCGGTAAAATTTTCTTCCAACAAGATACTAAATTATTAAATGCAAAATACTGATAGTGAATTAATTATGCCTTGATGCTTATGTATTAGCAACTAACAGCTTTTTTGTGATGCGTCGACAATTAATTTCTAGAAGTTATTCATTCATAGTATGATTCGCAAACTTATAAATGTTAAAACCGATGCGTATGAATGCCAAAACATTACGGTTTTTCCGTAAAACGGGCTTAAAACCCAGTGAGAATAGGAGGTTACTAATTTTTTAGTTTTTGCGGTTTTTTGCCATATTTTTATAAAAGAAAAGACAGCTTTATGGGCTGTCTTTTGAATATATTAAAAATGATTTATTACCAAATTCGAACCCTCTTTTCGCCGCTAGCGCTCGTTTGCAACGAGTGCCGTCAATAATGAGCTACAAATTCAATCTTATCCCATAAATCCCGGATCATCAATTTCAAGAACTGTGCTGTCGTCCTGATAATTTCTGGCACTTGAGTATTTATAGTCAACAGGATTTGTTATCAGTCCACTCATTATAGGGTTGTTATGGATATAATCTATTTTCTGTTTGATTACTTTATCGCTCCATAGTTCGATGGGCTGGGTGCTGCCATAGTTGGTATTGAGAGACGTTGCCCGATTTCTTGCCAGCCCTTTCCAGCATCCACAGTAACCATTCTCTTCTGCTTTCTTGTGCATTGGTTGCAATGGCTTCAACGATTCTTTTGGAAGTAAACTTTTTGAAATCGCGCACCAGCTCCATAGGTTGCTCATTGGTAGAACGAAATATCATGTGAACATGGCTCGGCATGAAACAATAGGCATACAGTTGCATACCTTTTTCTGATCTGCAATAAGTAATACTGTTTGCCTAGTAAATATGTCAATCCAATATACGGTCGCGAAGGAGACAAAGTAAAGCCCTGTTTTATTATGAAACTTGTATTTTCTGCTCATTGAACTAAATTACAAATTTTCGGTTAGCGCGATGTTTGGGAGTTGCTGTTTTTCTTTTATTGAAGATTGGCTTTGTTTCCAATCTTTGTGGGCACTCGTTGCAAACGAGCGCTAGCGGGTGTATTTTGATAGCTGCCAGTCTCAAGAAATGAATTGTATGTTCTAACATAAAGAGTATAATCTGTAGGTATTATAGCTACTGGAATGGGAAAGACATGTGAAAAACTGGAAGGTTCCTGCAAAGTGGTAACTCGGTAACATACAGACAAATGTATCGTGTCATTATTAATTGAATAATTACTTCCGTGAAAGAGAGTAATAAGTTCTCCACTGGCAGTTTCTAAATTTACATTAATCACATCTTCAGTTTCTGAAGTTGATACACTCAAGGATGAAATGTACGCGCCTGACGTTTGTGCTGATGAAGAAAAGGATGTAATTACTACAACGGAAAAAAATAAAATTTTTATCATAATTTCAATGTTATAATTAATTCCCCACAACAACCTTTTTAGCAATCCTCCCTTTATCCGTCTCAAACACCAAAAAATAAATCCCATTATTAAGTTCCTTGATATTTAATTCATCAAGATGAGCCTCAAATTCTTTAATTTTTTCACCTGTCATCGAAAACAAGGTCATTCGCTCAACCTGAATGTTCTTTTTCTCTAAATGCACAACACCATTTGCTGGGTTTGGAAATACATTAATGTCTGGTTTATTTAAAAACCGAATATCTGGCACACTTAAAAATACAGTGTCGGTTACTGGTGTTGAGAAGTTAAGGGTTGCTGTATCTGTAGGCTCATTTAGATAACAATTTTCTTCTGAACCAGAGGAATATAAACTAACATTCAACACATAATCCGTTGGTGTGGTGGATATTGGTATTTGGAAAACATGATCAGTTCCAGATGGCTGTTGAGCACCAGTGACTTGATAGCATGCTC
>JBBSPS010000384.1:0-2252 GCA_038258655.1 Bacteroidia bacterium
CTTAACCATTGCCATTTTTGCTGAAGGTTTAAAGCTTCTTCGATTTGTCCTTTGCCCAATTGTTCAGCTAAAGAAGAAACCACCAATTTATCTAAAATCAGACTTTCGTTAGAAATGAACGCTAGCGCTGTTGTAATGATAGAAAGAAGTAAAAATTTCCAGAATCCGCTCATCGTAAAAAATATAAAAAAGCTGTCTAAAAAATTTATTTTCAGACAGCCTAAAAATTCTAACTATGTGACTTACGCTTAAAATTAAAAGCCATTATGAAAGCCAATAAACATGATAACGTAATGCAAATCATCGCAAGAATCATTGAATTATTATAAAGTTCTTCTTTATCATAAAGAAAAAAAAGAGAAATTAAAAATCCTAAACTTATAGATCCTAACGTTGAAAATAAAGCCATTTTCGCTTGATTTTTCATAAAGATATTTTTAATGGGTTGCTTGGTAGATGCAAGAGCCAAGGCCTGCACCTCCGGCAAGACCAGTTCCAATCATTGCACCCCATGCTAACCAGCCTACAGGTCCTGAAACAGCGGCGACTACCGCCATACCAATGGCCCAACCTGCAGTTGCACAAGTTACAGTTGTAGCCAACTTACCGCCTTGCAATTCTTGCATTTGATTTAGTTCTAATGTTTTCATAAATATAAAATATTTAATTGTATGCCTACTCTTTTCAAAGGATTTTCGACAACCTCCTTATATAATCTCAAAATTCATTAAATGTTTTCAATATAATTTGTGGTTTTCCCACAAACTTCGAATTGTGTCCTGAGATTAGTTTATGTGTGTTTATTTTTTTAAGGAATACTATGAATCCCAATTCAGTCAATCTACTATCATTGAAGATCACCGTATCACGGCAGAGGCATATCGTAACATTGTTGAAAATATACCAGAAATAGATTTTAAAGTGTCCATTACCAACAATTTTGATGTTGCAGTCGAGCAAATAAATCACAATACATGGGATTTAATTTTGTTGGATTAACATAATGAGGCTAAGATATTTTTGAATTAAGAATTTTATAATGGCCAAATTAACAGGAGCTTTTCGTTTAGATTAAGTTTTAAGTCAAGAAAAACTGACTGAAAAAATTGACCTATGGAATAAAGCAATTATGGGTTTTAAAGGAGGGTAGAAACCAACAATAAAATTAATGATGAAATAGGATTATTTTGAAAATGGAAGAGTGTTAAACAATTGACTGAGGAAAATATTTTAACTGAATGATTTCATAATCATTTTGCTCTAAACATTTTTTTAATATATCTAAAAACATTCTGTATTCTCTAAATTTGTTTTTAAAAATAAATTTCCCCAATAATCCTAATCGCCAATCTTTAATTATATGTATTTGATTATTACCTGAAGGAATTAATTTTATAGTGTAGAAAATATCCCGTTTTAAAATTATATTGTTTGTAGTTAATGGATCTATTTTATGATCCGACAAATTGTTATCATTGATTATCTTATAAAGATTTTTCATTTTTCCTATTTAAAACATAAGCTTAAATCCTAAATGTCAAATGAATTTGGTTGAAAAACAATTTATTTAACAAAATAACTAATCCTTCATCGCACACCCAGCCGCCATCACAATTCCGTATGCAAAAGCTAAAGTGCCAAACGAGAAAGCTGCAATAACAAGCATAGAGGCTCCTGCACTAAACATTTCTTCATTGGTGCATTTTCCGCCTTGCAGAATTTCCATTTGGTTTGTTTCTAATGTTTTCATAAATATAAAATATTTAATAATATGCCTACTTTTTTTCATAGGATTTTCGGCGACCTCCTTATATAATCTCAAAATTCATTAAATGTTTTCAATAAATTTTGTGGTTTTCCCACAAACTTTGAATTGTGTCCTAAGATTAGATTATGTATGTTTATTATTTAAAGGAATGCTATGAATCCCAATTCAGTCAATCTACTTATCATTGAAGATCACCGTATCACGGCAGAGGCATATGGTACAATTATCAAAAATATACCAGAGATTACTTGCAACATCACAATTGCTAACAATTGCGATGAGGCAGTCGAGCAAATAAATAACAATACATGGGATTTAGTTTTGTTGGACTTGCGAATTCCGGTTTCTAAAGACTCGAAATTTATTAGTGGAGAAGATATTGGAAGTTATATTAGGCGGATTAGTCCAAAAACTAAGATTATCGTCATAACATCCATATCAGATGGTATGGTTGCAGCCAACATATTTAAGAAATTCAATCCTA
>JBBSPS010000385.1:0-2230 GCA_038258655.1 Bacteroidia bacterium
GCACAGACCCAGCAATGGCTTATACACGGTGTTGTAAACTGTGCTTTTGCTATGCTCAAAATTCTAAATTATTTTTATTTATATAATTGTCTAATTTATCTGTCAATTCTTTATTGTTTGCAGATATTAATGTTAGTCCACCTTTTTCAAAACCATACCAAAAAAAGTAATTTTCCTTTTCAAAAACCTTATTAAGGTATTCGTCTCTATACGAGTATTTTAGTAAAATGATTAATCTTAAGTCATTCTCTAAACCAGTAAAATCTATTGTTTGACTACTTCTAATATAAATTGCAACTCCTCCAGTTTGCATTGGTGTTATGTCTATCTTATCTAATGAACCAACCATTTTGAAGTGTTCGGTTAGATTTTGTTTATCCTTGGAAATCCCAATGATTGCGTCAGAATTAAAATCAGTAGCAACTCTCTTCCCCAAATTTCTATGTTCAAACAAAATTCTGTATTGATTTCCCTCAACTCCTTGTGCTTTTTCCATAGAGGCTACAACTTCAACATCTGGTTTTTCTATTTCAAATCTTTTTTTCTCCAATTTGAGTTGCTCACTTACTTTTTGTTCAAATAATTTCGTTTGATTAAGGGTTTTATTAAAAATTTCTAACTGATTAGTTAAATCTTTTTCTACGTTGCTTAACGCACCATTTAAATTAGATACACTATCGTTTATTACAACTAATCTCTCTAAATTTTCATTTATGTTCGTAATTATGAGTTCTGATTTTTCTTTTAAATCTTCGGTGTTTTTTTTCGTATTTGAAAGTGATTCCGCTTGCGTTTTAGAGTCTGCTTCTTTGAAGATTTCTCCTCTGATTGAGAAAAATAACCCACACAATATAAGTAGTGAAACTATAATTATTAAAAAGACTTTGTCAGTCTTATTATTTGTGAAATCTAAAAGATATGCAGTTATTGCTATAATTGCAGCTATCACTAAAGATATTATAACATATTTCATTAATTATTGATTAGATTAAATTTGTCATTCAAGTTCGAATTTTTTTTTAGCATTGTTTACAACGTTGATGTGTATGAGCCGTTGCGTGTCTCACACACGAACCATTAAAAGTACAAAACTCCGCTGGAAAATTCCCAAGAATTTTCCAGATTAGCACAGACCCAGCAATGGCTTATACACGGTGTTGTAAACAGTTTTTATTCCAAGAGTTCAATTAATCGAGCTTTTAATTTTTCAGGGTCCAAGTCCTTGTCTATAATTTCGAAATCAGAGTTTAACAAAAAAGTGGTTGGATAATATGAAACTCCCAACTTATCATTGACTTCATTGTCAATATCGCTTAAAGATAACCATTGTACATTATCCTCTTGAAGTGCTTTTAGCCACATATTTTTATCCTTATCTACAGAAATGCCTACTATTTGGAAATCCTCTTTATTATAATCAGAATAAAATTGACTTATGGCTTTACTTTGTTTCCTACAAGGTGTACACCAAGAAGCCCAAAAGTCGATAATGGTCACTTTTCCTCTAATGCCATATAATGATATTTGATTGCCATCAGTACTTGGAGCTGAAAAATCTGGAGCTACCTTGCCGATATCGAGCATTGCAAGACTTTCATTTTTCTGCTTCAATTCATTTATTTGAGTGGACACAATACTACCATACATGGATTTTTTGATGTTTTCGTCAAGATTTGAAAATGCATCTTCCAATGGTTGTAAATCGCTGGGATTTGCATTGAGCATATTTTCAATCAGCGACAATGAAAAATAGTTGTCGTTATGATTTTTCAAGAATTGAAGCGCATAGGCTTTTAACTCTTCATTTACTTTCTCTAAATCTTTTAAGATTATTTCCTTTGAACCATCATCCATCGCGCTGTTAGGATTCAAGTTTTGCGTAAACTTTTTATTCAACTCCGTTCTTTTATCCATTAAATCTTTATAACCTAATGTATATTCGGAAAGTGCCTTATTGGATTTTGAACCTGTAACGGTTGATGTTTCAATATCGTCCTTGTTGAAATCGATATCAATCATTTCATTTTCAACAATCAATGGAACCACTCCCTTGACATTGTCAACCGACAAATACCACATTTGAGGGAAATCTATTTTGCCCTCAAACGTGAATTTTTCATTCATCACGATGGCGGTATCTTGCGCAGCTTGGTTTCCTTTTTGATCTGCAAGTTTTAGATAGACTCTCATCCCGTTATAAACACCTTTTGCAGTGCCATTAACAACGTAA
>JBBSPS010000386.1:0-2229 GCA_038258655.1 Bacteroidia bacterium
ATTTTTACACGAAGACAAACCTGTTTCTTTATTAATCTTTATAAAATAATCATTCCCATTAGCTCCCGAATAAGTTCCGATTGCAAAAATTGTATGTTCAAGTTCTTTTAAATAGTTTGCTCTACCATACTCTGTTAGTTGACCATTTGATGCTGAATCTGAAAATACAGTGCTCCATATACTATTATTTGAAGTGCTATCTAATTTTCCAACAAAAAAATGAGAAAAATCTATTGACCAACCTCCAGTTTGAAGATATTTACCAAGTGTTCCACTATAATAAACAGATCCGTCATCTGACTGTTCTATAAAATCTAATAACGATATATCAAAATTATTTACCTGAATGGCTTCAACAGAATTAATGGCTGGGCTTCCATTTTGATTTAATTTTACTATTAATCCAGTTGTAGGTATTACACTCGGACTCAAAAGATCCTCATAACCGCCAGTAAGAAATAAATTATTTGAAGACACATTCGTAATTTCAAAATGAGTTCCAAGGCTATACCTTTCCAATAAACCGATTGGATTCCCATTACTTTTATCAATTTTTAATATAAAAACTTGTTGAGCAGAACTTGGTAATCCTGCTCCTTCTATACCTATTTTACCTATTACAGTGTAATTAGTGTCATTTTCTAAAAGAAAATCAGGCAATAAGTAGTAGCCATCTAATGTGAAGACATTAGACCACAATAAATTATGCTGGTTGTCAAATAATGCAATTATAGAAGAACTGTCTATTGTTTCTTCATCTGGATTTAAATAATTATAAGAACCACATATTATAGACTTAGAATCACTTAATTTTTTTCCAAATTTAAAAATAGTGTTCTCTGAATTAAAAAGTGAGTTTGCAACGCTATAGCTTTTGCCGTTTAAGAATTGAAAATTTTGTGCATTGATAATATTTAAAACATTATCATCGAAATTAAATAGTTCAAAATCTGAGAGACTATTTGAAAAAATTGGTTTGGTTGTGTTAAAAGCACTAATATTTAAAAAAGAATTTGGACTAAATTTATTAGAATTTATTAAATCTCCTGAGTAATTAAGATTCAAATACTCTGTAAAAAAAGACTCCCCTATAATCAAAAATCCGTCATCATTAAATTCAACTCTATTCCAATATGTATTGGCAGGGCTTTCATTTATTCTTTTATGAAATATGGTTTGAGAAAAACAAATAGGGTGAGTCAAAAAAATAATGACTACTATTAAAAAGGTTGATTTCATAATCTTTGATTGTTAAATTAATATTTAAAAAATATATTAAAATGCTTGGTGTGTAGTGAATTTTGAAAAATTCATAGCCATATAAAAAAAATCAAGAATGAGTCAAAAATCATTTAACTAATACATCATAAAATCATCTTCTGAATATCCTGCATGTATGACCCAACATGAATTATAAAAATGAATAATATCACTTGAAGTTTGAACGCATTTAGGATTAACCTCAAATAATATTGTTAAAGCTTATTAACGTTTATAATTCGAGTTATTTTTAGATATAAAATACTGGATGTAATATTCTTAAAAACCCATTTTGTAATTACAAATCTAGTATTCAATATAATAAATACCTATACCTATATTGGCGTAACTTTTTCTACCTGAAATCAGGTAAAAATTTATAAATCAAATAGCCAAGATATATTTTCTGTACGTTTAAAGATTATAACCGTTAGCACAGATTTTACCCCTACTTATAAAGTTTAAATAATACACGCTAGCGCGCTTTTACGTTTTTCCGTTATGAAGTAATACGGTATTGACTTATATTTGAAATTATTAATAACTAGTTGTATTTCTGTGCCGGATATTGCGAATAGTAATGTCGTATATACACTTGTTGTTATGTATAATTTCAACTACAACAGAAGAATTGAATTATAAGTAAAAAATTAGAATGATTTATAAAGAATTTCAGCCCGACAATTTATTAACCGACTTCGTTAAGAATTATTGGTGGTTTGACAATTCTGCAAAGCAGCAACTTGACTTTACAATTTTGCCAGATGGCTGTTTTGACCTAATCATTTCGTTAAACAATTACAAGCAAGAAGAAATTTCCCTAACAGGACTTTGGATCAAACAAGTTGACGTTTCTATTGAGCCAAACAGGCAAATTTTTGGAATACGTTTTAAACTATTAGCGGTTGACTATATTTTGCAACAAAACATTTCCGCTTTTTGCAACAGCGAACAAATAAAAGAAAATAG
>JBBSPS010000387.1:0-2220 GCA_038258655.1 Bacteroidia bacterium
CACAACAATAATAACGGCATTTAGTGTATGTCGGCACCTGTTTGTCAACAGACAAGTTGTTCCAGAAATATTTGAGCCTCCAAATAATTACAATTGGTATAAGCTGTATAATACCGATTATACATCCATAATAGTCCACTTTCAGTGGACTCTGAACTTTGGCTTATTTACGAAGGTAGAATATGGAATACATAGGGGAAACGATAGGATTTTTGGACTTCGCAACTTGTTGTTGTTTTGTAACGAAGTGGGAGAAAGATTTCGGATCATTTTCATTCCAATAATACCCTCTAAATAAATTTTTCAGGTTATTGGTAGATTGTCTTTTGGTCTGGTCCTTCTTTTCCCATTTTGTCTTAGGCATATAGTATTGGGTTCCTTCTTTCTCGTATTTGTATTGAGCCAGTTGCAATAAAGAATGCATGGCTACACCAAATTGAGGTGCTTTGTAAGTAGCTTGTTCATTTCTGACTTGAGCCTCACCGCATCCGCTAGTCGTTTTTTCTTCTCTAAAATTGACTTCGATTTCCCATCGCCATAGATAGGCTTGTAGCAGTTTTTCAATCGATAGATTATTGTCTGTGCAAATTAGAAAAGCAGGTTGTCGATATAACAGTTTTCCTCCTTGCTTTTTTCTATAAGCCAATGGAGCTATAATGACTAACTGCATGATATGACGTTTGCCAGCCTTGCGCCATTTGATGTCATGAATAATTTTAACTTTAAACTCATGGACCTTGCCTGCTGCCCATCCCTTAACCTTCTGCCAAGCAATAGCCTCGTCCTGTCTAATCTGATCAGGAGTAGGCAGTTGTTCACCATACACTTTGTTTCGCCCTTTCGTTTTTTCTGTTTCTGGCAAATAATTAAACTTAGCGTCTTTCCTAACCCTGCCGATAAGAGTTACATTTTCAGGGAGCTCGCCAAGAACAGTTTTGTTTGTATAGCTTCCATCTACACAAAAAAATAATTCACGATCCGTTGCTCCCATATTATCTATCCGCTTTCGCATGGTTTTCATTCTTTCAACGCCATGTACGCTCATATTATTCTTCTTTTTTTCTTCCTTGTAGCTTTCCATATCTTCTTCCGTCGCCTTTTTGCCAGGCTTCTTTACGCTGGGACAATGAAAAAAATCTATCGGAATTGATTTAGACTGACAGTTAAATTCGTTGCCATAAAGTGATACAGTAGTTTGGATAAAACGTTGCGACCAAATAAAATTTGTATGAAAAGCCGGTCCTAATGGATCTCTCTTCCAGCCCGTTCCTGGTATTTTTTTCCCAGTTTTTCTTATTACAGTATCATCCATATGCATTACAATCATTTGCGATGGCAGCAACTCTTTTAGACTTGCATCGGCTGCTGTTTCAAATATCTTATCTACATCCATTCTAGCTCCCCAAAACAAACGATAGGCAGCCGTCCAGTCTCTAAATTGTTTGCCGATAGAAATAAGCATCCCGGTAATTGTTACACGTCCGGCACAAGTAAGAAAACCATAAGCTAATTCTCTTGCACGATCCATAGTCCGCTTTTGTTTGAAAGCAAGTCTGGTTTTATCAAATAAAGCATCGAAAATTACTTTTATATTTTCTTGCTTTTCTTCAAAAGTTTTTTTTTGAGTTTAGCGACTGCTTCATCGCTTCTTCTAAGTACTAAATTTTGGTAATCATCAATGAGCCATTCTACTATCTCGCCGGCGTCAAACTCTATAGCCTGCGCAACAGCAGCTGGAAAATTGACATAGTACTGTTCGCTCTTTTCTCTTTTGATAAGTTGGATTTTAGTTGTGTACCCCATAGTAATTAAATCTAGTTATATAACTAGATACAAAAATGATACAAAAAAACCGAAATAACAAGTATTTCGGCAACTTTTTTTTATCGAATTATTCCAAATAGCCAAAGTTCAGAGTCCACTTTCAGTGGACTAAATGGCTGCTATATCGGCATTTCACCAGTTAAATCTGGACCAATTAATAAATATATTTGGTATAACAATACGGCGATTTGTCCGCAACGAGGCAGATGCAGTATTTCTGAGTAGCCGTTTAGAGAACTACTTAATTCAAGGTTTTTTTTCGAGCTTGCTGAGGTGAACACGGTTTTGCCTAGCACCGAACATATGAAAATTTTAGCTGAAACCCTTTATATTCAGTATTCTAGGTGTTAATAAGCAAACCCTAAATACGCAAAAAATATTTACCGCTGAAATGTC
>JBBSPS010000388.1:0-2218 GCA_038258655.1 Bacteroidia bacterium
ATTTTCGTAAGTAGGCGAGAACCAAGCAATTAATTATACACGGTGTTCTATGCCGTTTTTTATTCAGTTCGTTGTTTTATCCATTCTGCTATTATTTCCAAAGCTTTTGGTGAGAAGGTCTGTTCAATAGTTGCATATTCATTTGGTAATCCAGTTTTGCTTTCTTGAAATAAATGGTTTAAATTTTCCAATTGTTTTGTTTCAACATCCTCGTTTCCATTTTCTTTCAAGATTTTTTCGATTGTTTCTAGGTTTTCTTTTGATGGAACTTGTAAATCATTAGCCCCATTAAGGGAAAGAACAGGACATTTTGTTTTACTTAAAGCCGTTTGAGGGTCAAATTTTATAAAATCTGTTAACCAAGGAATTGACATTTGTTCTGAAATGGTTTGGATTTGACTTTCAGGTAACATTGCACCAAATACTTTAGTAAAATAATTTTTTAGTTCAACTTGTAATTCAGTTTGGTTCTCATTTGATTTTAAAATTATATCATAAGCACCTTTCATATTATTTTGTCCTTGTGTAATTCCGATTTCTGGAACACCCATTTTTCGTTCTATTATTTCTTTTTGCAAAAGCATAAGTTTGTCGCCTCTTATACCGGAACCAGCAAGAATTACAATAAAAGAAACGTCTGTATCTTCACTTGCAATAATTGGTGCGATAATACCACCTAAACTGTGACCAATTAAGCCAATTTTAGAATGATTAATCTCCTTACGAGTTTTTAGGAATTCAAATGCACTTTCAGTATCGTTAACAAATCCATTGAGTCCAGTTTCATTATAATTACCTTCTGATTCGCCAGTTCCTCTATCATCAACTCGTAATACTGCAATTCCTCTTTTAGTTAGGTAATCAGCTAAAACTAAAAATGGCTTATGGTTCAATAGTTCGGAATTTCTGTCTTGTGGTCCACTGCCACTAATCAAAATTACAGCAGGAAAATCTGAACCCATTTTTGGATATGTAATTGTTCCTGCAAGAGAAATGCTATCAAGGTTATTTTTAAATACAACATTTTCGCTTATATACTCAAAAGGTTCTTTAGGTTCTTGAGGTCTATTATTTTGAGAATATAAATTGAATGATGTAATTGTAGTAATTATAAAATATAAAAGTTTGGTTTTCATTTTGCTTGTTTTTTAAGGTTTTGAAATTTTAGGTATGAATAGACTACAGGAATAATAGTTATAATAGCTGTGATAACTATAAATATTGTAAAATTAGTTTGCTTTTCTAATAACAAACTTGAAAGTATAATTATAAGACCACCAATAAACCACATTTTTCCTCCTAATTTGTGTGTTTCTTTCCAAACAGTTTCGTTTTCTAAAGTCCAAGGTGTTCTAATTCCAATGAAGTAATTTGCTTTGATTGTTTTAAAATAATTCCCAAATATTATATATAAAACTCCGATTAACAATACAATATAATTCGGATTAGCAAATGATTCATTTTTGGCTGTATAAATAATAAACAAAGCTAAAATTGACATAAAAGTTGTTAGTAAGAATTTTATAGTTTGAAGTTTGTTTCCCATTTTATTCAATTTGTTTTTTGGGTCAATTTTTGGAACAACTAGAAAAATAATATATACAAGTAGTGGTAATAAAATCGGAATAATTATTAACTCAATTTTTTCTCCATATCTGTCTACTTCTCCTCTAATATTCCAATGCATAGGAACTTTTTCAGGTAATTGATTCCAGATATATGCCAAATAGATAAAAGGTAACAATACAATTCCAATAAGTGGTAATTCCTTTTTTAGGCTCATAATTTATTTTTTTAAAGTTAGTATCCAGTTTATTAAGTCTTCTAATATGCTAGTGTTTAATGAATATTCTACAAATTGTCCTTTTTTCTCACTTGTTATTAAATCTGCTCTTTTTAAAATGTCAAGATGATGTGAAATACTTGGCTTGGATATATTAAATTGTTCCGCAATTTCTCCAGCATTCATATCTTTCTCTTTTAGTAGCTCAACAATCTGTCTGCGAGTTTCATCATTAAGAGCTTTAAATAAAGAATTCATTTTATTTAGTTATTTAGACAAATATCTAAATACTTTTTCAAATGACCAAATGTTTGTCGTTTTTTTAAATGGCATAGAACGTTTAGTATAACCGCAGTTACGGGATTAAATTTAATATTTTTCGGATAAGCACCTACGGTAGCTATTACGCGTGGATTCGGACGCAGTCGAATCCGC
>JBBSPS010000389.1:0-2204 GCA_038258655.1 Bacteroidia bacterium
AAAAATGAGTTTTTAAAAGTTGATAAATATTTCTCACCCAGAGTAATTGGAGAAGTAAACGACCAATTTATTAAAGCAGCCAAAATAAAAGGACAAGAAATTCCTTGGCATAATCACGAAAGTGAAGACGAATTATTTTATATCGTTGAAGGTTCTTTGTTAATGGAAATTGAAAATCAGGAAAATTTCGTTATGCAAAAAGGGGATTTATATGTTGTAAAAAAAGGAATCAATCACAGAGTTTCATCTAAAGAAGAATGCCTAATTATGCTAATTGAATCAAAAACTACAGAACATACTGGAAAAGTTAAATCTCAAATTACAAAATCAATTGACGAGCAAAAATATTGATGAAAAATACCGTATAAAAGAAAAGTAAAGCCTGGGAACGTTGGACGATATTTTACCAAAAAAACTAAAAATGAAAAAAATTTGCATTTTGCTTTTACTAATTAGCAACCTAATTTGGAGTCAAAACAATAAAATCCAAGGAGTAGTTAAAGATTCCGAAACATTTCAACCAATTCCATATGTAAATATTTATAGTGAAAATGAATTAAAAAATAATTCTACAGGTTCAATTTCAAACGAAAACGGAGAATTTACCGTAATAAATAATAAATCAAAAATTGTATTTAGCCATATAAATTATGAACCTTTTTATATAGAATCTGACGGAAACTTAAAAGAAATTTTATTGAAACCTAAAAATTATGTTTTAGATGAAATAGTAATTTCAAACGAAAAGCCGAAAGATTATTTGAAGAAAATAATTAAAATATCGAAAAACAAAATAGATAAAAACACTTTATTAAAAAGTTATTGCAGAGAAATTGTAAAAGTAAATAATGAATTCACTAAATATTCAGATGCATTAGTTGATTATTATATAAAAAAAGGTAACGGAAAAGCAAATTTAGTTTTAGGTCAACATCGAGCATTGAAAAGTAATGTTTTAAATAATGAAGATGATAAAAGTATTGGAAATGATAATTCTCCAATAAACGTTAAAGATTATGCGAAAAATGCTTATGATTTTGAAACAATTGAAAAGTTGTTAAAAAGTGATGATTATGAGTTTGAAAGGAAAATTATGAAAGAAGCAAATGGAGATGAATATGAATATATCGGAATTATTCCAAATGAAGAAAGTGATGAAATGTTGAATAAAGGCTATATAATTATTGACCCAAAATCAAAAAGTATTTTAGAATTTAAAATTTACACATCTGAAAATCATTTAAAAAATGCAAAAACTATTAATTTATTAATTGCAAAAGCAAGACGTAATAACGTTTTAGTTTGGTCAAAGTTTAAAATAATTAATGATCAGTATATTTTGATATACAGTAAAAAGCAGGTTGGAATGTATATAAAAATGGGAAAGAAAGTTGATCATAATTTTGATTATGCAAGTGATTTATTTGTTTATGAATTTAAAAATAATGTTGAAATTCCAGACAACGGATATAGTAAAAAAACATTATTTGAAGCAGGAAATAGTTTTACCGACAATTTTTGGACAAAATATAATATTTTTCCATTAAGTGAAAATGAAGAAAAATTCATTAATTCAATTCAACAAAAATAAAAAACATCGCCCAACAGCGGTTTGGCGCAATTGGGGTTTTAGGCAAATTTTGAAGATGGTTTTGTATCTTTCAATTCAGTGCAAAACCGAAATTTTTGGCTTCCTTAATCCGCAACAGCCGTAAAGCCTGGTAACGATGTTTTGTACTAGGAATCGCTAATACTTATAATCTTAGGGATATAAAACCGTAACATATTTTGGATTATTAAGTCTAAAACAACAGCACTGTCATTTTATCTGATAATCCTTACATTTTAAAAAAAATGACTATTGTTAAAACATCAATCAATCAAAAAGTCAATCAAAAAATCAATCAAATTATGGAATTAAAAATCAAGAATTTAAGCAAGACCTATTCAAATGGTGTTCATGCATTGAAAGGTATCACATTAAACATACCTCAAGGTATGTTTGGTCTTTTAGGACCTAATGGTGCGGGGAAATCATCCTTAATGAGAACGCTCGCTACTTTGCAACAAGCAGATTCTGGCTCGGCTACGTTAGATGATTTAGATATTTTAAAAGATAAAGCTGAAGTTCGAAAAATTCTAGGATACCTTCCACAAGAATTTGGGGTGTATCCTAAAGTTAGTTCTTATAATATGCTTGATCA
>JBBSPS010000390.1:0-2197 GCA_038258655.1 Bacteroidia bacterium
ATTAAATTTAAGGTGCTGGATTCTATTAATGAAGCCATTAAAGAAACCCGCGAGATCTCTCATAACTTATCTACCGATATGCTAACTCGTTTCGGTATCGAAACAGCAATAAACGACACCATTCGAAGTATTAATGATTCAGGGCAAATTAACGCAGACTTTGTAAGCTATGGTTTGCAGCAACGGTTGCCCTTAGAAGTAGAGCGTAATATTTACCATGTTACCTTAGAATTAATTAACAATACCCTAAAACATGCTAATGCCAGCAATATTATGATCCAAATCAGTTGTGTTGATGATGAGATTAATGTGTTTTACGAAGATGATGGAGTAGGTTTTGAATTGAAAGAGTCAAAGGATTCAGGGATGGGCTTACGCGGTATTTATGCCAGAATGAATTCAATAAAGGGTGTTGCCAATGTAAATTCTAAACCAGGAAATGGCCTTAATGTAGTTTTAAGTATTCCTTTACAAACAGATATTGAAACTTTAGTGAATCTTAAGAAAGAGAAACTGGCCTAACTATTTACTCACAATTAATTTCCGGCAGTAATTTTTAATTTAAACCCCAATGAATAAAGGTGTATTGTATATGCTTATAGCAGGCTTGTTCTTTGCTATAATGAATGTTTTAGTTAAATTATTACCCACTATACCTGCTATTGAGATTGTTTTTTTTCGGTCTTTGGTCTCTTTTGTAATAAGTTATGCTTTTCTGAAATCCGCAAATATTCCTATTTTTGGTAATAATAAAAAATGGCTAATAGCAAGAGGTATCGCAGGTGCTTTAGGGTTAACATTATTCTTCTACACACTACAAAATATACCTTTAGCCAGTGCAGTAACCATTCAATTTATGTCGCCCATCTTTACTTCTATTTTAGGGATATACATAGTGAAGGAAAAAGTGAAGCCTGCTCAATGGATTTTTTATTTAATGGCTTTTGTAGGAATTATCATCATTCAGGGTTTTGATCCAAGAATTTCGCTAAATATGTTTTTAATAGGAATTGCAGGTGCTGTTTTTGCCGGACTAGCCTATAACTTTATTAGAAAAATAAATAATACAGAACATCCGTTGGTTATAGTGTTTTATTTCCCTTTGGTCACTTTGCCTTTAGCAGGATTGTATTCAGTATTTAATTGGGTTATGCCTGTTGGCAAGGAGTGGGTTATTCTTATTTTAATTGGAGTTTTAACCCAGATAGCACAATATTTTATGACTAAATCATACCAGGCTGAGGATTTGTCTAAAGTTGCAAGTCTGAAATACCTCAGTATAATTTATGCCTTAGGGTTTGGGTTTGTATTCTTCGATGAAAAATTTAACCTCCTGGTGTATTTAGGAATAATCTTAATTTTAGCAGGTGTTATTCTGAATGTATTGTATAAAAATAAGATACAATCAGATGATTTTATTAATAAAAATTGACATTTAATATCGTAATTTTATATAGAATCTACTAAATTTAATTTTCTTGAGTCTGCTTACTCGAAAAAAACAGATGGTTTATCGAGTTAATTATAAAAGAGTTGTAGCTTCAAATTGTTTTTGTCATATTTCTACGATTTTATACATTAATGAATCTCATTATACTTGGTATTGGGGTTTTATAATTTGACCAAAACTTAAGATACATTGCATTTAGCCTACATGGACAAAAGTATTGACGACATATCACAAAAGTTAAAGGATGAACTGATTGAGGAAAAAAGGAAAAATCAGGAATTGCTTAATAAACTTAACAAAGCTGAAACTAGGTTAGCTCAATATGAACATGCCTCTGAAGGTGCCAGTGAGGGTTTATGGGAAAGGAATTTATTGACCAATGAGGTGTTTATTTCTCCTCCCTGGGCTAAAATGCTTGGTTTTAAACCATCCGAAATACAAGAAAGTATTGGTGTATGGGAAAGTCTAATTCATCCAGATGATAAGCAAAAGGCCCTTAGGAGTTTTAATAACTACATTGGCGGTAAATTGGCCAAATATGCTATTGATTTCAGATTGAGAACTAAAGCAGGTAATTATATATGGGTTCACTCTAAAGCCAAACTCACAAAGGATGAAAATGGCAAACCCATTTGTATTTCAGGCTCCCATACTGATGTAACAGAGAAAAAGAAATCAGCAGAATTACTGCTTGCCAGCGAAAAAAAATATAAATACCTATTCGAAAAATCACTGATAGGTATAATG
>JBBSPS010000391.1:0-2184 GCA_038258655.1 Bacteroidia bacterium
TGAATTTTAAAATATTAAATATAATTTGCCTTTTTATAACCTCGATATTTGTTATAGGTTGTTCCAAAAGTGATGATAGGCCATCATCCTCATCAGATACATATTATTTAGAAATGAAGATGAATGATATAGTAAAAAGATTTAATGGATCAGTTGCAGGCCAAACAGCATCAGATAATGAAAATATTGTATATCTAAATATAGGTGGAACTCAAGAAGGCTTTCCTGAAGTTGGATTTGAATTAGAAATACAATTTCTAGAGAACAATATTACCACAGGCACTTATTACCAACCGGAACCAAATGGAGATCCAAATTATGAACTTTCTGCAAAATTTTACGACAATAATACAAATACATACTTTAATAGTTTTTATAATGACCCTGAAGAATTTACAATTACTATAACTGAAATTACCCAGTCAGTTATTAAAGGTGATTTTTCAGGAAAAATAAAAAATCTCAACACTCAAGAGATATTAACTGTTAGCGAAGGTCGATTCAGGGTACCTGTTCAAAACTAAATACATTTCACTTAAATTTTATTTTAAACAAAACATCATGTCCTATAATTTTTTTTTCACAATTGTCCTATTATTTATATGCATATTAAACACCTTTAGTCAAAATACTATTTTATCTGGACAAGTAAAAGCAGTAGATGGCGCCACTTTAGAATTTGTAAATGTGGGCATTCTAAATAAAAATATTGGAACCATTTCAGATGAATATGGCTATTATACTTTAAATATTCCTCCGCTTTACCAAAAAGATAGTGTCACTTTCTCCTATGTTGGTTACTATAATGAGACTTTATCAATTGAGGAGATGATAAAAAATAAATCTAAATTAATAACGCTAAATATAAAACCATTCCAACTTGAAGAAGTTATATTAAAAAATCCGAAAAGAAAAGAATTTTCGATAGGAACTAAAGGTTATAGCAAGTTTGTTATTGGACATATAAGAGCTAAAAACGATATAAACAATGATATTCAAGAATTTGCAAAAAAAATAAATCTAGAAAAGGCCGCCCAAGTTTTAAACATAAATATTAACCTCTTCAACATTAAACAGGAAACAGCCAATTTTAGGGTTAATTTTTACAACATTAAGGACGGACTTCCATATCAAAAAATCAATCGTTCAGACATTCTCTTTAACCAACCTATTTCTGAAGGTTGGAATCAAATGGATTTAACCCAATATAACTTATATTTCGATTCTGATTTTTTTGTGTCTATTGAATATATTCCTAAAAGTGATAGTTATGATGAACCATTCAGCTATAGAGGAAACCTATTTGGAAAATCTATTAAAAGAACTGCCAGCCAAGGCACATGGAGTGTAACTAGAGGAGCAACAATCAGTATGTATGTAACATTACTCCAATAATATTTGTCAGGGTTTTTATCTGTGTATAGAATCCAATGCATTTCAAGCTAGAATTAATTACACAAGCCCTAAAAATATAGACTATAAATTTAAAATAATTAAATAAAAATGATGCTTAAAAATAAATATAGATTAGTAAGAACGGAAGCTTTTTTGGCCATTGGGATTTTATTATTGATATTTTCAATAAAAACTAAAGTTGCCGACAAACATCTCATTATTGTTATTTAGCAATTCAAGTATTAACATCAGTATAAGTTTGAGATAGAATTTTAAAAAACGATCCTAATTTCCGTTTTTATTTTACTATTTGCTGAATTATTCAATGGACAATATTAGAAAGATTAATAAGTTGTAAGCCTTGCCCATATATTATAATTAGCCCATTCAACTGTAAAAAGATTTTTCGATTTTTCTTATACCGTGGTTTTATAATTACCTTTTTTTAAGTAAAAAATACAGAAATGATAGAAACAGACACACTCTTATTAAGACCTATTATCATTGAAGACAATAAGCAAGTTTTTAGTTACAGGTCAGACTCTGAAACAAACAAATATCAAGGATTTATACCAAAAGATTTAAAAGAAGTTGATGACTTCATTACGAGAAACCCACTAAAAATTAATGAACCTGAATCTTGGTTTCAATTAGTTATTATTGAAAAATCCTCTAATGAGATTATAGGAGATTTAGGAATCCATTTTATTGGTGATGATGGCTTTCAATGTGAGCTTGGGTGTACTTTAAGTAAAAAACGTCAAGGAAAAGGATATGCCACAAATGCCA
>JBBSPS010000392.1:0-2161 GCA_038258655.1 Bacteroidia bacterium
AATTTAGGTTGGAAAATTTTCGGTTGGTTGAATCGCTTTTTAACAATCCCTATTTTTAATTTTTTAAGTGGTTTCAATTTAAATTATGGTATTATCATTCTTATTTTAACTATTATACTTAAATTATTATTACTGCCAATTGCTTACCGTACGGTCCTTTCATCGGCAGAAATGCGCGTATTAAAACCTGAGATCGATGAGTTGAATGAAAAATTTAAGACAGACGATCCGATGAAAAAACAGCAGGCTACTATGGCGCTGTATAAAAAGGCGGGCGTTAACCCTATGGCAGGCTGTATTCCAGTATTGCTGCAAATGCCCATATTGATCGCTTTATTTAACTTTTTTCCCGCATCTATCGAATTACGTCAGCAAGGTTTTTTATGGGCGCATGATTTATCTACTTATGATTCAGTTTATAATTTTGGATTCAGTGTGCCTTGGTATGGAGATCACGTAAGTTTATTCGCGTTATTAATGACTGCTTCTACATTGCTTTATACATGGAGCAATAGTCAGCTGATGGGAACAAGCAATCAAATGCCCGGAATGAAATGGATGATGTATTTAATGCCGATCTTATTTCTTGGGTTCTTAAATAATTATTCAGCCGGTTTAAGCTGGTATTATTTTCTTGCTAACATGATCACATTTGGACAAACATGGGTGATGCAAAAATTTGTGATCGACCAGGATGCATTACACAAAAAAATTCAGGAAAATAAAAAGAAGCCGGTTACTGTTTCAAAATTTCAGCAACGCCTGGAAAAAATGGCCAAAGAACGCCAACAACAGGTAAATCAAAAGAAAAAATAAATAGTGGAACGCAGATGACACGGATTGATGAGCACAGTTAAAAAAATAATACGACAAACTTATTAAATCATAACAATTAGCGTCATCAGCGTTCTGTTTTTAATTGCCAATTAGGAAAAATAAAATGACATTTCATAAAGAAGGAATCCCATCATTGATCATCACTATAATTGTTATTGCACTTATAAATTTTTTAACGATCAGTTTTTGTAATGCTTATCCGATAATAATATGGTTAGGATATGCACTGTCCACTTTTTTATTGATCACCATTTTACAATTTTTTCGAAACCCAAAACGTAGTATTTCCATTAATGAAAATAATATCATTGCTCCTGCAGATGGTAAAGTAGTGGTGATCGAAGAAGTTATTGAATCGGAATATTTCAAAGACAAACGCATTCAATTATCGATTTTTATGTCGCCAATAAATGTGCATATCAATCGTTATCCAATAAGCGGGATTGTAAAATATGTAAAATATCATCCCGGATTATTTTTAGTGGCATGGCATCCTAAATCATCTACTGATAATGAACGTACTACTATTGTTGTAGAACACAAAAACGGACAAGCTGTTATGTTCCGGCAAATTGCAGGAGCTATGGCAAGGCGTATTGTAAATAATGCCAAAGAAGGTGACAATGCAATACAAGGAGATGAATTCGGCTTTATAAAATTTGGCTCACGTGTAGATTTGCTATTGCCTTTATCTGTAAAAGTAAAAGTTGTTCTTGAACAAAAAGTTTACGGCCGCGAAACGGTAATTGCTTCATTTGACTGAGCTTTAACAAATATTAACGTCTTGTTTCTTTACTAAAAAATACTTGGTACCTTTATTGTATAACACGAAACATAACTCTAAATCCATAAACAAATGAAAAAATTATTTTTATTGCTTGCATTCACAGGAATTATTGGTGCAGCATCAGCAACTTCGGTTGTAGCCTTAACAAAAGGAACTGTTATTACTCTTGGCGGTGATGACAAAAAACAAGAAAAAAAGAAATGCGATAAAAATAAGTCGTGTTGCAAATCAAAAGGAGCCACCGCTTCAAGTGGTTGTTCGGCTGCAAAGGTAGAAGCGAAAGCAGACAATAAGAATGCAGCCACTACAACAACTGCAACGAAAACGGCCACTACTAAATAGTAAATTGTACTAAATAAAAATCCCGTTCTACAAAATTTGTAGAACGGGATTTTTATTTTCAATTTGTTTATACCAATATTTGGTATAATTAGCCCATTGTTCCCCTCTCCAAAGGCTACCGTTTACCCACAAGTATAAGGTAAAAATACGTTCTTTGACATATGATAGAAAAAATAAATTCGATACCAGATTTTA
>JBBSPS010000393.1:0-2144 GCA_038258655.1 Bacteroidia bacterium
AGGAGCGCAGCAAACCGGCGAAGCAATTTTCCAGATGGGCACAGACCCAGCAATGGTTTATACACGGTTTAAGTTAGACACTGGCTTTTAAAATTTTAATCTTAAATCTTTATTGATTTTAGAAATTATTTTTTTGGGTATATCAATTTCTTTAGCTACCTGATTCCATTTAGAAACAGCATCAATTACTTCTTGAATAATTAATTTGCTGTTTTTTATCCCAAACATTTTTCCAAATTCAATTAAATCGCTTTGATTAAAGTTATCAAATTTTCCATTTAGTGATGATTGATGAACATTTGTCCACGTACCACTTGGTTTATACGAATAGGTAATATCATATGCAGGAGATATTCTCCATTCTCCTTGTTTGTTCATTAAAAACGAGAAGTTTTTCACATGATCGTCGTGATTTCTTGAAACTATATTGAAAATAGCTCTTCTGTACTGTTGTTCGAATTGCTGGTAATTAGATTTCAATCGTTTCATTGTCCTAAATAATGTTTCATAAGAGCTTGCCTTTTGTATTTTAAAATCAACTCCAACTAAAGAGCCTAATGTCTGCATATGGATTTTTTCCCCTTCTTCTGATCGATCAAAACGTTTTGTGAGAAAATGGAATCGGTTATTTTCATTATATAAACGACTTTCGGACATCTCAATTCCACAATCTATAGCCATTTTATAATAGGCAAATTCAATTTTGCCAACACCATCAGATTCGCCCAAAGTCTTTTCATTTGCTCCGTCCATTTTTAATAACCAATATGTATATCCATTAGGCTGTAGTATGTCTCCTGGTTTTATTTCTATTATTTTTCCTTTTTCGTCTTCTTTAATTGCTAATAATGCTTTTGCTCTTGCTCCTCCTACAGATGTTCCTATTCTTAGTATTTCTGTTAGACTCTCTTCATTTAAACCTTTATATTTTAATTCTTCCTTGCCTTCTAAAACATTTTTTGCTACTTCTAGAAGTTCTGTTACATCAATACTATAATTAGTACTAGAATTATGATTTATTGGTTCGTATTCCAGCGCTCCCATTCCTCTTTTACCTACATACGTTAACCTGTCGACGGGATTGATATCATCATATGATAGACTTTTCTGTCTTAACCATTCTTTCATCATTATATTACCAAAATCATCTGGCATTGAATCTGAAAGTAGATATGGAAGATCGTGAAAGTTTATATGATCCCTATTCGTTTCATAAGTCCTACCTTCCTTTGGCATTAGAAGAGGGGAAGGCTCTCTAGTGTTTGTGTATGAGTTTTCACTATATTGAAAAATCGCACTTCCTTTTTGTTCATTCCAATCTACTGTTCCTAAAGATTCTCCATATAAACTAACTTGAACTAACATATTTATTTGATTTTATTTGAGGCTCTTTTTCTTTTTGATTTGAGTTTGGCTTTTTCAAACTTCAATTTTAATTCTAAATCTTCTCCCACTCTAAAGACTGATTCAAAATCCTTTATTCTATTTAATCTGATTAATATTCTTATTAGACTTTCAACTGATGTTGGGTTTCCTTGTTCAATTAGACTAATCGTTGAAACACTTAAGCCTATATCTTTACTCAATTGCTTTTGCGTCAAATTGTGTTGCAATCTTATAAGTTTTAGTCTTTGACCAATTTGTTCAATAATTTCCTTTTCTGTTAAAAATAACCAATTTTCCATTTTTAAGTATTTAAATATTAATAGTTAATAATAACTAAACAGAATAACTATTAATATATCATAAGTTATTCAAATATACTATTTATTTTAAATAACTACCAATATAGACGTAGTTATATGTAAAAAATAGCGATAACTATTTAAATATGCTAAGTTAGTATTGAAATTGTGTGTGCTTGTGCCTAACTTGCTAATATCCCTACTTTTATTAGGTTTATCCCATCAATCTGTTTGGCTATGCCCAAATCATTAAAAAAATTTCTTTGTAGAGTTTCCAAATTTAATACAAAGGCAAACCCACTCATTACGGAAAACAGTAACAAGCGCATTTTAACTGACCTTCCTACGTTATACATCTGCGTTAAAACTACGATGCATAACGAAGCTTCGGTGGCCAAAGGCTCACCTTCGCACAAGGCTTCGGTGACCCAAGGGGAGAAAACCAAATAAAAGTTATTG
>JBBSPS010000394.1:0-2025 GCA_038258655.1 Bacteroidia bacterium
CGCTTCGTACCAGTTTTATCAAACTTACGTTTGTAACGCTTTAGAGCTCTATCTATTTGCTCTCCATCTTTAATTGGTATTATTAACATAGTGTCTTAACCTCCTCTCTTTTAGAATTTCAGGTTGCAAATATAAAAAGTAAATTTTATTGTACAATTAAATAACAAAATAATTACTTTGAGCTTAAAATATTTTAATAGTTACAAAAATTACAAAAAATACAAGTACACCGAGCTTTGCATATTTGTTGGGAACAGGCTCATCACTTTTTTTGAATCTGATAATCTGATATATAAAACTTGGTAAAGCCAATAACAAGATTAACCACCAGTACTTAATTATAAGTGTGGGATTTATAATTGCCAATGAAATTACAATCAATAAAAATAACATGTTGTAGATTCCCAGCAACAAAATCTTTCCATCCTTCAAAAAACTTTTATTCATATACAAATCATACAGAAAGTAGAGTGACAAGACAGCAATTATAAGATAATTTGAATTTTCCATGTCCTTTATTATTAAGAATTAATTCCCCATACATTGATTATATTGATCTTCAGCGACTGCTAATTTATGAAATGTGCTATAAACATTTGTAGCATTACATGGAATTAGACCAGCTCCAAAAGTTGCAATTCCCACAATAAGACAAGAGACTACACCATTGTCATATTCAGAATGTATTCTCCGAAAAGAAGTTTCATAAGCCGATTGACATGAATTTCTATTTAAAACATTTGGTTCAAAATAAAAATTTTCGTCCAAATTATCAAATTTTGAATTATTGATTATGTAAGAAATTTCATTATCGCTCAAATTTCTCAAGGATGGGTATCTAATGATTAAACTTTCTACTAAATTAGTGCTTTTATTTAGGTATTCAATGGTTTCTTCCTCGGGTAAATTAACGAAATTGGTGAGTTCAATTAAATCACTCGGAATATTTTTAAATTTAACTTCATCATTCTGTAACTTTGACTCATATGCGTTCGATAAAATCAATTGAAATTCCCAAGATTCTCTAAAATAGTTTTGAAACTTAACATCGTTTTTTAATAATTCAATAATTTCATCACTTGAAATTTATGTTTCGGTTTGATCGCTACAAGAAGAAAAAGGTAGAATGACTAAACCTAAGGTCAAAATGGCAAAAAACAATTTTCTAAATTTTTTGAATGTTTTCATAATTTAAGGTTTGGTGTTAATATTACATCAAATCAATATCATAAAATTTCATTTAAAAAAAAAATGATCTGTTTGACAAAATTTTAACTTATTAACACATTGCAGAGTGTCCAACCATTTATCCTTACACATAAAAGTCAAATGACTTAAGTTTAACTACTCTCTAAACAATCGCGATCTTTTCGTCAAATCCTGAATCAGCTTTTCATCCTCCTCACTTTCCAAAAGGGTGTTATAATTTCTCCAAAACTCCTTGTTGTAAGGTTTAACGGCGAAAATATCTGGATCCCATGGTTTTTGGAGCGCCGTTGCTATTGTTTCCGGGTCCAGAATAATTTCAGTGAATAATAACTCCTGGACAGTGTAGTAAAAGCGTTCGTCGGTATTGGGTTGCTCAATATTTACCTCTCCTGGTTTTGTAGGTTTATACCCCACATTGACCAACTTTGGGGTTTCATAATAAATATAGTTAGGATACATTTTGTCCTGATATTCTCTAAACGTCATGATCAATTTGTGATTGATTTGAGTATCAAAAAGCGTTTTACTTCTGCTCTTCTGCGCTTTTGATGCCGCAACCAATTCATACTCCAATTTCTTAATAGCATAGTTGTCATAATAAATGTACAACCATCCCTTGGCTTGATAACCGTCATTAAAGATGCCTTTAGTTTCTAGGTTTACAAATTGATGACTTTCTGAAATTTCAATCTTATAAATTTTACGATCGTTATCCACTAAAATAGTATCTAATCTAAATTGATGTTTATCTAAAACATCTTCGCCAAATAAAGCACGGTTGTTACTAACGTTTCTTAAGATATTGAGTTTGCTCTC
>JBBSPS010000395.1:0-2015 GCA_038258655.1 Bacteroidia bacterium
AACCTGTATTTCCAACTATAAGGTGTATCATATCATATTCTTTTAGTGTGTGGTCCCATTTGATGCAGTTGTGTTTCCAACTACCTAAAATACATAATATTGACCGAGACCTTGGAAAATCTGCAGAATTTTCCAAGTAGGCGAGGACAAGCCATTGCTTATACACATTATTGGCATTTCGTTTTTTTATTCCATCAAAGAATTATCTATAAAAGAAAAAAGTTCTTGATTAGCTTCAATGTATGAATTGTTTAAAATGTTTTTTGCTGTTCGGTATCCTCCAGTATTTGGTCTTGAAACAATTTTTCCAATTTCTTTTGAGAATTTATTATCATTAATATCTCGATAATCATAAATTTTTATAGAATACCCCGTTGTAGCGTTCCATTTTCCTTCAGGAAAAATCCCCCAACTAAATTGTCCGCCTACACTACCAATGCCAAGTTTAACGTCTCCACCAAAAGCTGCGTGATATGCCGAAATCGTAATCTTAATTGTAATTTTATTTTTTTTAGCATTTTCAAAATATTTATCGGTTTCCAATAGATTTATTTGAGCAGATGGATAAGTCAATCTTATAAGCTCTGATAAATTATTCTTAATTGTTTGACTGGTACATTCAATCTTGCTATTTGAGGTCATTATTCTACCGTCGAAAATAACTAAATCAATATCTGAGTCGGCAAGAAATTCACTTCTTGGTGTCGGAATTTGGTCTTTTTGGCACCAAATATATAATTTTTGTGAATGCGAATTTTGAGAAATGATAAAAGCCAAAATAAATAATCCAATAGTTTTTTTCATAAATATATTATTTAAATTACTGCAAATGATAACTGAATTTGATTTAGCAAAAACTAACAATTTTTTTTCAAGGATATTACTTTCTTTTTATTTTTTGAATCTTGTATCTTCCATAGTTTATAGTCTAATCGATGAAAAATCTCAAAAACTTTTGAAGATTCATTAATTAGAACATCCCACTCAGTTTCAATGCTCCATTTAACTTTAAATGTTCCTAATCCAAAACTTCGGTATTTTTCATTGTCATCAACTTCAATGTTTTGTATCTCATGAACAAAGTAATTACTCATTAACCTAAATAGATTACTTTTTTTATACTTGGCAAACATTTTTTTCTCTTCAGAGTTATTTACTTCATTTTCCTGGAAATAAAATTCTCCAAATTCTGTTAGTTTTAAGAAATCAAGCCAGAATTCATCCCCCATACTTTTTATACTTTGAGGATTGTGTATATCATAACTTATATAAAAATTTCGCATATCTAATCCCCATCGAAATATGCTTTTTGTTTTAAAGGATTTCAAAAACAAGTTCTGTCCAAAAAAATTAAGAGAGCATTTAGAATAATCTATTTTATCTCTAAATTTTCCATAGTCAAAAAAATAATTTGAAATTTCGGCTAATAGGTTGTTTGTATCGAAAAAGGCTTTTTTATTTACATCATGAGAGAAATCTTGCGGATGGAAAGTGGTATTAATATAATTGTTTAATATTATATCCCAATTATCGAAGTTACTACCATTTCGTTGAATTAGATTTTCTGTCTTCATATGCCTTTTTAATGAATGCCAACTTAAATATAAAATTACTAAATATGCTAATTACACCCTCCTTTCGAGCAATAGCAGCACGTCCATCATCCTTTATTCCTAAGAAATATATACTATTTTACGCTATTGAGTAACCTAAAAATTTACCCAATCCAGATAAATTTCACCTTGAACACATATCAATCAAAAAAGCAAGCTCACCGTCGTTCCTTCCGTTTCGGTACTTTGCAGTTGAATCTTCCCGCCGTGCAGCAACATAATTTGTTTACACAGACTTAAGCCAATCCCACTTCCAGTTTTTTTAGTGCTGAAAAAAGGGACAAATATACTGTCCATAATCTCTGCGGGGATACCACTGCCATTGTCCATAACTTTTATCTGGCCCGTTCCTTTGTGACTGATATTGGCTGAAATAAGAATCTTCGGGTTGGCAATTTTTTC
>JBBSPS010000396.1:0-1999 GCA_038258655.1 Bacteroidia bacterium
AAGAGATCGGATTTTGTATCGCAGATTTGTAATTTGTGCATTACAGGTTTTTAATTTGTATGAGGAGGTTACTTAATATCTTTCATCTTCTGCGCCAGCATATTAAAAAAATTACCCAGCGGTTTTACAACCATCATTTTCATCATCGGGTTTAAATCCGATTCAAAAGTTAGCTGGCCAACACAATTAGCTGTATCTTTTTCTGTAAGCTCCACAAACAATTTAAATTCAAAAGGGACTTTTCCGTTGGAGTTGATAGTGATCTTGGTATTGGGTGTTTTCTCCACTATTTTCATTCCGATAGTTGCCATGCCATTAATGGTGAACGAACATTCATCCGTTGTTGACGTCCAGTTGGTAACCTGCGGCGGCATTAACTTTTGGAAGTTATTAAAATCACTTAAATAATTAAAAACAGTGGACGCAGAAATATTTATATCCACTTTTTCACTTTCAATTTTTGTTAACGACATCTTATCTACTGATTACGAATTTATACGAATATACTAATTTGTGTAAAACCTGAAACTTAAAACTTATAACTCCTCACTTATAACTCATATCTCATTTCCCCCACTGGGCAGGATTTTCGCGCCATTCCTTTAATGATCTTATATCTTTATCGGAAATATAATTTGATTGTAGTGCTTGTTTGATAAGTGTGTCGTAATTACTTAATGTAACCAATTTACATTTCGCTTTTTTGAAGTTATCACTCGCGGTTTTAAATCCGTAAGTAAAAATAGCGGCCATCCCTTTTACATCAGCACCTGCATCGTTCAATGCTTCAACAGCTTTTAAACTGCTACCACCAGTAGAGATAAGGTCTTCAATTACTATCACTGACTGCCCTTTCTCTATCACACCTTCTATCATATTACTCAATCCGTGTTTTTTTGCTTCCGAGCGGATATAAATAAAAGGTAAGCCCATTTCCTCAGCCACTAATGCTCCATGGGCTATTGCACCCGTGGCTACGCCGGCAATAACATCGGGTTTTCCAAATTTTTCGTTTATCACATTTACAAACTCCTGGCGGATATATGTTCTTACTTTGGGATAGGATAGAGTAACTCGGTTATCACAATAGATCGGTGATTTCCAGCCGGATGCCCAGATAAAAGGTTTGTTGGGTTGTAATTTAATTGCTTTAATTTGTAGCAGGAACTCGGCAATGTTTAACGCGGATTCATCATTGAGTGTCATAGTGCAAAGATATTAAACTATTTAATTCATCATAATTTTTAAAAATAAATTGGAATGATAAAAATATTCTCACTTGAAAAAATAATCTATTTAATTGATGACCCAAAGCTTTTTAATCCCACAAAGGGCTGTATTTTGGTGAGTATTGCGTCGAAAGATGAGATGCGTATAAAACACGATGCGTTAATAAATAAAAATAACCTTGATACCATTTATTTTTTTAATGAAAACATAGAGCAATTGTTCAATTATTTTGCCGCGATGTTTCACATTATTGAAGCAGCAGGTGGATTAGTTAAAAATAAGAAATGTGAATGGCTTTTTATTTTTCGTCATGGAAAATGGGATTTGCCTAAAGGAAAAATTGAAAAAGGTGAAACTATAAAAACTGCCGCCATTCGTGAAGTTGAAGAAGAATGTGGAATTAGTAGATTGAGCATTATCAAAGAATTACCAGTAACGTACCATACCTATTTTATGGAAGAAAAAAGAATTTTAAAACGAACGTATTGGTTTGAAATGATATGTAACGACCAATCTAAGTTAAAACCTCAAACTGAAGAAGGAATTACCGATGTAAAATGGCTGGGTAAAAACGATTTAGAGCAAGTAAAGAATAATACATATGATTCGGTAAAGGAAGTTATTTCAGTTATAGGTATATACGCTTAGATCTCACTTACCATCTGTTGATTTTAGGCGCTTAGGTTCATTTTTCACCATTCTTTCTATAAGCAAATTGAAGATTGACCCCATATGGTTGCGTCTATTGTATCTATAATGGTATTCATCT
>JBBSPS010000397.1:0-1996 GCA_038258655.1 Bacteroidia bacterium
AATCATTCAAAGTTATGCACAACAACTTATGAACCATTAATTTAAACCAAATGAAACCAAATGATTTGACGAAATTTTAATTTAAAATTTAATACCATCATATGACGTTAAATGATCGTAAATAAAAAGTTGAAATAATGGCCTGTTTAGTTGTTATTTTGAGTTATTAACAATTGAAATTGAACGTTTTGGCTTTTTTTAGGTTTTAAAACGCAGATTTCTTAATTTGGAGAAATAAAACAGCAATTAGCTAAAACAAGCTATAATGAGATTAAAGCCTATTAAATCTGAGAAAGAATACCACAACGCACTCGAAAGGTTGGAGGTAATTTTTGACGCGCCAATCGACACAAAAGAAGGTGATGAAGCGGAAATACTTTCAATGCTAATCGAAAATTACGAAAACGAACATTACCCAATTGATGTATCTGACCTATAATTTTTATGATTATATTATCGATAATGATCAAAGAGGATATTTTATCTGTAATGACCTGTATAGTGCTCTAACTTTCATTCGCCAATGAATACTTGCTTCGTGCCACGATTTACTCCCCTCGATATTTAAATTATTATCGTGCGAGCGGATAAAAAAACAAGAGAGTATAGAGAGAACCTTGGTAATTGCCGTAATTCTCTAATCGTTTGCAGTAATATAGAAGAAACAACGTGCATTTTATAAGTTGTAACGATAGAATGGTTTAGTATGGTATCTATTAGTAATCAATTCAAATTGCTAATATTTCAGTAGGATCTATTCTATTTCTTTCTGTTTAGTTCCTCTAAAATTAATGATCTCAATAAACCCCTTTTTAAATTGAATTCTGTAGATGATGTAGTTGTTTTTATCCACTAATCCCTTGTGAACATTTTTTTATGTTTTCCAGTTGGTGGACAAATTTTGGGATATTTACTAATACGGATTAGAAGGTCTTGTAGATTCTGCTCTAAATTAAGAATTTCATTTGCTGTCCATTCTTCTTCTAAATAATCTATAACCTTATTCAAGCCTCTGCCTGCTTGAGGCGTCCATTTTATGTTTAATGCCATTTATCAAAACGTTTCATAACAGTTTCATTAGCTATATAATCGCCTTTGTCTGCCTGATCTAAACCTGTTTTGATTTCTTCTTGTTCTTCTATAGACATCTCACTCCACAAATCCACCTGCTCTTCATCAAAAACCTTTATAAGTTTCGCTAAAAGGCTTTCTTTCTGAGTTTGCAGTAAAAGATGCATCAATTCTAATTTTGTGGCTTCTATATTCATAATCACAACTTTCAATATTTCAAAGATAATTTAACGTTTTCTATTATATAAATGACCTTCACAATATATTAAATTTCATTTAGTGTAGTGCTAAATTTGTTCCTCCGGCCAATGCAATTTCCGACAAATTTGGTATTTGCTGTAATTTTTCAATAGTTTGCAGTAGTGTAGGAGAAACCGCTTGCATTTTATAAGGCGTAACGATGGAATGGTTTAGTATTGTATCTGTTACTAACCAATTCACATACTTGATTACTAATATTTTCTTTAGTATTCTTCAGAATATCTACATTCTCGCTTTTAGAATAATACTCCTCTAATAACTTAATATCTTTCAGAAAAGAATCTTTGGTAGTGGCATATAAAGCTCTTGGAATAATAATATCCTTATCTCCTTGAAGAGATAATTTACTACTATCCATATCCCAAAACAGATATTTAGGAAAAACTTTTGATATGTCTATTTTGTTTCTCAAACCTTATTTTTATATTTCCAAATACTTGATGTAAAAGAAAAATCCTATACAAATATATGAAATAGGATTTAATTGCCCTGAAGATCTTCAGTCTAAAGAAATTTTCAAGGCTGGAATACTATTAGCCGCTTCCTTCATTTTGACATCAATTATTTTAGCATAAATCTGAGTTGTTCTTATCTCTCTATGTCCAAGACGTTTGGAAACCGTATAAATATCCGCGCCATTCTCTAATAACAGGACAGCATTTGT
>JBBSPS010000398.1:0-1990 GCA_038258655.1 Bacteroidia bacterium
CTAACTTGTTTATATGCGATAAAAACCTTCGCTTATCTCCCCAATTTTGGGGGGCTTGGCGAAGGTTTTTATCGTTTTATTCATAATAGTAAATGTATCAAAAATTTATAAGGTATCGAAGGGTGAAACAATGTTTTGTAAGCTTTTTGTGCTAACGTGGGTGTATATTTCTGTTGTTTTACTACTACTGTGTCCTAGTATTTCCTGAATATATCTTAAATCTGTTCCGTTTTCCAGCAGATGCGTAGCATAGCTATGTCTCAGCCAATGCAAGCTAACAGGTTTAGTAATATTAACTTTTTCCAAACTTTGTTTTAAAACTAATTGTAAACTTCGTGCATCATAAGGTTCACCTTTTTTTTGCCCTTCAAATAAATATGTTGTTGGTTTGCATGCAACAAAATATTCTCGTAACATTTCCACAATTTTAATACTAAGAGGCGCTATCCTATCTTTTTTCCCTTTCGCCTGCTTAATAATTAAAACATTTCGTTTGCTATCTATATGTTCTGGTTTTAACTGAAGCAGTTCGCCACAACGCAAACCACAACTATATATCAATGATAACATTGCCTTATGCTTTATATTGTAATGAGCATTTAATATCAATTTTACCTCTTCCTTACTTAATACATTTGGTAATAATTTTTCACGTTTTGGTCTATGAATCAATTCTGCTTGAATGGTAGTATTTTGAATCGTTTTGAAAAATAATTTAATAGCATTCACCACTTGGTTTTGATAGGATGAAGAAAAATTATTTGCCAGAATATATTTATTATTAAAATCTATTATATCATCATTTGAAATTTCAGTTATCGGTTTATTGTGATAATATTTTAAAAATGTTTTCAAAGCATCAGTATATGTCCCAATTGTACTTTCACTGTATCGTTTTGAACGCATCCAACTTTTAAACTTTTCAATTTTTAAAACCGCTTCGGCACTTAATTGTTTGTTTTTGGGATCAGCATTATATTTTGCAATTTTTTCTTTTAATAAAGCAGCATCAATTTTACATATCGGACTAAAAATATTTTTAATATCATTTAATATCGGAATAGAGTAGGGTGCGTACCACCCTTTATGAGTTGCACTCCAACGCACGTTCTTAAGTTTACGAACAGCTGTTCCTAATTGTGTATCTATCGGAAATTTTATTACTACTACTTCCGCTCCATGGTGTGAAACTTTATCTAAGATAATCGTTTTCATATTCCTACAATCTATTTCTCTCGTATCTTTTTAAACTCAGAACCATCTTTCCATTTCGGGAAACTAGTTTGATTGCTTAAGTTGTATCCTAAAGTAAATAGCAAACGAGCATCCTGTTCCATTCCATCAAAATTCATTTTTCCGGCAATATATTCATCAGCCGGTTTGTGATAATTTTCTTTTCGCCAAATATCATTTTGTTGTTTTGTCCATTCTTTGCCATGTGTTGCTTCATCACTTCTTCCTTTTGCATCCAATGCAGGCACACCTACTTTTGCGAAATTAAAATGATCGGAACGATAGTAGGAACCACTTTCAGGAGTTGGGTCAGGCATTAAGTATCTATCTTGCGTCTTTGCTGCCTTTGCCAATTCATCTTCCAATTCAGATTGTCCGTAACCTACAACAGTAACATCTTTCATTTTACCAAGCAAAGTCATTGCATCCATATTAATATTAGCTACCGTTTGATTTAAAGGATAAATAGTATGTGTAGCATAATATTCTGAACCAAGCAAACCTTGTTCTTCGGATGTTACAGCTAAAAATCACTAGCGTCCGAAATAAATTATCAATAAAAGGGAGTTACTAACAAGTAATCTCCCTTTTTTAATGGAATTTTGTTTTTGCAGAACCAAAATCCATATGAGCAAAAGTAAATATTATTTCTGACAGAGTGCACTGGGTCAAATTTTGAAGCTAATACCCACCTCCATTGTTAATAAGGCAACAAAGCAAACAAGTAGTGATTTTGCGGTAAAAAAATTCAGCACTC
>JBBSPS010000399.1:0-1984 GCA_038258655.1 Bacteroidia bacterium
AATAGAGGAAGTCATTTTTATTTAGCACTTTATTGGGCAGAAGCTTTGGCTGAACAAACCAAAGACACCGCTTTAAAAGCTGAATTTTCAGCCTTAGTAAAACAATTAGCTGAAAATGAAACAGCAATTGTAAATGAATTAAACAACGTACAAGGCAATCCTGTAAACATTGGTGGTTATTATGAACCAAATGAAACTTTGGTTACCAATGCTATGCGACCAAGCAAAACGTTCAATAGTATTTTATGATAAAAAAAGTAAACACTATAAAAAAAGCTCCTTTTAAAGTAGTCATGGTCGGAAGAAATTCCGACCTTTTTTTTAGGTTTCTAAATGGTTTAAATTTCCTTCACAGACCACAACAATCATAGCAATAGCTAAATTTCTGAGTTCCATTTTAAATCTTCTTTTAGCAGTTTTATACCCTATTTGGTTGGCTTTTTTATAGATTAAGATTAACATGGCTACTATTAAAGTCATGTATAGCATCACTTCTATTCCATTTTTATTTAATGATACGAGATGGCTTACATTTAGTTCTTGTTTTATAAAACGAAAAAACACCTCAATATCCCATCGTTTTCTATAAGCTTGGGCTACTTCTTTAGCAGATAGATCAAGATCATTGGTGATAAACCAAAATTCTTTTGGATCTTCTGTTTTTGTTTTGGCTACAATTAAACGAAAAGCAGTGTCTACCGACTCTTCTCTATAATGTACATTGCCTTTTTTGTTGTGTATTGGTTTTCCTGTGTAAAGTTGCACTTTACTATCTTTAATAAGGGTCAACTCTCCTAAATCTAAATCTTGATTTTTTTCAAGTAACGATTGCAGTTCTACATGTTTTCGGTTTTCTTTTGCTCTAATAATAAAAGTAACAGCATCATTACTAAACGATCTCATGGTTCTTGTAGACTGAAGCCCTCTATCAATAACATAGATGTTTTGATGATGGGTTTCTTGCTTTACATGATTCATTATAGCTTCTGGTAATGCGATATTTTCACTGGAATAGGTTGACTTAGTAAATACATCAAAATGACAAGGTAATAAACCATCAAAAGCCATACTGTACTTGACTGATCTCTTGCCGTTTTCATGATTAATCCCTTCTAATAATTTACTTGCAGCTTCACTAACCATGGTACTATCAACATGGATTAAATGATGTTTTTCATTATTCGTATTAGGGCAAGCGTCGTAAAACTGCTGGTAAACACATTGGTATATCTGGCGGAAGTAATCGGAATCAATTTTAGATAACCTTTCAGATATAGAACTCCGTCTTACGGTTTCGGATGTGTCTAAATCAAAAAGTGTTTTAAATAAAAAATCATTGAAAGTATCCTCTAAAGTAAGTTGACTTAGTTTTTCATTCTCTATAATACCATAAAGTAGCAAATAGAACATTTTTTTGCCATGAAGAACCTTTGCATAGTAATCGACTTTGGTCGTTAAAGATAATTTGGATAAAAGAGCCTCTGGAATAACTCCTAATAATTGACTAACTGAGATTTTGTGGTCTTTAAATACTGACATAATAGATTGATTATCAGGTATTAAGATACAAAAAATATATCAAACAAACAATATAAATATCTGATAATCAAATGATTAATTAATACTTTTGCATACTTTTTAAAACAAAAAAGTCGGAAGAAAAAATCTTCCGACCATGACTATCTATTAGAGCCCCCTTTTAAATGTGTTAAGGATTTATTTACTTAATAGTATCTTCCAATTTGTGGTGTTCATCAATTAGTGGACCACCTTCAATAATTTGTTTAGATGCTTGATGTGCAAATTTCTCAAAGTTTAAGTGGAATGAATGCGCTAATTGAATAGCTTTACCAATGTATGCGCCTTTTTGTAACCAAGTGTTCATAGGATCTAACATTTCAGTAGGAACACCAGGACAGTATTTAGGCATGAATAAACCGAATATTGCATTTTGTTCATAATCAACATTTTCTAATTCACCATT
>JBBSPS010000400.1:0-1978 GCA_038258655.1 Bacteroidia bacterium
CCCACCTTATGAGCAGGAGCTTCATGCCTATTTAGGCGGCACATGTAATGAATTAGACTGTCCGATATTAATAGTTGGCGGCTATACAGACCATATTCATATTTTATGTATGCTATCGAAAAAAATAGCACTGATGACGTTAGTGCAAAAAATAAAAGCAAATTCGTCTAAATGGATAAAAACGAAAGATAAAAGCTTGGCAAATTTCTTTTGGCAAGATGGTTATGGTGCTTTTTCTGTTAATCCAAGCGAAGTAAATGTGGTTGTAAATTATATTAAGAACCAACATGCCCACCATGCTAAAAAATCATTTCAGAATGAGTACCGATCGTTTTTAAAAAAATATAATGTAGATTATAATGAGGATTATGTTTGGGAATAGATATGCTGCCCTTTTCTGGTAGGACTTCATCCTAGCTTTAAAAACAGCATCCCTTCGGGATTTATATACAAAATATCTTGAGGTCTTGCTTTGCGATGCTTTTATTTCTTAAGTACATGACAAAAAGTGAAACAAG
This sequence comes from Bacteroidia bacterium, assembly GCA_038258655.1. Lineage (GTDB taxonomy): Bacteria > Bacteroidota > Bacteroidia > 2-12-FULL-35-15 > 2-12-FULL-35-15 > 2-12-FULL-35-15. The sequence goes on from JBBSPS010000400.1 coordinate 519, forward strand.
CTGTGTTCTAAACTATTATATCCGGTAAACAGTGATTTTGACAAAAAGTCCAGACCATATTTGAATATGCTTATTGCTCTTCTCCCGTGTTTTTTTATTGTTATTTTTTTAATTTTCCGGTCCAGGAAGTCGCCGATTTTATAGCACCATACAAATGCGATCATTGTTAGCAAAAATAGTTTTCCCAACCTTTCTAAATGGGTTACATGCGTGTCTTCAATATTGAAACCACTGCTTTTCAACCCTCTAAAAAGAGTTTCTATCTGCCATCGTTGTTTATAATAAGCCATTGCTTGTTCGGGCTTATTGAACGAAACGATGATCAAGAACTCCATTTTCCCATCCCTGTCAATGGTTTTGCTTCCAGAGAGATAACATCTTTGACCGTGCAGTTCAACAATTCTTGGATAGTGGTGGAATTCGCCAATGTTTAAATTATTGAACAGCCAAAAAGCCTTGATCTCTTTTTGTTTCTGATAGGAATATATTTTAAAGTTGTTCCTGATCCTGATGTAATATCTAATTTTGTTCTCATTCAAAAATCCCAACCATTTATCGCCAATAAACTCTCTATCGGCCAACAGGCAATCTATACTTTCTCTTCCAAACCAATCTAAATATAGCTTTAACAGATCAATCCGTTCCTGTGTGTCGGAATTCCCCCGTTTATCCAACATTTTGAACATTAAGGGGAATGCCACGTTTTTGTAGCTAACCCCCAACATTAGAATGTTTATATTTTTGGTTCCGAACTTCCAATTTGTTCTGTCCAATACCAAAACCAGGTTGTTTTTTTCAGGCAATAGGCCGAATATCAGTGAAGAGACAATTTTCATGGAGAAATCAAACTCCTTCATAAATCTCTGTATTCTTCTGTAGGAACTGCTTTTATCAGCCTTGGTGTCGAATCCAGAGGCCAGCCTATCATAATTGATGGTCTTTACTTTGCATAAAGCTGTTATAAATAAACAAATAAGCTTGACCCTTGCCAAATGGAGTTCTCCCTTAAAATGACCTTGTAAAACTGAAATTAACGCTGTATCTTTATGGACTGGACTGGTGTTCTTCATTAGAAAAATTATGTGGAAATAATCTTTTAATGTAATGAATATCAGTCTTTTATCCTAATTATTTGATTGTTAATTTACTCATAGTTAGTGATTTATTTTTAGTGATTTATATTTTTGTCATGTACTAAAATTTATTTCTTTATGGGGTTTTCGTTTTCAAAATCATGGCAAAAAAATCGCATCATGAGCAGGAGGGGAGCATCATGCATGGAATCTCTTTCAATGGGCTATCAAAGGTTTTAAAACTTTCCAAACGGTATGCGCCAGGATTTTATGGCCTTCAACATTAGGGTGAATGCCATCATTTTGATTGAGGGAAGCAATTCCACCCACATCTTTCAAAATAAAAGGAATAAATTCTAAATTATTTTTTTTAGCCAATTCGGCATA
>JBBSPS010000401.1:0-1970 GCA_038258655.1 Bacteroidia bacterium
AACCCCGGATATTATTATTTTTTCTACAACTGGGAGGTACAAACACAAGGCTGCACTAGTAGTAGAGTTCCCGTTATCGGAACAATTTTTTCAATTCCTGCTAACCCAACAATAACTCAAAGCGGAGTAACATTAACTGCCAATCCATCTGGGTTTACTTATCAATGGTATTTTGCAGGTAATATTATAAATGGCGCGAATAGCCAAACATACTCACCTACTCAAACTGGAAATTATACGGTTGAAATTAAAGATGCAAATGGTTGTACCGCTGTATCAGTTAATTATTATTTTACCTACACTGGAATAAATAATATTTCAGCTTCAGGCAATTTTAATTTATTTCCTAATCCTGCAATTAATACTGTAGCTGTTGAAGTGTACCTTATTTCAAAAAGTGATTTATCAATTGAAATAGCTGACGTATTGGGTAAACAAGTAATGATCCAAAGTTATAAAAATAGTATGCCCGGCAAATTCAATACAACAATTGATGTTCAAAATTTAAACGAAGGAGTTTATTTTGTAAAAATAAATATTGAGGGCAAACAAAAAATGCAAAAGTTAATTATAAATAGAAATTAATTTAAGATAAATTAAAGCAGAAGTGCAGAAACTACAACAGTTTCTGCACTTCTGTTTTCTGAGTAATTTTTAATCCATCTACATTCTTCAACAGATTTAGTCCTGGACGTTTACCTTTTTCAATTGTTCCTAATTGATCGAAACCTAAAAAATCAGCGCCATTTTTTGTTGCCCATAAAAGCAAAGTTTGTAAAGGTATTTCAGGGAAATGTTTTGTGATTGTTTTTAGTTCGTCCAAAACAGATAGGCTCCAATTGGATGCTAAACTATCAGTACCAATGGCTACTTGAGCGTTTTGATCAATAAAGTATTGATAATTGGGTAATTTATTTTCAATGTAAAGGTTTGCATTCGGACAGGTACACCAATATAAGTATTGAGTATTGAGTATTGAGTATTGAGATTTTGCCCATGCAATATCTTCATAGGATGTGTAGGTATTATGAACTAACAATATATTTAATTTTTTTGGAAGTAAAGGTAAAGTTGATTGTAATGAGTTTTTCCCCGTTTTTCTCAGTAGATCTGTATTTACACCCATTTCTTTAAAAGCGTCAACCATTGTTCCAGTTCCAGAAATAAACAATTCATTTTCGCCTTCACTTTCCTGATTATGAATACTGATGATACTCTTATTTTTTATTGCATGATCGTTTATTAGTTTCAATAATTTTTCGGAAACGGTGTAAGGAGCATGTGGCGTGATGGACGAACGTATATTCCCCTCTTGAGAGAGGGTGTGAAAGCTTGTGTGTGGCAGGGGTATGTTATTTAATTCGGATTGTAATTGTAAGGCATTTTCAAAAACTTTATTTGCCTCATCCAGATTCAGATCAAACACTTCAATAAAGGTATGATACAATAAATTATTTTTTGATTTTTGCCTGAATGTACTGTTGTTATTGGAAATATCACCAACAGCAACAATTCCATTCTTGATCATTTCTGCTTCCGCTTCTGTTATCGCCTTTTGTATTTCCTCATTTGAAAAATCGGATCTTTTATAAATCAATTCTTTTATAAATCCTGTCATCCCTTTTTTTTCAGAAATCATAGAGCGCAAATGAGATAGTTCTAAATGACAATGCGTATTAATAAATCCCGGACAAATAATTCCTTTATAAAATTCAATCTCCCCCCCCTTTTTTTCAAGGAGAGTGGGTAGGGGTGAGGTAGTATCAATGATCGTCCCGCCCTCATCAACGGTAATCACACCGTTTTTAATTGGCTCAGATGAGATTGGAAAAATATAATCAGCAGAAATGTAACTCATGATAGATTTTAAGTAGATAAAATTACAAATAAATATCCTGTATAATTATATCTTTGTTATCACATGAAAATAGACTGGCATCTAAAAAAATTTGAAGAACTAAATACAATTG
>JBBSPS010000402.1:0-1956 GCA_038258655.1 Bacteroidia bacterium
AATTATCACTGATTGATGCAGGACATTATAATGTCAATACAGCCTATGCGGCTGTTAACCGGCTACGATGTGATGATGCGCATCCTTACATTTACAAAACGCATGACCTCGGAAAAACATGGCAACTAATTGTAAATGGTTTGCCCGATGATCCGATAAATGCAGTACGCGAAGATCCCAAAAAGAAAGGCTTGTTATATGCTTCGTCTGAAACGCAGGTGTACGTATCTTTTGATGATGGTGACCATTGGCAATCCCTCCGCCTAAATATGCCTGCGACTTCTGTTCGCGATATTATTATTAAAGATGATGATTTGATAGCAGCCACGCATGGCCGGGGTTTTTGGATATTGGATAATGTAACATCGCTGCGCCAGATGGTAAACAATACCACTCCTCATGATATTTTATTTCAGCCGGAGACAGCGATACGTGTAAGATGGAATTTAAATCCTGACACGCCTTTGCCACCCGATGAACCTGCCGGGCAAAACCCTCCGGATGGTGCAATGATTGATTATTATTTAAAAGAGAAAGCAAAGGGAGAAGTAACACTTGACATTATTGATAGCAAAGGAAAAGTTATAAGGCACTATAGCAGCAACGATACTTTATATACTATTCCAGAGGTAGATCTTCCTTTGTTTTGGATTCGTCCGCAACAAATATTATCTGCAGAAGGAGGCTCACACAGGTTTCTATGGGATATGCATTATGCGCCGCTCAATCTGCCACCATCTTACCCCATATCCGCGATTTATAAAAATACGGCGCCACGGGCTACATCTCCCTGGGTAATGCCCGGAAATTATACGGCTAAATTATCAGTAAATGGTAAGACTTTTTCGCAGCCCTTAGTAATAAAGATGGATCCAAGGGTTAAGACATCGTTAGCGGATTTGCAGAAGCAACATGACCTCGCATTGCAGTGTTATGAAGGAAGAAAAAAATTATCCGGAATGTCAAATGAAATTGCAAACCTTCGCAAGCAGGCAAAAGAATTGGCAAAAAATCCCAGTGAAGAATTAGCGGTAGCCTTGAATAAATTAGATGAAAAAATAAATAGTATTGAGAAAGTCACGCCCGGCAGCAAATCTAAAAGCCTTGACCAGGTATATAGTTCATTTTCAAGCTTGTTTAATGATCTTGAGGAAACTGATATGCCTGTGACTTCCCAGGTAGTTGAAGCAGTAAAGACAAATGAAATTCAATTAACGAAACTTGAAAAAAATTGGTCACAGATAAAATCAATTGAACTGCCTAAGATAAATGCTGAATTAAGAAAAGCTGATCGTATGGAAACATTGAAAATAGATGAATAACCAAAGTTAGCGGATATACAATGGGGCCGCATTACTATTTCCAACACTCATCATGAAAGCGATATTTATAATAATACTTGTAATTCTTTTTTCTAATGCAAACGGACAAGTCAATGACTACTCAAAATATATCAAAGACCAACTAATAAATAAAAAACAAATCGTCAAAACACCTGACGATAAAGAAGACATCGTTTATCTGGGTAAAATTAAAAATAGCAAAGGAGAAGTGTTATTTTATATATTAGCAATCTATAGCGAGGTGCAGGCTGCTATTGAAATTCATGGACATTCAAATATTTTATATCTTGACACGGGAAAAGTTATTAAGGAACAATTTGACTTGGGATCACCAGACGATCTGCCTTTCGAATTGAAAAATAATACACTCTATTTTCATTATTCTGACCACAAAACAAAAAAGAAAAAATCATACGCTAACCATGTCGGAACAGAAATTCCAAAGGTATTATGTGTCGGACCTGACGATTGTTATTAAGCTCAGGGTATGACAGTACTTCAGCTAATACAATGAATATTATGCCTTCAGGAATACCGATTTACGGCTATTTACTTTAATCAACACGTGTATTTACTATCAACGCCGTAAATTCAATACACAAATAATTAAGCA
>JBBSPS010000403.1:0-1900 GCA_038258655.1 Bacteroidia bacterium
CAAACACCACCAAATATAGTCATTGTACCAATCCAAATATGGCCTCCGATAATATCTTCCATGTTATCAACACTTACAATCCAACCATCTCCACCCCATGGAGATTTAAGAATATATCCAAAAATAACCGCTGGACTAATTGTTGGATTTGTGATCAAACGAACATCACCCATATATGTTTAAACGAGTCGCTACTTCGTTCCGGAAAAAACTCTTGTTTTTTCCTGCTTTATATTTCTATAAAGATCAGACTATATCTTAACCTTTTACTTTTTTTATTCAATAGAATAAAGTGAAACACAATATTATATTAATAAGTACGAAGGTTTCTGCCGTTTCGAATACGCTTGTATTCTACTCCCTTTCGGGATAGTCGTTAGACATTTATTTTTAAAAAAACACGTATATTTATAATGACATAATTTGAATAAATACAAACTGAAAGAAAGCTTTTTTTTATTCTGAAATTTTCCAATTTGCCCATTTTACATTTGTAGAGCTTACCCTACGCATGACTGTTTGACGATTATTTGCAACACCAGCTTCTACAGCTGCACTAATACTTTGAAATTTCTTGTTATTAATGGTTACTGGTGTGTATCCATTTAAAGAGCGTTGAATCTCTCTATAAGTAAGATAATTTACGCTTAAAAGTCGACGCCGAATAGTAGTCTCGCTAATAGTAATATTAGGATGTTTTGCAGCTTGCGCTACACTTGGTCCTCCGGACTTGGGCAAACGAAGCAGAATAAAACTTTGCAGCGAAGCAGTTTTTTTACGAAGCAGCCCTAGAAAAATTTCTCCGTCAATTTCGATTTCTCTTCGATAATTAACAATAAAAGATGTTGCTTTATCAGTATTATATAACCAACAAGATTTTTTTATTTTTTGTTTTATGACACTTTGTTCTTTTTTGCGTCGGTCATCTTGTGATGAGTACGCTTACCCCGAGTAAATAACCTTGAATTCAAAGTTTTGTTTTCCAAATTGATTCCAATCTTTTTGAAGTTCGTTACAATCATGTTTATTTTATGTTAGTGACGCTGCATGTTTCCCTAAGCGAGCAAGAAGGTTTTCAGATTCACCAATATACACTTTTTTTGTATGAATGCATTGAATTTCATAAAGGCCAAATATCATTAATTCTAGTAAATTCTTATTTTGAAACTTCATAATTTACTTCATAACAAAGAGCAATAAGGTTATACTAGGTAATATGTCTAGGGCAAGCGTAGCAGCCTTGAAAAAAACTTTGTTTTTTTCTATTCGGAGGTCCGGGGGACTTGGGTCCTTTGGACCCTAGACATAAAAGTAAAGTGTCAAAAATTTTTTTCTTGTTAAATTTTTTTTATTAGATACCATGTTTTTATAAAAAATTTAGTACGGGATTGTCTTTTTACTTTTTGATAGCCTAATTAAATTTTACAAAGTGAAATTTAATAATACTTAAAAAATACAAAGCTACCAAATTGTAAAGTAAGAGATTCCCCGTTTAGACAGATGAGAAGGTAATCATATTTCTATGAAAGGCAGCCATGATTTGTGTTCAAACCGCCTGGAGCCCAAGTATCATATACTCCACCAAAATAAAGAGCTTTCCAGACTAATAACCATGCCCCAATCCCAAGAATAATTAAATGAATTCCAAGAATTGTTGTCATTTTATTTTTGTCTTTCCAAACATATCCAAAAAATGGAAAAGACTCTTCTAAAGTTTCAGGACCAATAAGTGAATGATATACTCCACCAAATCCTAATACTGCAGAGGAAATTAAGTGAAGAACACCTGAAACAAAATACGGAAAAGTATCAATAACTTCTCCGCCAGGACCTACACCATACCCAAGAGTTGCCAAATGAGGTAACAGAATAAAACCTTGTTCATACATAGGCTTTTCTG
>JBBSPS010000404.1:0-1894 GCA_038258655.1 Bacteroidia bacterium
TGTGTACATCTATGCCACAACCGATGGAAACTATTTGTTCGTAATGAATCGTTTTTTTCATTGTATAGGTTTTTAGTTTACACAATGCTACGAAAAATTCATCGGTGTTTGTGCGCAACAGCACATGGCTATTTCATATGATATGTTTGGCAAGGAGTTACTTTCGCTTTCGCCTGAAGCACTTTTGTAAAAGCATCATATTGCGTACCACCGGCAACTGTATTTTTATTGTCAATATAATATTGTGAATTTTTGTTCTTGTTTACATTGTCAATAGATACAGCGGTTCCTACTCCCGGAACGGTGGCAATGTTTATACTGTTATTACAAGCAGTACCATTAATCCCCGGTCCGCTCAGGAAAAATGCAAATCCATCACTTACATTTGAATTAACATATTCAGGATATTCTTCGGAAGCCCACACGTAATTGATCTTTAAACTATCACAGGTAGGAATAATATCAAAATCAATGGAACAAGCATCAAAACTTTTTCCACCATTGTTACCAGAACAGGATGTGCAAGTACACACACTACCACTAGTGCTGGTTCCATTGCACCCTGCCTGTGTACAAGCGCCACCTATTACGCAGGAAGTACCATTATTACTAAGGTAGTTTTCTAAACAATTATCTCCCCCAGCACTATTGTCACATCCTTCGTCCGGTGCATTATTAGGCCCCTGCGCTTTTATAGCGCATCCTGTTGTAAGCAAAAGCCCGCTGTTTAATCCTATCCCGGACCCTGTGCCCGTAAATGTTCCGTAAGCAGCAGTCGGACAATTAATAGTAAGATTCTTTACTGTTACATCAGGCCCAAATAATAAATTTTGAATATTTAAAACTGTTGGAGATGGCGTAACTACAATAGATGTAGGAGTCTGCGCGAAATTTTTCTCACATAAAAAAAAGAGTAAGAATAGCAATGTGATTTTCATAAGTAAAGTTGTGTTCTTCATTGTTTCAAATTTTAAATGTTCTTTTTATTATTTCATGTAGGGTGCAAAAAAATTGTCACGGCTTATCGTTGAACCATTAAATTCAATTAGTTGAATTCCTGTAACAATAAAAAGGCGATTAAGCATTCTCATTGCAGGGTTGTTGTTTTGAAAAACCACTGTATATTTTTGAGCATTTTTCTCCTTCGTATTATCAGGAAGTAATGCAATTATTGGAAGGTATGCTTTGGCCTTGTTTTCAAAATTTGTTTTAAAATCAGTATGTATATTTTTTATAGTGAAAGCAACGCTATTTGTAGTAACTGCTTTATCAAGAGATGCTTGATCGCCTTGGAATATAGCAATTACAGTAGGTGTATGTTCTTGTGCAAAAGTCTGGTTCACATATCCAATAATCATACAGGCAAATAGAAATGATAGAAATTTTTTCATAGAATATTTTTTTAGGGTATCTGTTAACTAACTTTTTTCTTTAAGAGTTTTATTCGTTTCAGTAAGTTGCATTTTCTTTAATCAAAATTTCAATATTTGTAGGAGTCATATTTTATTATATTAATATAAATACCTTTGTTATTATTGATTTAAAGGATAAATATTTATAATTAGCGTATAAATCATAATAAATTATCGAAAATAAATGCCACTTCATTATTCCTCTGTAAACGAATGTAATTGACCCAAATGGTTGCGTCAAATCAATTTTTTAACATTTGTAGGAATCATATTGTAATTTTGATACTATAAACCCTACATTTGTTGTTATTTTCATTGGTATACATCTCTAATTACTTAGAGTTCATGAAAGCTTCTGGCGAATTATTCCTTCTTGTAAAGTCCTTAAAACAAACTGAAAAACGATATTTTAAAATATATGCCGGCAAGCATGTTATTGGAGGTAAAAACAATTATGTAAAATTATTTGAAGTAATTGATAA
>JBBSPS010000405.1:0-1878 GCA_038258655.1 Bacteroidia bacterium
AAATGCTAATTCCCTCAGATAGCTTCTCAGTTAAATTATGAAATTGATTGTCTGATAAATGGAATACTAGTAAATCTCTTTCATTATACTCATCTTTTGATAAGGCATACTTAATCTTTTGCTCCTGTAGATTATTTTCAGTATCATCAGTTGAGTAAATAATAAGAACCCTATTTTCCCATTGGTATTTACTTAGAGGATTTTGTTGTGCCATAGATGAAAAAATCTTTAAAATTAGGATACTTGATAGTACTAGATATTTCATACTTAATCAACAGTTAAATATATTTTATGTTCCAATTTTGGGGTTTTGTTAACGTTCAGGCACTTAAATCACTAAACAAAATCTCATGTATTCTCGGTTTTTAAGTAGATCTGATAGCCAAAAGAAAAAAACTTGTTAAAAGTATGTGCAAAGGTTATTTTTTTCAGAATAATACATATATTTGCAACCCGATTATGAATGCCTTGGTGGCGGAATCGGTAGACGCGTTGGTCTCAAACACCAATGAGGTAACACTCGTGCCGGTTCGACTCCGGCCCAAGGTACAGTTAACACCAAAAACCCTCTTAAATTCACTTTTAAGAGGGTTTTTTGTTTTTGGGTCAAGTTATAGGTCAAGTTTTATCCCGTCAAATTAAAATTATTTTTATAATTCGTCTAAGTATACTTAAGAGTTAGTAGTGGTTTTTATTAGATATGAATTATATTTCTAATCATTTACATTTTCAACATTAGACCTTATTTTCAATGCATAACTTTACTTTTATAATATTTGGAACCCTACTTTTCCTGCTTGCTCTTCTGTCAATCTTATTCTTTTATCTCAGTAGGACAAAGCTATTTCGGATGCTAAGATTAAAAAATCAAGTAAAACCCCTATATTATATCAAGGTTCCATATTATGAAGGTGATTCAATGAAAATAAAATACGTTCCAAATGATTCTTTCCCAGAAATGGTTTTGTATGATTACCTAACCTTTAAATTTGAATTATTTAAAATTAGGAAAGGTTGGGTGAACTATGAAAAACTACATAGGATATTAATTAGAAATAAGACAAGGCATCAACAATTTCTGGCCAACATAGACCCAAACGAAGACTTCTATATTCCAGGACTAAATAATCAAGTGAAATTGATAGATCGTTTATTGAATGAAAATCCTGAAGAAAAAAGAAATCATTTACAGAATGAGGTTACTAATAATGATAAATCCTATGAGTTTGAAGATGTCACATATACTGAAGTAAATCTTAGATTACAAAATGGTTTAGACGTACTTGAACTGCAACGAATTTGTTATTCAAGTGGATTAGTTGATACTAGAAATGAACGGAAAACCAATTATAAAAGAATTGGCAATCTTATTTACTTTTTAAATAATAAGGGTTTGTTTGAATATGATAATAAGCTGCACGCAGCAAGACAATTTAAACATGTTTTAGGCCTAACATGCTCTGATGAACAAATTCGAAAAAACATTAAGGAAGATTCATACAATGAAAATTACTTCCACAATATTTTTGGAAGTTTTCTGGAAGCCTAATCCCCCAGTTTTTTAATCCATAATATGTAATGTTGTGCAAACAATTAAGCACAATTAATTACTGTTATATGGAAAATCAAAAAGCAAACCCTTCCCAATACGGCTTCCCTTTTAGAAGCCTTAGTCAAACACTTGAGATCTTAAACTGCTCAAAGACCTACCTTTATAAGTTGTGTCGGCAGAACATCATTAATCCTCATTATTTAGAGAGAGACACCACAGGTAAACCAACCGGAAAACCCTATTTCAAATTGGATGAAATAGAGAGTGCATTCTTTGCAGCTTCTAAATAAAAAACCGCAGATCAATTTCTTGAACTGCGGCCTTTC
>JBBSPS010000406.1:0-1867 GCA_038258655.1 Bacteroidia bacterium
CAACAAAGTGTATAGTTAATGGCGGTTTTGTGCTGAAATTCATTTTTTTAGCATTTATCAAACCAAGTGCTAAACTGAAAGTTAGTGCTTCCAAATCCGCCACTAACCATACACGAACCGTTATGCCTCATTTTAAGAGGACTTGCAGAAACAATCAGTTTCAAATTCAAACAAATCACATTGTTGTTGTGAAAGTTCGTGTAAATCTTGTGCTTTTGTAAACGGTCTTTGTGCCATTTCAACTAATTCTTCAATGCTTTTATTTGTTCTTAAATCAAATCTTGGTATTTCTTCAGAACTATATTTTTGTTCCATTTCAAGCCACCATTTAGCACTTTCTGGATTTTCTTTTATAATTGTTAATCTCTTTTTTAATGACTTTTTAAAACATAAATCACAATTTCCTTCATAGTCTTTTAACTGTAAGTCAAAACTTTTTCTTTCCCACCAATTACGAATAAATTTGCTATCAATTTTTACTTCATCACATAATGGATAAATAACTTTTTCAATTTCAGCATTATTTGATTTTCGGTGCGCTTCATCGGCTCTAATTCCTATTACTTTAATAATATTGTAATCTTTGTAATTATCACGTAAATAAGCATCAATAGGTCTTTGCTTTAATTCTCTAGTACAATTTGAAGCCATATTATTAGGCAAAGGATATTTATTCAACATCGCTTCAAATGGTTCGCCTTTTCTTGATGCAGTTTCAAAATCAACTATTGTGTATGTTGTGCCTTTGCCTTTTTCATTATTTACTTTTGCCTCTAAATAAATCAAATTTAAATTAAATTCTTTATCGCATTTATCAGCAAATTCTAAAGTTTCTTCACGTTCTTTTCCAGTATTCATAAATACAAAAATGCAGTTTTTATAATGAGGGTGTTCTTGCATATACTTTGCCAAAAAAGCAGAAGTTCTACCACCTGAAAATAAAACCACGTACAAAAACGAGGCATAACACGTGCTATAAGAAATAGCGGGTTCTGTGCTTTCCGAAAGTTTCTGATGTTTATTATCTTTTGTCATAAATTTAAAGTTTTGTGTTTTTAATCCGCTACTACTCATAGCACCACCGTTGCCAACAAGTTAAAAAAAGAACCGTATGAATAGAATAATAATCGGACTGATTTTTACAATTAGTTCATTGAGTGCTACATTTGGACAGAATTTACAAGAAGGACAAATAAGATGGAGTTCTGCCCAAAAATTAACCATAGAGGATTTTAAAATCAAAATCAGCGATGAAAATAATGATGTCGTTTTCAGTCAATTTATGATTTCACACGCAATAGGTGGATTTGACTTTATGAAACGGAATCTGAATCAAAAAATAGAAAACATATTTCTCGGTAATGCTTCTTGGATTGACAGTACAAAAGTTGCAGACATTCCAAAACAAATTGATTTTCAACAAATGCAATTTGACCTTGCAGAAATTCACGCAAGAAAATTTAGAAAAAGAGCTTTAGAAAATAAAGGACAAATAGCAAAAGGATTTGACATAATAAACCAAATCAATAACGATATTATGACTGAATTTTCTAAAAGTCGCTTGGATTTGGTAAAAGAAACTGAAAGTGGGCGAAACGAACAAAAACTTGCGGAATGGAAAAAGAAAATAGCAACTGAATTAAAAGAATTGGACGAGTTTAGTTACGAGAACCAAAAGAAAATAAAAACGGCCAAATAAAACCAGTTGGCAACACCGTGTATAAACCATTGCTGGGTCTGTGCTCATCTGGAAAATTCTTGGGAATTTTCCAGCGTAGTTTTGTATCTTTAATGGTTCGTGCTTTAACACGCAACGGTCCATACACAAACACGTTGGCAACAAGCTGAAAACGAACTTATGGCTGAA
>JBBSPS010000407.1:0-1807 GCA_038258655.1 Bacteroidia bacterium
TCAATAAAAATTCCACAGATACATTTTCTTCAAATTTCTGAATTGGATATTGCTCAAGGAGATATTCATTGGATAGCTTTTGTAAACTATTGGATATTATTTTTGAAACATCATCAATTTCCTCAATTAATTTATTGGCAGGAATATATTTTGCAGAAAATTCAAACTCCCGGTCTCTTTCATAATCAGTTTTTCCTAGTGCGAAACCTATAAAGTAATTTAAATTCCCAACGATATGTAGACAGAGATTTCCCCCAGAATTTGAAATCTCTGGATCTATTATCCAAATATTTTTTGTTTTGGAGTACGAACTTATTTCAGTTTTTAATTTATTAAGATCTCTGTGGAAAAATTTTATAAATAGGTCTGTTGTCATTTTTGAAAAAATTAAAAATTAAACTTTATGAGGAATTTTATTGTAATTATGTTTTACTTGAATATAAAATCTATACCATTTTTTAATACCTTTCATATCACAGTTATTAAAGTGATTTCGCATTTTTTGCACCCATTATTAATAACCATAAACAAGTCCCAATTTCACCAATACTTGCTGGCAGACTTATATATGATGATATTCCCATATTTGCATATTGAGGTATGATGGTATGGCCTAAAAAATTAATGAGATAACCAAAACAACCCAACATCAATAGGACCCCTAAAAATTTTGGCAAAAAATCAGATTGGAAAACTAAATATCCAAAGGGTAAAAGCCAAAGACCCGAAAAAACATGAATCATTCTCATGCCATTATCGTATTGTTCAATTAATAGCATAATTTGCGATAGTTGCTGTTCAATGGAAAAGTCATAGACAATATTTGAACTATCAGCAAGGGATAGTACCGTGAATTGATTTTGAACATTCAGAAAAAACATGGGTACGCTTATAATCGCTAAAATGACCATCAATTTTGCATAATCCTGATTGACAGGTTTAAATAATTTGTACAAAACAAGTGGTAGGAAAAGAAAAAAAGTATAACATATTAAGCCACTAATAATTCCGAACCTGAATAACAGTTGAGAAGAGATTAAATTCTCATATGTTTGTTCAGGATTGTCATATACAATAATCTGTGAAGGAACATACATTAAACTGAAGATACCTGAGAGAACAACACCTAAGTATAATAATCCCGCAATTCTGGCTGTTTTTTTGTTTGAAATCATTTTGAATAAATTTTATTTTGGTTGGTTATTATTGCTTTTACCAAAAACAACACAAAGTATTTTTAGTAATTTGGCTCTTTGGCAATTTCCTTATTAAACAGTGGGTGAGGCCTTTCTTGAATCTTTTTACTAAAGAAAAAGACTGTTAGAAATATGTACGTTATAAAAATAAATAGGAGAAGGACCTGTGGCCATATAATTTTTTGAATTTCTTGTTTTTCATTGACATCGCATATTTCTCCTGGGCAATATTGTGCTTTATTCTTATTAAAGAAATTGTAAATTTTGCACCCTATGCATATTCCAAAAGCAGTTTCAAAAAACATAAAAATCAAGCATATTAGGCAAGCTATACCAGTTATAAAACTGTAAGTGTTTAGGACGACTAGAAGCAAAAACATCGTGCCCGATAGGATAAAACCGATATACCAGGCGAATTTTTTTTGTGCAGCACCAACATATTCGGGATTTTGATTTCTTACAAAAAAGCGCCCAATTATTAAAAGTGGCGAGAACCTTGGATTACCAAAAACACGAATTGAAAAATCAGTAAGAAAAATTATTAAGGCATATTTTATTGGAATAAAATTTCCATCAAAGAGGATTAAAAGCCATGAGATTAATATACCCAA
>JBBSPS010000408.1:0-1783 GCA_038258655.1 Bacteroidia bacterium
CATTTGGTGGACTTTGAAAAGCAGTCGTACCTGTGAATACTCATACTAAAGTACAATTCTGAAAGCAATTCACAACTTGGTTGTTAGTGCTACTGCCCGCAACAAACCTGTGAATACTCATACTAAAGTACAATTCTGAAAGCAATTCACAACTCATCTTGGTAGAGCATATAAATAGCAACACCTTTGAATACTTGTACTAAAGTACAATTCTGAAAGCAATTCACACTAATACCGGACTTCCTGTGAATACTCATACTAAAGTACAATTCTGAAAGCAATTCATAATAATAAAGTATAATTTCCAATGCTATTAATTATTCTTAATGGTCTATTCAATACAATCCCACTAGCGTCTTTGCATCAAGCAGGTTTACTTTTCAAATCTTTTTTTACGCCTCCTTAATAAAACTAACTATCACTTCATTCTTCCCACATGAATATAGCACGCATAAAATCTTAAGCATTGAATAAATAAACAGTTTACATATCAGTATGACATTTTATTAATTCACAAATCGTAATATGGTATTTCTTGCTAGACAGTTATTTGCAGATATATATCTGCAACAGTAAAAGAAATTCATAAGATTGTTAAATTTAACAATTCACCAAAAAAACCTGCTTTTCTTAAAATTTAAATTGGGGATATTATTCAAATACTACAAAATTTCTAACAGCATTTCTAAAAAAATGGGGACAAATTCAAAACTGATAGAGTTATAGGTTCTAACATTTGACGATTTAGAATTCCATACTTCATTTGATTCTAGTGTTTTAAAGATAAAGGAAATGCGGGACAGAAAATTAGTATAATGAAAGTTTGTGTGAGAATTGCTAATGAATTTAACATAGCGCCTAAACATCTCTATGGATATTTTTAAAGCTATTTTTTCTAAAAGTTCAATACACTATCCAATGCATCATCAGCATCTCTGTGAATAAAATTAGATTGGTACATTATTGTAGTTGTTATGGAAGAGTGCCTGTATAGCTTTTGAAGCATATTAATTGGTATTTTATCTTCTGAAATAGTTCCAAATGTGTGTCTGGCAATATGCATTGTTATCTTTTTCGAAATCTTAGTTTTCTCCGCTACTTGCGTAAGATATTTGTTGAATTTTTTATTTGCAGTTCTTGATTTAGCAAATATATCTTGTGCACTTTCAAGGTTGGCATTTTTTAATTCGGGAAATATAAAATCATTATCGCTTTGTTTATCCTCAATATAATATTCCAAAATCAGAGGTATTTTATTTGGTATTTTAAGTGATATAATCTTTGAATTTTTATTCATTCGGTAATGTAGTCTATCATCATAAATATCACTCCACCTAATCTTTAAGAGGTCAGAAACACGTATTCCAGCAAAGTAAAAGCTGAATAACCATACATTTCGAGCGTGAGTCTCAAATTTTGTGAGATTAGTAGTAGATTCTATTTTGATTACTTCATCTTTAGTAAGACCAATTTTTTCGCTTTCGGGAAACTTAATTCTAATTTTGCCAGAGCCAAAAGGATATAATTTTCTGTCTACAATATTAAGTTTAATCGCTCTGTTATATATGGTTCTAATTACAACCAGATTGTTGACTATTGACCTTTCTGAAAGATTATGCTTTTTATTTAAGTGAAATATAAATTTTCTAAGAAATTGTTCATTTATTTCTTGAAAAGTAAGTTGATTGGTTTTAGTAAAGTTTAAAACATGTTTTACCCGTGCTTTATCAGCTGAAAGTCTTGCCAATTTCTGATTAATTTTTAGTTCATCAAGAAAATCATC
>JBBSPS010000409.1:0-1759 GCA_038258655.1 Bacteroidia bacterium
AATTTTTCTCGTCTTACCCTTCCATATTACTACATTGCGTAAGGCTTTAAATTGATTATTGCTATTCTTATTTCTTTATGGGTGTTAACATTTAATTTTTAAAATTTTTTAATTATAAAATTTAAACATTTAAAAGAAATTATTTTTTATAAAAAAAATGTTAATTTCTGGCACCAAATGAAAATTTATAATTTGCTGATTAAAAATATGTCAAAATTTTAATTTTTTGACAAAGTTAAGGCAGTTCGCTTTATATTCAAAGTTGAATTTTCCCAAATTCAACTTTGAATTTGGGGAATTTTGATTTGAAGGGTGACGTATTATCATATTTATTCGTTATTTTAATTTCAATGTGTTTTAACACTATACACGTGTCAAAAAGTTTTGGATACTACTATATATTTTATGATTAAATAGAAACTTATTAAATAGAATTATTATATACATCAAGTTAATATATTATGGTCGGGATACAGATCTCCAGCATTTTATTTAACCCATATTATTTTTGTTTTTATCATTTTTATGTACTACAAAATTGTTTCATTGGGGACTTGCTCCCATGTTTGTTTGACAAACCTAACCATATCTTCTTTGCTATCAAAGTCCTAGGTCTTTACTTTCTGTTGCATCCATAGCCAAACCTATTCGATAGGATTTAGGTCAGGAGATTAGGGTGGCCAATCCATAACTTTTACTTTGAGCTAATTTAAAAGTTTCAAACAATCTCCTTTATGAGGTGGGGCATTATCTTGCATAAGTATAAATGATTCTTTATGCACCTTCCTGATCTTTGGTAATGCTTTATCTTTGAGAAATTAAGAAAAATATTTTGAGTCAATTTTTCCTTCTAATATATCAAAAAATATTTTTCCCTTACTTGATATAGCTCCCCAAAACATAACTTTTTGGCCACCTTGCTGGACTAATTTTAGTGGGAAATCACTTACCTATTCATCAAATCTTATTTTAATTCGATTCCTCAATCCTTAAGGATTTAGTTCAAACATTTTCTCATCTGTCCAAACTACAGTATCCCATTTCCAATCTCTCCATTCCTTGTGGGCATCACACCATTAGACTCTCTTTATCTTATTTGCATCACTCAGGTTAATTTTATACCGAGCATAAACACTTTTAAATTACTCATTAATTGTTGCCAATGTACTTCTATAAGATACACTTTCTCCAAAGTTGGTCATTTCTTTTTATATTTATTGTGCAGTCTTCATTCTATCATTTCCCTAAAGACCGACAATCATTTCCTCTTATTCTGGTGAAATAGATCTACTTCTTCCTTGTCTTTCTAAATCCTCAACAACTCCTGTTTAACGCCACTTTTTAAGAAACTGACTTATCGTGGATTAAGCTATGCCTGTCTACTCTTAAACTTCTCTTTGAGTTAGGTTCTTCTCATATGTATACCAGAGAATAAGCTATCTTTTGAAAATTCGTGAATTGAAAATTTGATCTAACTATTAACGAAGTTCTTAACTCAGTTCTTCCTCCATGCTGTAAATATATATTATAGTTAACTAAGCAATTTCCTCATATAATGTGTATACAGTATCTTAATATTTGGAGAGATAATTTAACATATCCAAAACTTTTTGACACGTGTATATACTATAAAAGCATTTAAATCTAACAGCAAGTAAAAATTAAAAAAATTAGATGATTGATATAATTAAATAACACTGCTAATTAAAAGTGTCATAATAATATAAACTTATTTGCTAACAAATATTAAACACTGCTA
>JBBSPS010000410.1:0-1750 GCA_038258655.1 Bacteroidia bacterium
ATATTGAATTAATGAAAAAAGTAGTCAATCAATCAATACAAATATACAATGAAGAAAGACCACATCTCAGTTGCCAGTTTTATACTCCAAATCAAATGCACAAACAATCAAAAATTAAAATCAAAACCTATAAAATGAAAATTAGCACCAAGAAAATTCTCAGTGCTATCTAAAATTAGTATCCTTGTAAAACTGTATCGCTTATTTAGGACTAGACATTTAATAAAAAATTAGAAAAACTTTCACTCTACATTAAATTATACAACACTAAATTTTTATTAATACGATTCTCATTTAATTAAAAAATCCCTATATTCAATAGGATAATCAAATAAATAGAATGGTTTATAAAACTGACACACAAGAGCAAATAGTTGAAAAAATAACCGAGGCAAAGGAGATTTTAGATTTTTTAATCCTCAAGTATCATAGTGTTAAATATAATGCTCCTAATACATTTTATAGACCTAAAATAGAAAATTGTATTTTATTATTAAGGAGTTCGCTAAACTTTTTATTTTCTGATTTGTATGAAATATTTAAATCTAAAATCAAGAAACCTGGTAGTATTAATTTCCCATACTCTATGAAATATTTTAATGATAATAAAATGATACAACTTTTACATAATGACCATCCTGAAATTTACAACTTAATGTCAGATTTTGTAGGAAATGAAGAACATCCCATCTATCAAATATGTGAGTATAGCAATCCATTAAAGCATGATATACATAATCAAAGAAAAGTACTACTACAACAAATCTATACTGGAAATTACAAACAAGATGAATTTTTAATTCCTCTAAGATTTACTTTGGGAAATAATTTAAAAATCATAGGGCAAGAATATGGCTTCGAGACCGGTTTATTTTTATACAAATGTACAAACGTAGTAATTAATAATGTAATTGCTGATTCCATACATCTAATTGAATGTGACAATATAAATATTAGCTTTTGTACAGTACAAGGAATATCTACGGTAGCAAGTAATGCAGTACTAAAGTTTAACGACTTAAACGGAAACGAAACTTTTCCTGATCAACTAATTTTTAAAAAAGATGGGTGTCTTATAATTAGAGATACAAAATATATGGGATTAGGGAACATTAGTGTATTAAATCCTACAGTAAAACAAAGGCAAATAGGTATTTACGCTACCGATAAAATAAGTAATGTTTTACTATTGATAGATACTGCTCTAGGTATTATTGAATCAAGAATTAAATTAATTTATAAAAAACTATAAGTTAAATATACCGCTTCCCTCCCACTTTGAAGTGTCTCATTTATACGAGATGTAATCAAGTTTCCCTCTTTCAAAAAAAAAGCCTCAATTTCTTGAGGCTTTTTATAGATATAATGGTCAAAAATAGTTGGTAACATCCCGTATTTAACCATGTAAATATTTGATAATCAATGTATTTAATCGATAATTTATTAGCTTCATTGAAATTGATTTCAATGAAGCTTTTTTTATCTATGAAAAATACAAAAAAAAGATGTTGGGCTTGTGGCTTTAATGACTCCATAAAGTGGGGACAACAAGCAGGTAAGCAGCGTTACAAGTGTAAAAATTGCGGGATCTTATTCAGTGGGTCTAATGCTTCCGTTGTGCTGTCGAATAAGTTTGTTTGGTTTGAGAAATGGATCATTCACCGTTATACTTTAACCCACATTGCAGGATTTTCGATGAAAAAGAGAAATTTTACATTTTTTTCATTAGAAACGGGGTAAATATGTGTAC
>JBBSPS010000411.1:0-1742 GCA_038258655.1 Bacteroidia bacterium
CACTGACAAACATTAAACCAGATTTAAATTAGGCAACATTGTGTTTGACGTTTGGGAGATATAATTTATATTCGATGAAGTTGAGCGCCACAATGTACACATGTCCCTCCAAATGGGATAGTATTTGGTATGTTTGGTGCTTGTATATACAAGTTGTAGTGCATTTAAAAAAACATCGGGAATAAATGAAAATAAACGGATTTAGACTTTTTCCAATCCATATTGCGGTTAAAGACTTGTCGTTTATGATAATATATTTTGTGATAATGAAATACAATCTCACCAATGAAACTTATCTTCCCGAAACGATAAGTAATTTTCCTGGTGTGCCCGATATGAGTTTATGGAATATGATTTCAGTTTCAGTATTTTATAATTTGATACCGATGATCATTAGTTTGTGCTTATACTATCCTATTGTGTACGGAATGAAAAATCTAATCGTAAAAAATAAATTACGCCTGATTTTGACAGGTTTTGTTTTGACATTGACCACACCAATTTTACATATAATCTTGAGCGATTGGAAACATAATGATTATTATCAATTGTCAGCAGAATTTATTGCGTGGATTTTATGCTTTTTACTCTCAATCGGATTTTATTATGTTGCGAATAACCGAAATGACAAAAGTGCGGAATTAGTTAAAAACAGCGGATAAAAACGTACTACAGCCGTGTATAAGCCATTGCTGGGCTTGTGTCAATCTGAAAAATTGCTTCGCCAGTTCGCTTCTCTCGGGTCTTGGGAATTTTACAGCGGAGTTTTGTACTTTTAATGGCTCGTCCTTTAACACGAAATGGCTCATCCAAATCAATGCCGTGCAACATTTGACCAAAACTGCCTGTCATTTAATAAATCACATTCAAAAAAATGATCTGAATTATGATAATATTAATTGCAAAATGGGTAGTGATATTTTTCGGAATTTTTATAATTTTCATTGGATTTATTATGCTTACTAATCCAATAAGAGCGAGGAACACCTTAAGGAAAGCCGGTAGTACAAATATTATAAATTATGCAGAAATAACGCTTCGATTGATTCCAGCAATAGCTTTGATAGTATGCTCGGAATTATCTAAATTTCCTATTGCGTTTAAAATTTTTGGATGGATAATGCTCATAACATCTCTGATACTTTATATTGTTCCGAGAAAATTACATCATAGATTTTCAATGAAAAGTGCGGATATGCTCAAACCATTTTACTTTCAATTAATTTCACCCTTAGCATTTCTTTTTGGCGGATTAATTCTATATAACGTATTTTGAGTAAAATTATAGATCCTTAAATTTCAATTTGCTATAGCAAATCGAATAGAATTGCAGTCTGAATATAAAACTTAGACAATACTTGCGAGCGGATAAATTATCACACCAAAATGAAATGCGGAGAACCATAGCCGAAATTGATCAGAAATTAGCAAATTATATTTTCAAAACAACTGTCGCACTGAAGCCTGATGGCCATAAAATAAAGTTAAAGACAAAGATTAACGTTGCACAACACAGTATCCTATAAGCTATGGCTCGGTCTTTTCTCACTTGTAAAATCCTGGGGATTTTCCAAAGCCAGTTTTTATTCGAGGAGGATCATAGTATTACACGCCAAATCCCATTATAAATAAACGATCTAAACATTTAATAAAAATTCATACCAAAAAAACAAATTAAAAAGAATGAAAAAAATTACATTGACCCTAATCTTTTGGGGACTAACCTTAATCGCAAAATCTCA
>JBBSPS010000412.1:0-1741 GCA_038258655.1 Bacteroidia bacterium
AAACACCGTTAGTTAAATCGCTTTCACTGATCTTTAAGGAATTATTTTGCCCTTCTGTTAATTTATATTTATTAACCATTCTACCTGTAATATCATACAATACAAACACTCCAGTTGATTGCGTTGATAATGAATATTCAAAGATCATATTACCATCGTTCGGATTCGGATATAATTTGAATGATTTATTTTCAGTATTTGTTTGTGTTACATGAGCTGTTGGATCCTCCAGTGATCTTGTTCCCAATACATTACAATCATCTGTAAATTCTATCACATTGTTTGCAATGGTCATCAATAAAACGCGCGCCTGATAAACAGAGTTACCACTTGATAATGGGCATTGCCATGCAATAGAATTTAAAGTGCTGCTATCACTTGATGTATAATTGTAATTTGGTGAAAGCAGCTTTTTCAAAATAAGTGCATTTACGGTTTGTTCTCCTAACCTCCCCTAAAGGGAGGAACTCCATACCAATGTGTAAAGCCACAGTCAGCCTATCTTTGGGCTGGGCTTTTAACTCCCTTTAGGGTTGGGGCAACTGGGGCTTCTTTATTTCACCAACTGCACAAAACCTTTTTGGTTGTATTCTTTTTTATCTTCACCGGTAGCTTGTAATATGTAGTAATAAACCCCATCCGTGCATTGCAACCCCGCTGTTGTTCTTCCATCCCAGCCTTCATTTGCATTTTTTATTTCTCCTACTAAAATTCCCCAGCGGTTATATATTTTACAATCAAGTGTTTTTATATTTTTACTTGTAATTGAAAATACATCATTTGTTCCATCATTGTTTGGGGTAAAAATGTTTGGTATTGTTATGTTAGTAATTTTCTTTGGTATCGTTGTATCACATTCTATTACTGTTACACTATCTATGTAATAATATGAGCTACCCTTCCCCCAACCATTTCCTCCCACAAAAGTTGTATCACTATTTCCATCGGTATTAAAATTTCCAATTGTTATGTATCGTTCTCCTCCAGCAGCTATAAAGCTTCCTGAAATGAATGTCCAGCCAAGCGTATCTGTTAATGGATTTACCGATGAATTATTTACTTGTGGTGTATATGGCAGTGTATAAGGACTTGAACTGCTTATAGAAGTTTTTGAAAAATATGCACCAATTGTGTTAGTAGCATAATACATCTGATTAGCAAGACTTACATAAAATTCAACACAATACATCTGGTTTTTTTTTAAACTATCTGTTAATTGGACTTGGATATATTCTCTGCCATTAGAAAAAGGCAAATTAAGTGTATAGAATCCCGCATAAGCTAAACCCTGTTTTGCATTTTGATAACCAAAAGCATTCTGGGGAATACTAACACTTCCGGATGGACTGGCGCAAGCATTAAAATATTCTGGAGTCCCTGCTGTTGGATTTATCCACGAGGTAGCAAGAGATAATTGATTTGACGAAGTAGGGCAGCTACTATATAATTCAAACGATCCATTAGGTATTAAATTCTGAGCACTGGCTTTAAACAAGCCAGTGCTCAGAATTATAATTCTGAGCACTGGCTTTAAGTAATATAAATAAAAGGTTTTCATTCACGTAAAGATAAACCTTTACATTTATTTATTATTATTTTACAATCACAATTTTATTGTACGACTTCACAGTATTATCAATAATTACAGAATAAAAATAAACACCGTTAGTTAAATCGCTTTCACTGATCTTTAAGGAATTATTTTGCCCTTCTGTTAATTTATATTTATTAACCATTCTAC
>JBBSPS010000413.1:0-1715 GCA_038258655.1 Bacteroidia bacterium
ATCGCTTTATTCTTATTGAGCACCACTGGTTACTCACAAGTGGGTATCGGAACTTTGGAGCCAAACGCATCTGCAATGTTGGATGTAGAATCAGAAACAAAAGGCATGTTAGCGCCCAGAATGACTTCGACACAACGGACTGCCATTGCAAGTCCTGCAAATGGACTTTTGGTTTATGATATTACAGAAAATGCATTTTACTTTTACAAAGCGAACGCTTGGACAAAAATGGAGGCCTCCGTAGATAAAAGGACTAATTATAAACTCATTAAATCTGCTGCAGATTTAAGTGCAGAACTGACTGCTGGTGGTGGATCTAAATATTTGCTGAATACTACAACACTCTATGAAATTAACGGCACTATTAACTTAGCGTACCCTATAGAACTGAATAATGCCTATTTAGTGGGTATGGATTCTACCGAAGATAAATTGGTAAGAACTGGTGGTGATTT
The DNA here is from genome assembly GCA_038258655.1 of Bacteroidia bacterium. Lineage (GTDB taxonomy): Bacteria > Bacteroidota > Bacteroidia > 2-12-FULL-35-15 > 2-12-FULL-35-15 > 2-12-FULL-35-15. Next base: position 456 of record JBBSPS010000413.1, read on the forward strand.
ATTTACGGGCTCTACAGGAGGTGCTATCAAAATGTTAACACTTTCAGGAGGAAAAGTATTTAATTTGACAGGGAGTGAAGCGCAAAATTTAATCCTCAGGGATTTAGTTATTGCCAGTTCAGCATCGGTTGGATCTATCTCTAATTACGGAATGGTGTTTATGAGTGTTGTACAATATGTAGGCAACACTACAGGAATCACTTTTGCAAACATCAAACAACTACTCATTAGTAATATAGGTTGGTTTGCTAATAATGCTGGAACCTATGAAACGTTTACCGGAACTTTTGATTTTATTCAAAAACAAGGCGGGTTTATGGTCATTGATGGTACAGCAAAAGGTATCGATGTAAGTTCCAATCCAACTGTAGCCAAGGCCGTATTATCTGGTGTTAGTTTTAGTGGAACTAGTACTCAGTATGTCAAAAGGTATACTACAGGCTCTTACCTAGGGTATAACTTTAGTAATGTCTGGACAGTTAATTGTCCAGGTATTAATGTAGAGTCAGATGAATCGGCTTCTGCTAATATTTATTATAATGGTGGCATAACCACAGGTTTCGGTCAAGCTGTTACTAACAACAATCCATTTAATTTAAATGGGAATGCGAACACCAATACAACAACCCCCGTCAACATGTTTAGAACGGAATCACCGGTTAACAATCAAATAAAGTATTTAGGTAAAAAAACCAGAACATTTCAAGTAAACGCAGCTTTATCTATAAGAGGGACTTCAGGAGTTGGAGATTTTTATGCATTTTTTATAAGGAAAAATGGAACAACAACTTTAACAGAAACTAATACATTAATGCGTGTTAATACTACTACAGATATTTCTAGTAATACCATTTCAGGCACTGTGGAGTTGGCTCCTGGTGAATTTATTGAGATTTGGGGACAAAGATTAATAGGCAGTAATAATACTGGGCTAGCAGTGTTTTCATTAAACTTGAGTATTAGATGATTTGAAATAGAATTTATTGAACTAAAAGCTCCAAAGAAATTTGGAGTTTTTTTTGCACCCATTTGAAATGGAGCTTAGCTAGTATAATTTTCTTACAAAATCATATTTTTAACAGGAATTTAGACTTATTTTGTATTTCGTCGGGTTTAATAAACATTTTAACTAGCAAAATCCGTGTTCATAACTTTTTTATAATATATTTGTTATTCTCTATAAGCAACTAACCAACTTATTCAGAAATTTTTTAATCCATTTTATACAAGGCGTTATTGCAGGTCTTTACTTTCCCTCGA
>JBBSPS010000414.1:0-1712 GCA_038258655.1 Bacteroidia bacterium
TAATTACGCAATGGCTGATGGAATTTATGAACTGTTGAAAAAAACACGAGTCGGGATAGATAGTTTTAAGGGGAAACAGGGAAACATAGACCATTTTCAATTAGATTTATTCCCAGAGTAATTTTTGAGGAAACTCCAGACAATTGAAGGCATGTCGATGGCTACAAGTAATGCTGCAATGTTTCCAATAAATCTATTTTGAGTAATGCTGACCGCAATTCGATAAGTAAAATAACAGGTTAGTACGGATAAAATAATTTGTAATGCGATAATTGAAAAACCCTCCGGGCCAATGCTTTCAGCCAATACAATAAACAATGGATAAATAGGTGTTCTAAAATAATCAGGCTCTATAGGAAGGTTATAGCTTTGGCTAAAACTAAAATGATGAACAATATTATATCCTATTTGCCAATATCCGTAAGAATCATAAACATAAATTCCGTCTGGGTTTTTTAAAATAATTTCAATAAATAAAAGGAGCCGTAAAATAAAAGAGAGAATTAATATGAAAAAAATCGCCGGCCTGTTTCGAAGAAATTTTTTGATTGCCGCCATTAAAAATTTTTATGAGAATCATTATTTTTTTCTAGTACGCATATTCAATTGTTGCCCAACTGTTGGTTCTTCACCAGGCTTCATATTGTTTTTTCGGTAAAGGGACTTTAATTTAATACCATGCAGCTGAGAAATTGATTTCATTGTTTCTCCCCTTTTTACAACATGAAAAGGATCTATGGCTTTTCTGTGTTTTGGTTGTAAATATATTTTTTGGCCTGCAACCAATTTATCTGTTGGTGCCAGATCATTGAATTTATAAAGCTGCCAAAGGTCTTTATCAGTATCCTTCGCTATTTTAATAAAACTATCACCGGGATTTACGATAACGTATTTTATAAAATGATACCGTAAAATTTCATGTGTTAGAGTAGGTGCTGTTGGAGTTTTTACAGTTGATTTTACAGCTGTCATTGTAATACTACGGTTTTCATCAGCCTTATCGTATCGGTATAGTTTGTACGTTTCAATTATTTGTAAGAGGCTTCGGGAATAGCGTGGGTCAGTAGCGTATCCTGTTTCCTTCAGGCCCTTTGCCCAACCTTTGTAATCAGTATGATTGAGTTTAAACAATGTACCGTAGCGAGATCGAGACTTTAAAAATTGTGAATGATCAGAATATGAATCAAGCACCGAAGGATATTTTCTAAAACATTCATCTTTCGCATCATCATTTTTTGTAAAAACCGGTCCATCCCATTCATCGTGGCATTTTATTCCAAAGTGATTATTGGCGTATACTGCCAGATCACTATTACCATTATCGCTTTCCAACATACCTTGAGCCAATGTTATGCTTGCAGGAATATTATACATCTGCATTTCTTTTATAGCTTCTTCCTTGAAATTCGCAATATACTGTTCAGGTGTTATTTTCCGTTCGGCGGGTTGTGCAGAAATGGAAAATCGACAAAGTATTAGCAGTATTATTTGTAATGATTTTGGCATTATTTCAAATGTACGAAAATTTAAAGATGACTTTTGTTGCGAAAAATTTACTTTTTAACAGCCGCTTGTAAACTACTATACAGAAATGATGTAACCAGTTGATTGTGAGTAAGTAGGCTGCCGACCTTGTAATGTCAGCAGCCTAAGTTCATAAGTTTAAATTCTAACAGAAAAACGATGAACTCACTCACAAGCACTAAAATTAA
>JBBSPS010000415.1:0-1712 GCA_038258655.1 Bacteroidia bacterium
CGAAGCAGCTCTATGTAAAAAACCTATTGTTGCTTTTAACGTGAGCAGCAATCCAGAAGTGGTAATCAACAATGAAACAGGATTTCTGACACCGCTTAATGATGTCCAATTATTTGCCGATAAAATTGAATACCTCTACAATAATCCTGAGATTAGAACGGAGATGGGCATAAAAGGCTATATTTTCGCTATCAATACCTTTGACAGTGCAAAGACCCACAGCGCCATTGCCAAGTACCTAATAGATAAGAGACCTCCAATATTTAAATAATGAAAATTAATTTTGTAATTCTCAGTATTTAATGCAGGAATGATTTTAACCTATTAAATTTGTGCAGACTTTTTGTGTAAATATTTAATTTCCCGAATTTTTAACTAGTATGGAGAAAAAACTAATTCTTATTACAGGCATTGATATAGATTTACAATATAACAGGACTCTTATTATACTAAATGGCTTAAGAGAATTGGGGTATGAAATTCAAGAATATAAGTTTGAGAAATTTGATAAAGAAGCTGCTGAAAATATTGGTAAATACAGTTTTAAGGCCTATTTCACGTATATCCCCTGTTTCTGTCATAAATCGGTGAGTTTTGTGAAAAAACATTCTGTTTGCGATGTGGTTTTTGATCCGCTTATTAGCAAATATATGACCAATATTAAAGATTATAAAAAATACAATAAATTTGGTTACGAAGCTTTACGTTCATTATACCGGGATTTACGATCTACCTCTAAAGCCGATTTTATAATCTTTGACACACATGCTCATCAAAATTATTTTATCAAAAAATATAATTTGTCTTCCAATAAAACGGGAATCGTTTATGTAGGCGCAAATACTAAAGATTTTAAAAGCAAACCTCAATTAGAGAAACAAAACAATAAAAAATTTAGGATTGGTTTTGTTGGTAATTTCATTCCGTTGCAGGGCGTTTTAAATATATTGGAAGCAGCAAAATTGCTTAAAGATAGAAAGGATATTGAATTTGTTTTTATTGGAAATGGTTATGAATACAAAAAAGCCGTAGAATTTAAGCAACAGAATAATTTATTGCAAGTAATCTTTGAAGGCCGTGTAGATTATACTAACCTGGACGAGCATATTAATAATTTTGACCTTTGTCTTGGTATTTTTGGTAACACAATAAAATCTAATTTAGTTATACCTAATAAAATTTTTAATTATGCATCCTGTGGGCGGCCTATATTAACTATGGAAACACCGGCTGTGATGGAAGTTTTTAAACATAAAAAAAACATTTACTTATGCAAAGCTGAAGCCGGAGAAATCGCCAAATCTATAAAAAGTTTAAAAGCTAACCCAGAGCTACGTAAAGAACTGGGAGAAAATGGTTTCAATACGGTTTGTCAAGATTATAATGAAAAGAAAATAGCTACAGCGTTGCTTTCTCAATATCAAAGTTTCAAAGAAAACTAAAGCCTATTTTTGCATCTCAGTTACGCGTCGTCAAACCCAAATTCTACTATGCATAAACTAACTTCCATTATTCCCACAGGCAATGAAATTCATAATATTGAAGCTGCAATAGCATCAGTAAATTTTGCCGATGAAATTCTGGTAGTGGACAGCTTAAGTACCGATGGCACTTTTGAAAAAGCACAGGAATTAGCCACAAAAGTCATTAGAAGAGATTACGAATACTCCGCATCTCAAAAAAATTGGGCCATTCCTCAAGCACAACACGAA
>JBBSPS010000416.1:0-1694 GCA_038258655.1 Bacteroidia bacterium
TGAATATGATTGATGAAAAGATATGGAGTGATTTAAGATTGGAAGAGTTTTTAATTAGAGCTCAGCAGGATTTTTTGAAAAGCAGAATTTATTTGGATAGTTTAAAAGATGTAGAGAGTAAAATAAATTTTATATTAAACAATAATTTTACTCCTGAAAATGTTGTTTATACTTATTATAAAGTAATTGTTTGGGAGCCTTCTGTTTCAGATTTTAATTATTTTATAAATAAATTTAAATTAGTGGTCGTGACTGAAACAGTAGAGGAAGGTTGTATGTTCAATTTTAGTACCGTTGGATTTGACATTAATTTATTTAATGAATTATTAGTTCATCATTTTAATTATGAGTTAGCCCTCGATCCTTTATTAAATTGCAGAGTTCAGGTTGGTATTGGATACGATGATAGATTCAATGTTTTAGATATCTACGATGATAGAGGTTATTTTGTGTACCAAGGGTTCTCAAATAAGTGAAGTTAATTATACTTAGATCAATTGGTATGGATAGTCTGTTTAAAGAAGAATTAAATAAGTTTTGGAAGTGGGAGAATTCGCGCTCTATTAAAATAAACCAAAATTTACTTTCTGAAGGTTTTAAGAAAGTGGAGTGGGAAGATGATTATCCATACTGCGGTGTTCTATTGAATGCAATTGAAAGGGAAATTGAGGAATATAGTTTTACCTTAGCGAGAGATAGTGCTCTAATGATACTAGAAGCTATGGCAATTGATAGTGAAAGTGAGTTGGTGTTAGAAAAAGTATGCAAAAATCTTAATGATGAAGCAAAATTTCATTTAGCTACTATAGGTGTGAAATTTAGTATGTGGCAAGCAAGATGGCAGATTGCAGAACTTCTGTTAATGTCAGATGTCGAATCAAAAAAAGAAATTTTAATAGGAATGATATTGAATGATAGTAATAAATACGTACAGAGGAGAACATTGCTTTCACTTGCAGAAATGGACCCAAAGTTGGCAATTCAATATGCTTTTGAAAAAATTAAAGATAAGGACGAATATCTGCGTTTGGTTTCATTAAGGATAATAGTTAAATATGATTCTGAGAGATTGGGTGATGCAATTTTTTTATTGAAGGGTGACACTTCAAATCTGATAAAGAAAGAGTTGATTAGAATGGGAAATTAGTTTTACTGGTTTGTTATTTGACTTCTTATAAAAACTTGATTCAAATGGAATTTGATGTAAAATATTCAGGTATAATGCTTACAATAAATTGTTTACTTTGATACTGGGTAACTAACAAGTCGTATTTGATTAGCTGAAAAATAGATTAATAATATAAATAATACTTTATAATAATATCAACAATTGACTGATTGGAGTCTAGAATGAACTCCCTATACTTGTAAATTTTTGTCCTTAATTATTTAAATCGTGACTTTGTTAAAAAAATGTTGTTGAAATCATATCAGGGACTATTCTTTTGAAGATAATTGCCTATTTCTTTTAATAATGTAATAGTTTATCGAGATCATTGTGCGTGCTTTATATATATTGCGATCTAATATATATAATTAGTATATTTATCTATTTAGAGGTGATGCTTTAAATTCATATATTTATCCTTTCAAAACCGCATAGAATGAATATTTTTAAAGGTCAAGGAGTTATAGAGTTCACTAAACGCTTCCAAACGGAGCTAGATTGTAAGAAGTACCTAGCAGCCATTAAA
>JBBSPS010000417.1:0-1692 GCA_038258655.1 Bacteroidia bacterium
AGGATTTAAATGCAGTTAGATTACCTGGCTTTAAAGAATCCAATGAATTATTTTTTGTAAACGGAGTATTTTCCCATTCGCTTTCAACCATTCGTTCTGCTGAATTAGTCATTCTGCCTTTAGATGAAGCTGCAAGAAGTGAATACAAAGAAATTGTTTTAAACAATCTTGGTCACAGTGGCAAATATTTAAAAGATGGTATCAATGCACTTAGCACCGCATTTGTACAAGGTGGCGTTTTTATTCATGTAAAAAAAGGAGAAACGGCAGAGCATCCCGTTCACATTTATAATCTAACGGATTCGCGTACGCTAAATATTTTTTCACAGCCGAGAAGCCTTGTTCACATTAGCGAAAATGCGAATGTGCAGATTGTAGAAACTTATGCTACCCTTGGCAGTGGAGAAAGTTTTACCAACCAGGTAATGGAAATAGTTGTGGAAAAAGATGCAACCCTGGAATACTATAAAATTCAGAACGATGCAAGCCATACCAACCAGGTGAGCACCACACATATTAGGCAGGTTGGAAAAAGTTATATACATGCGGTAACTATTTCATTGAGTGGAAATATTATCCGCAATAACATGAATATCGTTTTAGATGCAGAGCGTAGTGAAGCACATTTATATGGATTGTATTTCCCCACAGGCAACACTCATATAGATAATCATACAGTGGTAGATAATGTTAAGCCCAATTGTTTCAGTAATGAATTGTATAAAGGCATTTTAGCAGGTAAATCAAGTGGTGTATTTAATGGAAAAATATTTGTTCAGCCAGATGCACAAAAAACAAACGCGTATCAATCCAATAAAAATATTTTGCTTTCGGATGACGCCAGCGTTTATGCCAAACCCCAATTAGAAATTTATGCGGATGACGTAAAATGCTCACATGGTTGTACAGTAGGCAGGCTGAATGAAGAAGGTTTATTTTATTTACAATCGCGGGGAATTCCATTAAAAATTGCACGTGCTTTATTGGTGCATTCTTTTGCGGTAGATATTCTTGAACACATAAAACCGGAAACAATCCGAAATTATGTTGACGAATTAATCTCAGAACGCTTAGAATTTGATATTTCATGACAGAAACTGTTGCCATAAAAAAAGGACTTGATGTATATGCCATCCGTAAACTATTTCCGGTTTTAAGCCGTGAAGTAAAAGGCAAACCTTTAGTTTATTTTGATAATGCTGCTACAACACAAAAACCAAAATCGGTTGTGGATACGCTGGTGAATTATTATACAAACTACAATGCAAATATTCACCGGGGCATTCATACTTTGGCAGAAGAAGCAACGTTTGCTTTTGAAAATACACGGGATGCAGTCCAACAATTTATTAATGCAGAAACGAGAGAGCAAATAATTTTTAACCGTGGCACTACTGAAGGAATCAATACCGTTGCTTATACGTGGGGCAGGCAAAATATAAAAGCCGGTGATGAAATTATTATCTCTACAATGGAACATCATTCAAATATTGTTCCGTGGCAAATATTATGCGAAGAGAAAAAAGCTGTATTGAAAATAATTCCGGTTAATGATAAGGGTGAGTTGCTGCTTGATGAGTATAAAAAATTATTAAGCACTAAAACAAAATTAGTTGCCATTGTACATGTGTCTAACGCAATGGGAACGGTAAATCCTGTTAAGCAAATAATTGAAGCTGCTCATAATGCAGG
>JBBSPS010000418.1:0-1658 GCA_038258655.1 Bacteroidia bacterium
ATGGACACAGCCGTTAAATCATGGCATAATGTAGCTGACAGTATTTATCTTCAGGCAAAAAACCTTAAAATTAGCTTAAAGCAAGGCGATTTACTCGTAGGTACTATCAATGCAGGAAAAAAATTACAGAATTTTACCTTGGGCAATTTTAGTTACGAAGATCAATTTAAAAATGACTTTGTAACAAGTGAAGAGTTAAAAGTAAATGGTGTGCAATTAGATAGCATGATTCAAAAAAGTATTATTCAAATAAATTTTTTATCACTTACTAAACCGAATATAGCCTTACAGCAAAGAGAATTTAATACCACCCAGCAAGAAAGTGATTGGACATGGCCTCGAAACCCAATTACCATGAAAATAATAAAGGGTAGTTTTATTTATAAATATGATTCGGCAAGTATCTTCCAGGTCGACCAGTTTAGTTCTGAACTGATTTATAAAAAGAGCATAACCATTATAGATTTTATTTCAAATAATCTGAAACTTAACGATGAAAAACTTGGCCATGAAATTAAAATTGAGAACCTAAAACTGCCTAAGTATAATGCTAATGTACTTGTTAAAAACATGAGTCTAAAACCATTTAATGATAAATTAAATGCTCATTTAAGTACTAATATTCCCTCATTATCAGTAATAAACTTTAATAGAAAGCTTGATTTATCAATTAAAGAAATAAAGGCTGATAGCTTAATTATGGAGGTAAATGAGTTGTTATTTGAGCAAAAAGCTTCTAAAATTCAGGATATAACAAAAGAATCCGAAGACATTTTCGCTATAAACTTCAAAACTATTGCAGTTAAAATAAAGAAAACCGAAGTCAAAACACAGGATGAAAACGGAGAAAATTTACTTGCTCAAGTAATTAATGCTAAAATTTTATTGGAAGATTTTAACTATCCTCAACCTAATAACAGTAAGGCCATTTTGTATTCTCAAAACCTGCAATGGGAGAGCTCAAATTTTGAATTAGAAACTAAAGAAAAAGCTAAACTTTCAAGCGATTTTGCCAAATTTAATTCACAATCAGGTGATGGAAACCTTATCAATTTATCTTATCAGCAGCCCAAAAACAATACCGATGTAAAAATAAATAGACTGGATTTGAAGAATTGGGATATAAAAAATTATCTCTTTAATAACATAATAGATATAGGCAGCTTGTCCATTTCGGAAGTTGGATTAAATCTTAAAATTGCTCAATCTAAAGATGAGGAGTTTAAGAACATAAGGCATATACCTTTTAAAAAGGTTTTTATTAAGAGCTTATCCACCGAGAAAATAGACTTCAATATTGAAGTAGAAGAAAAAGAAAGAACCTACCGCACAGAAGGTGCTAATTTATCGGTTCAACGAATAAATTTAGACTCTACTTTTAATATAAAAGAATTGCATAGGTCAGTAGGTGCTTTTACCATAAGTGGAAAAAACTATAAGGAGGATATAGGAGATTTTTACAAAATTTCATGTTCAGATTACTCCTTTAGTTATCCGGGGTCTTCATTTATTGCCTATAATTTTCTACTGGAGTCCAAATATGACAGATTCGAGTTTAGTAAGCATATTAAATACCAAACTGATTGGTTTAATTTAAAGGTTGCATCTATTAATTTAACTGGTATAAATTTAAATAGACTTCTAAAGGAGGAAATACA
>JBBSPS010000419.1:0-1649 GCA_038258655.1 Bacteroidia bacterium
ACCATGCCCAATAATAAATGCTCTGTACCTATATAATCGTGACCCAGACGCAATGCCTCTTCACGACTCAAAGAAATAACTTCTTTTACTCTATTTGAAAATTTTGCTTCCATAATTCTTCTCCTCTGTATTTGTAATTCCAATGTAAAATTTAGCCAAATAGGCCACATGGAAATCATATTCGTTATTTAATATAAATGTAGATTTTTCACTACATTTATTTCAATGTTTTTTATGCTCTAAATTTTAAGCTATATTATGTTATAACTTAGATAACACAATGTAACAATATTAAAAACTAAATAAAAAAACTAAAGTTTTAATTTAAATAAATTTGATGCTATTTAGGTAATGATATTATCTCAAACAGCTTTTTATTTGTCTCAAACTATTTCGTATATAAAAGTATTAGTTTAATAAAAAAGTTTACTGAAATTAGATTCTCTAATAATGCTTTCTGCATTAGGGCCTTCGTTCATCAGTAAATCTATCACACTTAGGTTTTTCTCAAAAGTGTTGCCAAAATTTTGATGATAAATCTTTGTTTTAAAATTGCGAGCTATAAATGCTTTGTTTTTAGGTGTTACTAACGATCTAGCATCAATAACGTTATCATTTAATTTTTTTATATAGCTGTCAGTTTCTGTTATTTTTATTGGCAACCTAATGATTTTCAGACACCTTGTCAGTATATCTGCATTAAAGTCCCAAAGATAATTGTATTTTTTATAGTAGTAAGGCTCAAATTCGTCTGCAAAGAATTCATAAAATGGAGTTTTTCCGTAGCAAGTTTTTAAGGTTCTCCAGTGCTTAATCTGCCATGTTTGCCCATTATCAATTTTAATATCTTTACTTCTAATTTTTTTATTAGCACCAATTAATGGTATGGTTAAGCTTTCTCTTTGTTGAGAAGATAAAATTTCACATCTATTTCTATAAGTTTGCTTTTCAAAGTTTTCACTGGCTTCCAAAATTAGCTTATCAGCCTTGTTGATTAAGCTAAAATAAGCTATAGAAGGAAGATATTGTAATTCGGCTAGTACCAGGTTTATCATTGATTACAAATGATTTATTTCTAGAAAATATATCAACTTATTAATTTGCCCAGACCTTCACGAATTACCTCTGCAGGCTCCACGGTACAGTCAACCACTGTGGAAGGCACATTTTTTCCAAAGTCGCCATCAATCACCACATCCACTAAATTTTTGAAAGCCTCATAAATATCCTGCGGATCAGTTGGATACTCTACAATATTATCATCCTCCCTTATGGAAGTGCTAATTAGTGGGTTTCCCAGATGCTTTACTATACTTATAGGTATTCTATTATTCGGTATTCTTATACCCACCGTTTTTTTATTGGCATTTACAATTTTAGGAACATTACTGTTGGCAGGTAAAATAAAAGTGAAAGGACCTGGTAGGTTTTTTTTCATTAACTTAAAGGTTGGGGTTGATAAATTTCTAACATAATCAGAAATATGGCTCATATCTTCACAAATAAACGATAAATTTATTTTACCTGGTTTTATGCCTTTCACCCAGCACAATTTATCTATTGCTTTTCGATTGGTTAAATCGCAGCCTAAGCCATAGATAGTATCTGTAGGATATATTATTACCGCACCGTTTTTTAGTAAATCAACA
>JBBSPS010000420.1:0-1649 GCA_038258655.1 Bacteroidia bacterium
ATTAAATGATTCAATAAATTAACTACAGTATTTTTGCTAAGTGCCATACTTCAAAAATTTAGCTATAAACAATAAAATAATATAGCAACTTTTTTTCATTAATCGAAATATAAATTATAATAAATACAATTATTAACAATAAAAGTCTTTCTAAATCTATGATATCAAAATAATTAAGATCAAAACAGATAATCAAGCAAGATGATTTACCCTACATAATCACCAGTTTTTTGTCTGCATTCCTTAGCTTTTTTTTTGGTAATTATCCCCCAAAAAGGGTTTCGGAAAAATAGAAGAGTTTTAGTACCTACATTGTGGAAAAACTTGTTGGTAGGTGTAAACCCGGGAGCATTAGCAGGCATCACTACGTATTCAAAACCGAATCTTTTCGTCACTGCATCCATGCAAGGATTTCCATATAGAATTTTTTGTGTGTCCTCAGTATAAATAGTCAATAGTCTTTTTTGTGGATTTTTATTTTCAGGAGATAGTTCAGGGCTATTTTTTAATTTATTGGTGGATTTTTTTGAGTAATCGATTTGTGCCCAACTGCTGGAACAGGTGACTATTAATAGTAATAATAAAAAAATACATTTAGAATACATAATGCAAACTTGCGAAAAAAAAGGAATTATTCTATCTAAATAAGGTGATTATCGATTAGTGATTCCCTAGTTAGATATATACTAGTAACAATTAGTCGAAATAACTAGCGGGTTGCAAATTAATACTAATTAAAAAGTCATCGCGAGACCTCCCATTTTTACAAAAAAACGAACAAATTTGTATGAGTTGCTTAAACACGTCATAGATAGACCAGTCACTTCGGCTTTGGCCGGAATTACTGAAGCCAAAGGCTTTAATGGCTCGCTAAAGCGAGGATTTTAACCACGAAGAATCAAAGGCACAAAGAAATGCTGCGCATTTAGGAAAAGTAGATATATCAGATTTAACTTTATTAAATTACTTCAACATATTTTTCATTTTCTTAGCGGGCCTTTGCGCCTCAGCGGCTTGGCGAGACCAGCCACTTCGGCTTTAGCAGAAATTACTAAAGCCTAAGGTTTTAAATTGCTCGCTAAAGCGATTTTTCTAACACAAAGACGAAGTTTCTCCTTCCGCAAGCAGGGGCGCAAAGAGATCTTATCAATTGAAACGTTATTGCGAACGCAGTGAAGCAATCTCTTCATATTGAGAAAAATTCTCGTTAGAAAGCCATTCCTTAATAATAACAAGATTGCTTCACCCTAAGGGGATTCGCAATGACGGACGCTAAATTAGTTTTCTTTCAATAATAAGGAAGACAGCATTTAAAGCCACTTTTTATTTCTTCCCAACTTAGTAAAATTTAAGTTCCGTGATAAACAAAGTTTTTCATTCATACTTTGTGTCTCTTGGGATCTCTGCCATAGTTTAATCAGGGTATTTTTTTATCCCTCCCCTATTCCGTAATCTGCTTATTCTCTTTAAAATCGTAAAGGGTTAGTTGCCTTAAATTATAATAAGCCTGCCAAAAATTACCTAAGGAGTTGATATAATCTCTTTTAGCCTGATCTTTCTCGGTGAGGGCTATAGTGAGATCCGTAATGCTGATTTTCCCAATCAAATACCTGTTTTTGGCTATATTATACCTCCTTTGAGAAATATCA
>JBBSPS010000421.1:0-1649 GCA_038258655.1 Bacteroidia bacterium
ACCATGCCCAATAATAAATGCTCTGTACCTATATAATCGTGACCCAGACGCAATGCCTCTTCACGACTCAAAGAAATAACTTCTTTTACTCTATTTGAAAATTTTGCTTCCATAATTCTTCTCCTCTGTATTTGTAATTCCGATGTAAAATCTAGCCGAATAGGCCACATGGAAATCATATTCGTTATTTAATATAAATGTAGATTCTTCACCACATTTATTTCAATGCTTTTTATGCTCTAAATTTTAAGCTATATTATGTTATAACTTAGATAACACAATGTAACAATATTAAAAACTAAATAAAAAAACTAAAGTTTTAATTTAAATAAATTTGATGCTATGTCGGTAATAATACTATCCCAAACAGCTTTTTAATTGTCTCAAACTATTTCGTTTATAAAAGTATTAGTTTAATAAAAAAGTTTACTGAAATTAGATTCTCTAATAATGCTTTCTGCATTAGGGCCTTCGTTCATCAATAAATCTATAACACTTAAATTTTTCTCAAAAGTGTTGCCAAAATTTTGATGATAAATCCTTGTTTCAAAATTATGAGCTATAAATGCTTTGTTTTTAGGTGTTATTAACGATCTGGCATCAATAACGTTATCATTTAATTCTTTTTTATAGCTGTCAGTTTCTATTATTTTTAATGGCAACCTAATGATTTTCAGACACCTTGTCAGTATATCTACATTAAAATCCCAAAGGTAATTGTATTTTTTGTAGTAGTAAGGTTCAAATTCGTCCGCAAAGAATTCATAAAATGGAGTTTTTCCATAACAGGTTTTTAGGGTTCTCCAGTGCTTAATCTGCCATGTTTGCTCATTATCAATTTTAATATCTTTGCTTTTAATTTTTTTATTAGCACCAATTAAGGGTATTGTTAAGCTTTCTCTTTGTCGAGAGGATAAAATTTCACATCTATTCCTATAAGTTTGCTTTTCAAAGTTTTCATTGGCTTCCAAAATTAGCTTTTCAGCCTTATTGATTAAGCTAAAATAAGCTATAGAAGGGAGATATTGTAATTCGGCAAGTACCTGGTTCATCATTGATTATAAATGATTTCTTTAGAGAAAATATATCAACTTATTAATTTGCCCAGACCTTCACGAATTACCTCAGCAGGCTCCACAGTACAGTCAACCACAGTAGATGGCACGTTTTTCCCAAAGTCGCCATCAATCACCACATCTACTAAATTTTTGAAAGCCTCATAAATTTTCTGCGGGTCCGTTGGGTACTCTACAATATTATCATCCTCCCTTATGGAGGTGGTAATTAGTGGGTTCCCCAGGTGCTTCACTATACTTAAAGGTATTTTATTATCCGGTATTCTTATACCCACCGTTTTTTTATTGGCATTTACAATTTTAGGCACATTACTGTTAGCAGGTAAAATGAAAGTGAAAGGACCTGGAAGATTTTTTTTCATCAACTTAAAGGTTGGTGTGGATAAATTTCTGACATAATCAGAAATATGGCTCATATCTTCACAAATAAAAGATAAATTTATTTTACCTGGTTTTATGCCTTTCACCCAGCACAATTTATCTATTGCTTTTCGATTGGTTAAATCGCAGCCTAAGCCATAGATAGTATCTGTAGGATATATTATTACCGCACCGTTTTTTAGTAAATCAACA
>JBBSPS010000422.1:0-1646 GCA_038258655.1 Bacteroidia bacterium
TGGGATGGCTAAAATGTTGGCGTAGGCTAATGGGTTTTGGAGGGTGTCAGTTACTTTGCCGGAAACCTTGATTTGTTGGGCGTAAGAAGAAAATCCTGCTGATAGAAGCAGCATTGAAATTTTAACTACTCTATACATCACAAAAAGTTACTCTTTAAAAACATCTCCAAATTTCTTTTTGAATTCCTCATAAGTAAGCTTCTCACCATTTATTGGTCTTGAAATATCTTCTACTTTCTTAGGTTTTAGGTTTATATTTTCAGCTAAGTATGAAAGCTTATTGTTTTTAAGTTCTAAAATCAACCCAGGTAATCCGTTAAAGGAATTTGGACCATGATTTACTGCAATTGAAGGAGCGTACCAAGCCACAATATCGTTAGTATTATTCATAACTATTGCTTTATAACACAAAAATTCACCTATCATTTTAGATTCCTTTAATAATTTCCACTCTACTTTTGGTTTACTTACAATATAATCTTTACCACCAACATTCATCACCATAACATTGCTATTATCCTGACTATTATGATAGTAAGTATTGTTATTCCCTGCCATTATCTCAGTTAAATTGAGGCTTCCCTGAGCATCATTTTTTAACACTTCACTTTTTTTATACAATGACTCATTTTTATTAAATGATAAAATAAAATATACGTCGTGAGAATTTTTAATTAAATCATTTACTCTTTTAGATACATTAGGGTCTTGATTTTCTACTTTTTTGAAATCATTTTTATCCATTGATACTAAATAGGTCATTTCACCTTGAATAGAATTTTGTGCAAATAAATTTGTCGCACAAAAAGAAAGTACAAGAAATAAATATCTCATCTGTTGTAAATTAAAATAGTTCAAATAGGAGTTTAACGTCCTATTTGAACTTGGTTAATCAATAATTAACTATTATAACATCCTTCAAAAAGAACATTATATACTGCTAAATAACTTTCGAAATTAGCACCATTTGCATCTTGACCCATAAAATCAGCTAACTGTAATGTGGCTTCTCTGGCCATTCTAACACAGTCTGAAGCCTTTCCGTCTTCGAATTCTTCTATGTCTTTTTGGTCAGCATTAATGCCATTACTGAAAGTGAAGGCCACTATTAATAGTAAAAATTTTAATTTTTTCATTTTTTATGTTTTTTAAGGTTTTTAATTTTCTAAACATGTTTCATACATAGTCATGTATATAGCTAAGTAAAATTCGAAATTATCGCCATTTGCATCTTCACCCGCAAAATCGGCAAGAGCTAAAGTAGCTCCACGTGACATTCGAACACAATCGGAAGCCCTACCAAAGTCATCTTCTACTGGTTTTTGGTAGATCGTGGCACTGGTTAAACTTCCCATAAGAAATATCAAGGTAAGAAAACTGAATACTTTGTTTTTCATAATTTCTAAATTTTAAACCCACATATATTTTTAAATGCAGGTTGGTTAATAACTTGTTTTTTCTACAAAGTCTTAAAAATTACAAAGTCATGTTTTATAAAGTCAAAAGCTACAAAGTCTTAAAAAAATAAACCAGCTGGTTTTTGGATCAATCCAGTTTGTCTTTAATGGCCAAGAAGTGACTTTGTAATTACTCCAAAAACCATCATCAACCCTTTAAACATAAAAAAATAAAAACGACAAATACAA
>JBBSPS010000423.1:0-1629 GCA_038258655.1 Bacteroidia bacterium
AAAGAAAAACTGCTGCCAACACCGTATATAAGCAATAGCGGGTTTGTTGCTAAACCCAAAGTTAAGGTATATATTTATGGTCTGTACTAAACCGAAAAGTAAGTGCGTAAAAACCGCTACTGCTCATATACAAAAACGTTGCCAGTAATTAAAAAAAACAAATATGAAACCAAAAGATACAAAAACTTTATCATCGAATCATTCCCTCGAATGGGGAGAATCTACTTGGGATTCTAAAGAATTTTCAATACGCAATAGATATGAAAAAGCTTCTGGCGGTTACAATCAAGCTGGTTCATCTGAATTGCCTTGGAATGACTTTAAGCAAATGATTAAAGAAAGTATTTTACGAAATCACTTTAGTAATGCAGAACTCGGAGAAATTATGGATGATATTTCAGCCAAATTAAAAACCTTATAACTATTTAAAAACCTAAAACCAATAAATATGAATAGAATTCTACTACTAATTATCGCTTCATCACTGTTTCTTACATCTTGCGCCAGTTCGGATTTAGATTGTAATTCTGATATGGTAAAAAAAACTGTAAAAGATTTATTATTAGAATCAGAATTACAAAATGGTGGAGATTTTTCTTCTATGTACAATATATCAAGAAATGATGTAGAAAAATTATTTGAAGAGGTAATTAAAATATCATCCGTTAGAACAGTTGCAAAAAATGATGAACTCAAAAGTTGTGACTGTAAAGCTACTTTGATTTTCCATATCAATGAAGAAATGAAAAACGATATAAAAAAAATTAACGAGAACGGCTTTGCAAGAATGCTAATGAACGGATTAGTTGATGAAAAGGGAATAGAAATAATTTATAACATACAAGAAACGGCAGATGGAGAAATATATGTTGAGACCCAAGAAATTGAAAACTTAGATGTTAATGTTACAATCTATGGTTTAGCTTATAAACAATATATGGCTAAAGACAATAAACAAATTGGGGAGAATGACAATACAAAAGAGAACATTGAACCTGATAATTCAGAAATTGATGAATACGTTGAAAATATTAGTCAAGAAGAAAAAGATTTAAACAAAGAATTAAAAAATAAGGAACAATTTAAAGAAAATGTTGAGTATGTAGTAGCCCTAAAAGACTATATAATTAACAATTGGGAAAAAGCTAAACAAAACAATTCGGAAATTGGTAAAATTTTTATAGAAAATAATGAATTAAGAATTGAATATGACACTGGTTCTTTTATGAGTGTATACGATTTTAATGACATCACTATTACTCAAAAAGAAGGCTCAAAAGTATTAATTGCAATCACTAATGAAGGCGGAGGTGCAGGTGGCAATGTAGGAATTTTTGAAGATTATTTAATAACAAAAATAGGAGAAAATAATTTTGATATTAAAGAGATTGAAAATAATTAAAACGCAAGTAACTACTGGCAACAACGTATATAAAACATAGCTATTACAGGCTTTCCGAGAGGTTCTTGTGTATTTGCAAAGTCCGCCAAATTTTTTAATTTGGTTTTATGAGAAAATAAGATAAAAAGAAAATTAAAAAATTTGGCTCGTAAATAATCCGAAAGGTCAGCGTCTATTTACACGCTACGTTTCATATACAAGACCGTTGTGCAACATTTAAAAAAAAA
>JBBSPS010000424.1:0-1625 GCA_038258655.1 Bacteroidia bacterium
ACAAACACTTGTAGCAAAGCAAACGTAGTAATACTAAGCCTAAGCACGAATATGAAAATTTACAATTCTTAACCTGTTTTAAATACAAGATGGAAAACTATTGACTATAAAAAACCAAATAAAATACATATGAAAAAAATACTTGCTTTAGCCCTCTTAATTTTTTCTGTAACTATTTCCGATGGACAAGTTGCCAATTGGAAATTAACAGGTCCAATAAAATTTCCGATAGATAAATCAGGACAAGTAAATGGTATGGGAAGAGTTTGTCAAATTGTTTTCCATCCTACTGATCCTAATAAGATGTACGCAGCAAGCGCATCTGGCGGAGTATTTATAAGCACTAATGCAGGTAAAAATTGGACAGTTACAGGTACAGACGGTCTTCCTTTAATGCAATGCGCATCTCTTTGTATAGATTATTCGAACGATAAAATAATTTATTTAGGAAGTGGAGATGCTAATAATTATACTAATTCATTTGGCATTTGGAAAAGTATTAATGGCGGAGTAACTTGGAATCAATCCAATTCAGGAATAGGTAACCGCTTGGCAGTTAATATTTTAATGGATCCTACTAACAATCAAACAATAATTGCTGCAACTAATGATGGAATATGGAAATCAACGGATGCAGGTGCAACATGGACGGTAAAAAAATCGGGAGGAGATTTTAAACAAATGATTTTTAATGCAGGGAATTCAAATATAATTTATGCAATTACTAGCTCTCAATTTTATAGATCTACAGATAAGGGTAATACTTGGACTACTATTTCTTTACCAGCCAGCAATAGTGGCGGTGGGCGAATTGGAGTTACCAAAGCAGATGCTAATAGAGTATATATTACGTTTGTTGGAGATTATGGGAATAATGCTTCCACACCTGTTTATAAATCAACAGATGGAGGTCTTACTTTTACAACCGTAAAACCAGCTAACACCTATAATATTAATGGGTATGACCAAGGGTCGTATGGACAAGGAGATTATGGTTATGGAATGACTGTTGATCCCAACAATGCAAATATTGTTTGGATATGTGCACATTGTGTTTTCAAATCAACAAATGGTGGAGTAACTTGGGCGAAACAAACAGATTGGGCCGTAGAAATGCATACTGACATGCATCAAATGATTTTTTCTCCTTATGATGCTACAAAATTATTTAATGCCAATGATGGCGGTATTTGGGTAAATACTGATGGACTAGTTGGTGTAACATGGATACCATCCTGTGATGGTTTGTCTTGCACCGAATTTTATGAATCAGGACAAAGCCCAATTAAAAAAGACCGTATTGGTGGAGGAACTCAAGATAATGGCGAATTATATTATGATGCGAGCACTTGGTACACAAATATTCCCGGTGATTGGGCGCAACAAGTAATGTTTGATTATCAACATACAGATTGGATTTATTATCCTAATGATCCTCGTGAGGCTTCAAAAAAAGGAAGCAGAAGGACTGGACTTACCAGCAACCATCAGGAATTAATGTTTCCTTTTACTGTTGATGGAGGACATCCAATCAATATGGAATTTACTCCCTTACAAAATAATGTAGCATTTGTGGCAGATAATGATATCTATCGTACTAAACTACTATACACTTTTTGTTAGAT
>JBBSPS010000425.1:0-1621 GCA_038258655.1 Bacteroidia bacterium
CAGGCTTGTAAAAGAAACGGCTATTAGTAACGCTCCATTTTCCGTTAGCATCCCTGCTGCGAATAAATAGTGCATGTATGCCGGTAGATAAACTACCAATGGATACATTAAATGTGCCATTGCTAATATTAGCAGATGGCGTAATAGATATGCTGGTGGCTTTGCCAAATCCCGGATCAGTATCAATAAAATACTCCACCCTGGTTATATTTGGCTGTGCAGATGCTGTTAAAAACCAACACCAGCATACGATTATAGCAATTATTTTTTGCATAATGGTATTTTTATAAACCTTCGGCAAATTGCTGCCGCAGGCTCGGGTTGGTAAAAATTAATTATTGCTCTTTGTGCTAAAAGTTACGTTCATGGTATTACCAGCAGGAGACGCCGGGGCATTAATCTGGTAAATGGCTGGTATTGCGGGTTGTAAGCCCAATACAAACGCTGTTGTACCACTAAAAGCTCCCATATCTATGCCACCGAAACCAGTACCAATAGCAGGATTGCCGCCTCCGGTCTTTAGCACGAAATCACCATCAGTTGTTCCCTGATAGTTTACAAATACAGGGCTCATGTTTACATTATTTTGATTGCCATTACCCGCAGGAAGTGAGGCATCATTTGTTATATTATTATTTATATTACTATTGGTAAAAGTGTAGGGACTGGAAGCCTGATCAATGATATTATTTTGAAATTGAGAATTGGAGATGCTTGAACCTGCACTACTGACTGTATTCATGACATTATTTACAATAACAGCAGAGGAGGTTGCGTCTACAGTTATATCATAAGCAATAATATTGTTATTTATTATTGTATTTGTAGAGCCTTGAACAATTATGGAACCATTTATGTAACAATCAAGGATCGCACAATTATTGGCGGCAGATGTAATATAAATGAAATTGCTTGTTATGAAGCATCTTAGGAAAGTTACATTGGGAGCAAAACATTGAAAATACTGGGCATTGCAACTAAAAACAGAATTGTCACTCCCTGTATTTATAGTAACATAATCCACGGTACCGGGTGTATTTGAATATTGCAAATTAGGGTGTGATGTAAGAAAATTTCCTGTGCTAATCCATGTTAGTTTTTTAGTAGTAGTGAGAGACCCATAACTGGTTAAAGAGGGTTCTAAATGGATAGTATCGCCTGCAGCTGCGGCATCGTGTGCGGCCTGAGCAGTAGTAAAGTCTGCAATAATACCACTTGTGTTGTTTACACGCCAGATTTTAGCAAAACTAATGTTGCAAATAAGTGTGGCAATTAAACTAAGTAGGAAGAATTTTGTTTGCATAATTGTAAGTTTTTATAATGAGAAAGGTTTAGGCATGGTCTTAAAATTTATGGATGTTCAAAATCTAATTCAATCAAATTGAAAACATTTGGTTTTAATTAAAAAGTTAACTGCTTTCACAGGGCCAATAAACGATTAAGGAGTGGTCGGTGGTAGTTGTTTTCTAATAGCAATTAATGACCTTTCCTATTAAAAGTTTGATACTCCTAAGCTATAGCTATTTGTATTCCTGATCTTCATTCAAAAGATGGAAATTTTACTCATACTTTAGGATGATACAGGTTAAGGAGTTAGTGGAGCAAATCGTTTTCCATGACA
>JBBSPS010000426.1:0-1620 GCA_038258655.1 Bacteroidia bacterium
CAATGTATTAATATCATAGTATGGTGGTGTGATAGCAATAAAATGAATATGACAAAAAAGTGTGAAATTGTATAAATCATCAAGAATAAGTTACAATAATGGGAGTTCGTGGAGTAAATGAACATCCCAGTAGTTAAAGTAGTATAAGTTCTTGGAATATTTATATCCCTCATTTTAGTTTAAATCCGGATTGATGATTTATCAAAAAAACTACTGTAGCTCTGCTAGTGATGTAAAAGGGGAAATTACAGAGCTATATATAATCTTTAAAAATATTATGGAGGTAGAGGTTAAGAAAGAATTTTTGTAAGAACTTTATGAAAAATTTGAAAATCCAAACTTCAGGAAATTGCTAGTTCTCTGGTTTTACTTTAACAAACGGCTAAGCCAAACTGAAGTTAGTGAGTACACTGATATACCAACATCCACGATAAATGATATCATCAATCGGTTTCGTAATGAAGGAGTTATTGAGGACAGAAGAGGTAGAAATAGGTCAACGTCTATTTCTAAGGAAGCTGAGAATCAGATCATCCTTGCTTAGGAAAGTGATAGATATAAAAGTGCTGCTGAAATTTATCGAGAAATAAATAATAAAGGCTTTGATGTTTCGTATTATTAAACTTTGAATATTATTAAGAGTAACTACAAGACAGTATATGCACCTTATAAAATTGAAATCTCCTAGTAAAACAAAGAAAAAAGAATGATATGGATTGAAGAGCACATAATATGGAGAGAATGGAAGTGGAAAGAGGTAGTTTGGACTGATGAAAAACTATTTTGCCTTAATCCTTAGGGCTATAAAGTTAAAGGGAAAATCATGTTTGACGAGTCTCCTAATATAATATCTTTGCCTAAAGTATAATAAGGTGGATAGAAAGTAATGTTTTGGGGAGCAATATCAAGCAAAGGTAAAGTTTATTTTGATGTTATTGATGAAAAAATAAATGCATAAACTTATTGTTAATTTTTGAAAGACAAAGCATTGCCAGGTATCAAAAAGATACATAAGAAAAGTTTTATTTTTCAATAAGACAACGCTCCTGCCCATAGTTCTTCTTATACTCAAGAGTTCCTTTAGAAAAATAAAATCAAAGTTATGGATTTCCCACCTTAATCACCTGATTTAAATCCAATAGAATAGATTTGGCTATGGATGCAACAATAAGTAAAGACAAAGAGCTTCTAAAATAAGTAAGAGTTGAAAGACTTTGTATTTTAACTTTGGGAAAATTTGAGTAAAAAACGATTTTTTTTAATTTTGGAAAAATATAAAAGTCGAATTATTTAAATTTATAGAAATAATGGAGATCTCTACCAAGATTGAAATTAAAGATAAATATGTATTTTGTATATCTATTAAATAGATTTACTTTATTGATTTGTTATTCTTAAGATATTTAATAAATCCGGATTTAAATTTAAATGAGTATATACTCGAAATCATAAACATATTCTTTCTCCTCTTCAGTAAATTCAAGAGCTCTTAAACTGCAGAATGCAATGCTCAAAACAAAGCAAAGATGAATACTTTCTACATTTTATTATTGTTTCTCAAAATAATATTATAATTTAAATATTAGCAAATCTTAGGATGTATTAAATCTTGATTATTAG
>JBBSPS010000427.1:0-1620 GCA_038258655.1 Bacteroidia bacterium
CGTCTTGTTGAAATGAGAATAATCCCTCACACACGGGCTTGGCCGATTATTGCCCATTACAACAAGAAAACATCATTAACAAGCTATATTTTAAAAATAATTGATAATAAACTTGCATTACAACATAGAAGCAATCTCATTGTTGGGCATGGGATTGCTTCGTTCCTCGCAATGACGTTCTAATTTGCTTTCAGTTTGTAAATAATTTTCTCAATACCAATTTTTTCCTGTTCACCCGACGTCATATTTTTTAATGTAAGTGAACCGCTTTGCATTTCATCGCTTCCAACGATCACAACAAACGGGATTTTTTTGTCATCCGCATAACTCATTTGTTTTTTCATTTTTGCACCCGCATCCGGATAGATCTCGGAATTAATTCCTGCCTTACGAACCTTCGCTAATAAAGGAAGACAATACTCTTGTTCCTTTTCCCCAAAGCTTACAAATAATAATTTTGTGGATGCAGCTACTGATGGAGGATATAAATTCAATTCATTCAATACATCATAAATGCGATCGGCACCAAATGAAATTCCAACTCCACTCATATTTGGTAATCCGAAAACTCCCGTGAGATCATCGTATCGTCCACCGCCACAGATGCTGCTAGTAAGTGTTCCTACATTTGCTTTTATTTCGAAAATGGCACCTGTGTAATAGTTGAGGCCGCGAGCGAGGGTGATGTCTAATTCGATCTGAGATTTGAGATCTGAGATCTGAGAAACCGTTTTAAAAATATATTCAATTTCTTGTATTCCTTTTAATCCAATTTCAGAACCTGCTAAAAGTTGTTTCAGGAAATTTAATTTTTCAAGTGTACTTCCTTTAAATTCAATTAAAGGTTGCAGCTTTTTAATAGCGTCTGCGCTTACATTATTCTCTTGTAATTCTTTATTAACACCATCGGCGCCTATCTTGTCCAATTTATCAATCGCAACAGTAATGGTAACGATCTTATCTTTTTCACCGATCACTTCAGCAATACCACTTAAAATTTTTCTATTATTTATTTTGATAAGTACAGGAACTTTCAATTGCGTAAACACATCATCTATCATTTGCACCAATTCAACTTCATTGATCAATGAATTACTTCCGATCACATCTGCATCACATTGGTAAAATTCACGGTAACGTCCTTTCTGTGGACGATCAGCACGCCAAACAGGTTGTATTTGATAACGTTTGAACGGAAATGTAATTTCATGTTGGTGTTGAACAACGTATCGTGCAAATGGAACTGTGAGATCGTATTTAAGAGCTTTTTCGGAAATGTCTTTAGTAACAAGATTCACTTGTAAATCTTCAATAAAATTTTTGTAAAATTCTACGCTAAAAAAAGTCTCAGCAAATTCTGGAGTGATTTTATCTCCAACTTTGATTTCATTTGAGAGTAATTTTTTGACTCTATATCCCATTTTTGATTTTAATGGTTCTAGGTATTCTCCACTATTCAAAATCTTAAAAATCAATTTATCTCCTTCATCTCCATATTTTCCCATCAATGTTTCAAGATTCTCCATAGCAGGAGTTTCAATGGGTAAATAACCATAACGTTGAAACACTACTTTAATAGTATCAAAAATATAATTACGTTTCACCATTTCCTGTGGTGAA
>JBBSPS010000428.1:0-1603 GCA_038258655.1 Bacteroidia bacterium
GTATTAAGTAGCGTATTCTTTTCATATTTATTATGGATTATTATTATGAATAATCCAAAAACTACTGCTGCTACAATTAAAATTGTGCTTATTATGCCACTTACGCCAAATGACATTCGGATTAAAATAGTTGAAACTACGAAACCCGAATTTCGTATTATTTTATGAAACTTATCTGTATAAAAGAAGGAGATTAAAAGTAGTACAACATCCACTAAAATAAGAACAGTGAAAAATTCATCAAAGAAAAGATTGTTAAGTGTACCAAAACTAGGATAATCATTTGAAGCAATAGAAACACCAGATGTCCAAGTAATGAGTGTAGTTAAAGCCATTGCAAAAAATATTGGTACTAATACAACGGCAATTATTTTTTTTCTATTTATAAATCTTTCAATTTTTGGTTTTGTATGATTTTGAAGCTGTGATTTTATCATTCCTTGTTTTTGAAACTGAAAAATGAGATAAAAAAGAATGATTGATGCCAAAATATCATAGGTAAACTGTAAATCTCCCTTAACTTCAAACCAATCTGACGTTAATTCAATTGTAGATAAATCTTTAAAGAGCTTTCTAATAATAATAAGTGTTATTATTTCATATTGTTTGGTAATGTATGTGGTAAAAGATTTTGGTAGATAATATATTAGTAAATAAACTTCATAAATAAGTATAAATGAAAATGGGGTATAGATTGCAGATATAGGATTATTGAATAATTCTGATTGGGAAGTGATATCAATAACGCCGAATTTTGATAGGTAAATTAAAATTAAGTGGATGCAAAAACCAACTAATGCAATATAAAGTATTGTTTTTTCGATCTTTTTTTTGGCGTGTTCAGATAGAAAAACTTTGTAAAGTTTATTTAATAAATTCATAGCCTATTCATTCTAATATTTTTTTTGAAAAAGGATGGGTATACTGAACAGGTCCTTCTTAAAGCGGAGTTGACCTACGTAATTTTTCTTTTAAAGTTACGCAATTATTGTCTAATGGAAACTATATGAACAATATAGGATTTAAAATATTTTGTACCTGTATAAATTGATGTTGCGTTTTAAAACTATGATTATAACCTAACCGTTAATTGCTGTGAGCATTCTAAATGCAGGTGCGTGATTTCTAAATGATGTATTGAGTATTCTAAATGATATTGATAAAAGACTAAACGATGTTGCGAGAATTCTAAATGATGTTGGAAGAATTCTAACTGATGTTGGAAGAATTCTAACTGATATTGCGAGATTTCTAAATGATATTGGGAGAATTCTAAATGTAATTAAGAGAAATCTTTGTGTTGGAGCTAAAATATTAATGGCGGACGCAAGAATCGTGAATGCGGACGCCATTATTTAAAATGTAATTGGGAAAATTGTATTTGCTTCCGCTATTTTTAATTATGCTAGAGCAAGTTTTGTAATGGTTGGATTGAAATATTAGATATACCTACCCTGAACATTATTATACATACCGTTACAACGTAAATTTTACAAACTTAATACCTTTTACCTGTCCAAATTCTGGACTGGTGGCGCCGTAAACTGACTTAACGTATTTTTTAACATCACCTGCTGTGTTGACTACGCCAAAATCGTCCAAC
>JBBSPS010000429.1:0-1590 GCA_038258655.1 Bacteroidia bacterium
AGCTTTTATTGATGGCCTTTAACATAATTAGAGCCTGCTTAAAAAGTTTTATGTGCGTCAAATACAATCGGACAAAGTGAAGGCTTTTCAGAAAGTAGCAAGTTTTATTACAGCTATTTAAAATATGCTATTTCTAAGCAGGTTTTGGCTACTTCTTTTTAAAATTGTAAACATAACCAAGGGTAATTTCAGAAAAATCGGCCTTGCTAAAGTTAGCATTTATATAAGGAGCTAAATATATATTGTGTTTTGGTTTTTTACTGGTATTGAATAAATAAAATTTTAATCCCATACGGGTTAAAAATATCCTTCGAAGATCAAATTTAATAGTTTCCTGCGATTCAAAACGCTTTGCAAAGTGAATATAAAAAGGTTTGTATAAATTAATACCTCCTTCAATTGACAAGCCTATGTGATGCACTAAATATTCGACTCCTAATAAGAAGTATAGGTTATTTGGGGTAACATCCATCTCTTGTAATGTTACATTTTTGTTAATAGAATCCGCAAAATGTTGATAATGCCTGAAACCAAAACCAGTGTACAATTGAAACTGATTATTAAAGGTAATGCCTGCCTTTACCGAAGTACTATAAATTAAAGCTTTTGTACCATTCACCGGGCCTGTCGTACCTCCAAATTCATGAAATCCGAGGCCTGTATTTAAATCTACAAAAAATGCTTTAGGTACTTTTTTAAGACTTGCTGTATCTTGAAGAGAGGGTAATTCTGGTTTTTTATATAATCCTACGCTTAATACGGCAGAATTTATACCATAATTGGGTAATTGTGTGTGACCGTTGGATCCGTGAAGAAAACCAAAACCTAAGCGCAAGGTATTGCCAGACTCTAAACTGAAATTCCGAAAATAAAAGCTCTGGAAACTCCAGGTAAGGTTACTTCCTACTGCTTTATTTAGTATATTATCCTGGTATGTTTTGGTGAAATAGGATGCTCCAATTCCTATTTGGATCATTCCTTTTTTCAATGGAATAGCCATTACAGGAAGCAAATTAATTTCATTGCCGAATATTTGTGCTGCTCCCAAATAATGAAAGCTGGTATGAAGACCCAAATAGGGTTGTCTGTAGTATCTGTTTACAGAATTATTTTCGCTAGAAACCTGATAGATTGTAGCTCCTAGACCTACTCGCGGATAGGAGCGTGGGTAATTCATATAATTAGGTACTATGCTACCAGCATAAAATTCAGGAATTACAAAAGTACTCTTTTTACCTGTTTGCGCATTTATTCTTGAGTGAGTAAAAAACTGCAAGGCAGATAGAAAAATCAGGACTAAAAAAAAGCTATTAAAAGTTACTTTCATTACTTATAAGCATGGCTTTTGATGACGAATTAATCCTCAAAGATATAAGTTTAAACTACTCTATAAAATCATTTTTATTTTTCATTTTTGTTTAAAATAAGTGTCGAACTCACGTTTTAAGAAAGTGATTATAATAAAGTTATACTGATATTTCGTTACCTTTAATATTTCTAATAAATGAGTAAATTGTGACCTCTTCCGAACCAAATAAAAACAGAAATACTTCAGCATTAGCTAAATTATGGATGGTATTAACCATTATA
>JBBSPS010000430.1:0-1590 GCA_038258655.1 Bacteroidia bacterium
CTGCGATATACTTGTGTATTTGCAGTATCATCATCTAAACCAAATAACTGCCCATTTTCATAATAAAAATGACCGCGAACACCTCCAGCAGCAATATTTGTGGCATCTTCCCCCCAGATGCAGCCTATAGAAGTGGAATTTATTCCGATACAAGTTCTGTCTTGGTAATAATTTGTAATTCGATCCGAATAAATTGAAAAACCCACATCCGTATTTGAACGATAGTTAGGTTTTTCAAACTTATAACTTTGTGATTCAGTTTGTTTTTTAGATGCAGTGTATATTCGTATACAACAAGTGTCAGAAATCGTGGGTGAGGTATAAAAAAAGAGGAATTGAAGACTATACCATCCTTGAGCAATTATTTCAGGCGACGTATCTAAACCATTCATGGATACACTTATAGTGTCATTTTGAATATTTACATTATCTATTATATTTTTTACGTTGACTGCAAAATATCCAGTATTCGTGTTGCCTATTTGTTCTTCTCCAACTTGAGTACCAACATCCCAAGAATATTCTACATTATTGACCGTAAAAGGTACTGACTTGGGTTTTCCATATCTATAAGTCAAAACATAGGCAGCTTTTATTTTATAATTATCCTCCCATTTAATTTTGAAACTGCCATCTATAAATGAATATGCTGTTCTACCTGCAGCTGTAACACCTCCCACGAAACATTCTTCAGTAAACAGATTTTGGCAAAACATTTCAACTTGCGAAAAAAACAGTAAGATTATAATAAGACTCCATTTCATATAATTGTTTGCATAATGCTTGCTAAAGTGGTTTTTTTTTTTTAGCATCGCAAGTAAATCACTTAAAACTTTACATTATGAAGAAGAATTACTTAATTTTAACAGTATTATTGGTGGTTTTCGGTTTTATGCAACTGAAAGCACAAAATAATTTTTGGACTTTCCCAGAGCAATATTGGAACCCAGGAAGCGGAGGCCCTAACAGTCTCCCCAACACCGATGTATCTGATTATGTCCACGCCGGCATTCAAGATCCCTATGGAGAAATAATGTTCGCGGCTCGTGACGGCCGTTTTTATGATAAGTACGGTTTGGAGAATGGGGTTTTGCAAGATTTTTATAATGAAATAGACGGTTACAGCGAAGCTTTAATTGTTCCTCAACCGGGTAGTTGTGAGCGGTATTATGTTTTTCAAGCGGGATTGATAGATATTCCGGGTAATGATAGACTTCCTTTTTATGGCGTCTATAATCACAAATTAAAACAGTTGGAAACAATCGGTACCGGCTTTACAACCGCGCACCGAATAGATGGTGTGTATACAAATGCATGGTATGCTGTTGCCAACTTTCGATTAAAAAACATCCATTTCGCAGCGACTAAAGAAAACGCGGATACTACCAGATTTATTTATGTGAACAACAACAAATCGCTATATCGTATGGAGCTTACTTGTGACAGCCTATACGGTACCACTTGGAGCTATCAATTTGGATTTAGCGATTTGGATGAGGGCAACAGAAGTGAATTGGAACTTTATGAAGATACGGCAAATAATGTAACCCGGATTGCGGTACCTTATGAGGAACATACAATGACCGGTTA
>JBBSPS010000431.1:0-1577 GCA_038258655.1 Bacteroidia bacterium
CCTATACTGATTCACCTTTTTCAGTTTAGAAGATATAAAAAGCTCAAATTTAGTAATGTAGCTTTTTTAAAGGCTATAGATCAGGAGCAAAAGAATACACGCAGACTCAAACATTTACTTATACTTCTAACACGCTTATTGTTCATCATATTTTTTATTTTTTGTATAGCAAAGCCTTTCTGGTCTGGAAAGAATGCACCCTCGCAGGTTAATATGATTGTCTTGGACCGGTCGCCCTCAAATTCATCATTTGTAGAAGGCAGATCCAATACAGTTTTGGAAGAAAACATGAATTTAATTAATCGCCTTCAGGAGCAATTTGCTGAAAATGTTAAAATCACAGATGAAGCCAAAAACAGCCTGGAGATATATGAAAATTTACAAATTAATGCCGGAAGTAGCCAATTACCCTTAGCCAATTTAATTGAGGAGCATAAGGGTACAAAAAGTTTACTCGTTTTAAGCGACTTCCAAAAACAAGTGATTGATGAGAACATGGAGGTTTTTGCTGATAGCAGTATTCAATTTATAATGATGCCGCCCTATCAATTTACACCCTCAAACTTAATTTGGGATTCGGTTTGGATTGCCAATAAAACAGTGGGCTCTTTGGAAGAAGCCATTATCTTAAAAACTAAAGCCACAGGAGAACTCGATGCAGTGAATATATCTTTGCAAAGAAACAATAACTTAAGTGGAACCCGGCAAATTGATGCCACTTCGCAATTAAATGATACGCTCTCTTTTAGTTTACAAGCTAACGTAAATCAAAAATTACAACAATTCACTTTTAATTCAAACGATGCCATCGTAGGATTTGATAATAGCTTTTATTTCACACAGCTTAATTCAGGAAAAATAAAAGTAATTCTGTTGGAAGATGTAGTGAGTGATCTCAATTTAAGAGCAGTATTTGAGCAAAATGATTTATTTGATTTCACTTCAGAAAATATTAATAATTATTCTTTTAGAACGCTTGATGATTACGATGTAGCCATCGTGAAAATAGGTGCTAACTTTGATTCTTTTAAGGCAGAGGCTTTAAAAAGCTTTGCGGATATGGGTAAAGTCTTAGTATTAGTTCCACAGCAAGATTTTAAAGGAACTGAATTTCTAAATATTTTTGGGTTAAATAATGCTACTATATACGATAAAGCTGGTGAAAATATAAAGCTGCAAACACCTGATATTAAAAATCCATTTTATGAAAATATATTTAAAAATATAGATAGAAATATGGAGATGCCATCAGCTCAACTGTTTTTAAATTGGCGGTCGGGTCAATCACTTTTATCCTATATTAATGGCTATCCATTTTTGAGTAGAACGGGAAATGCTCAAAATATTTATACTTTTTCAGTCCCATTTAATAAGGAGTACACAAATTTTAGTAGGCACGGTTTATTCCTTCCTATTTTTTATAAAATTGCTTTTTCCGGTAAACAGGAAAATGCCATTCTTTACCATTTTCTAGATCAGGAAATTATCAGTTTTAATAATAAAAACATTCCTTCAGGTACTGTACTAAAATTAAAGAATGATAGCCAGGAATTAATACCAGATCAAAGAATTCAAGG
>JBBSPS010000432.1:0-1572 GCA_038258655.1 Bacteroidia bacterium
AAAAATATCCCATTACACTTCTAAACTGGGGCAAAAGCCTGATAATACTTAGTTTTAGATTAGTATAGGAGGGAAATTAAGGAAACTCCAGAATCGATAGTATGTTCCTGAAATTTATTCGCTGTATTTACAACATCATTAACATTCGACAGTGTTGCCCCTGAAGCATCATTTACGATTGATTGTCGATTAGCTATCCCGGAATTATTATTTCCAAAAAAATTATATCCGAATGATCCCGTAAAATTATCCTTAGGTGTTATTTCCCAATCAATGCCAACTCCTGTTTCATATCCGTTCCTTGTAAAATCGCTGGTGCCATTTTGAAGAAGTTGGGAAGTTTGCATGAATGCTGTGTCCTGTGATGAACGATTCATCTTGTTAATAGTCGTTGAATTTAATTGCGCGTTTCCACTGAAAAAAGCGTTTGCGCCAAAATGCCCGTGATGCGCATTCAGATTAAGTGAACCATTCTCCAAACGTGTACCTGCTGAAAGTGAAATATTTCCATTGATCCCTTCGGCAGTACTTTTTTTAAGAATAATGTTGATGATACCACCTGTTCCTTGTGCATCATATTTTGCTCCGGGACTGGTAATAATTTCGATGCTTTGAATTTGGCTTGCCGGAATGGATTGCAATACCTCCGTTATATTACTGCCGAAAATGATAGAAGGTTTTCCGTTGATCAAAAAACGAATACTTGAATTACCTTGCAGTTCCACATTACCATCAATATCCACCGATACCTGCGGCACTTTCTTTAATATATCCAATGCTACTCCTGTTTGCGAAGTGATGTCCTTATCCGCATTGTAGATCATTTTATCGATCTTGTTTTCGATGATACTTTTTTCCGCAGTAACTGTTACTTCTTTTAATGTTGTTTTACTGCCGGTTAATTTAATA
The DNA here is from genome assembly GCA_038258655.1 of Bacteroidia bacterium. GTDB lineage: Bacteria > Bacteroidota > Bacteroidia > 2-12-FULL-35-15 > 2-12-FULL-35-15 > 2-12-FULL-35-15. Next base: position 910 of record JBBSPS010000432.1, read on the forward strand.
TCTCCTAAAACAGGCGTTGGATTTAATTTACTCACAACAATATTATTTTGAGTACCTGTTTTATAACCGATAAAATAAATAAGTATTGTATAAGTTCCATCAGCCACTTCGGTTATTGTGAATATACCTTTATCATCAGCAGTAGCGCCATTCACCACTTTATTATCTGCTTGTGTAAGTAAACTGATCGTTGCATATTCAATCGGCTGACCGGAAACAGTATCAATAATACGGCCTGTAATTTTGCCAGTTGCATTAGTTGAATGTTCTTCCTGAGCATGTGAGGAAAAAGAGAATAGGAAAAAAAAAATTGTAAGAGCGATTATTTTTTTTAAAAAATCAGTACTGGAAGTAAATAAAAAAGTACAATGCTTCATAAATTTCTATTCAAAATATAAAAGTATCTAAGAATTCTGAAGAAATGCTGAAGTTTTAAATATTTTATTCTACTTATAATGTTGAATCAACTTCTGACGCTTCTGAGCGTAATAATTTTTTATCTTTGCCCTCAATAAAATAGAGTGGATTAAAGAGTTTTTAATCAAAAGAATTCCTCGAAGCTCTGCTTCGGGGTGGGGTTAGTAAAGTAAATATTATATTTGGCTTATGAGCGAACATATTCATAAGCGGCATAATAAAAATTTGTTGTTGTATCATTTGGTT
>JBBSPS010000433.1:0-1566 GCA_038258655.1 Bacteroidia bacterium
AAGGGCAAACTTTATATTCACTTTCTAAACAGTATGGAGTATCTATTGAAAAGGTAAAAGCGCTCAATCCACAATTAAATGAAGGCTTAAAAATAGGACAGATATTAAAATTTCCATCCAATAAACCTAAATCTGAAACTACAACGGCGGTAAAAAATGCAGCTGTCTCTCCTCTAAAAACCGCCGTAATTCCTACAGAAAATATCACCAAGACCGAAGCTACTGACAGGCCGATCGTGAGCTCAACAAATTATTCAGGAGAATTAAAAAGTGAATACAATATCGCTTTCTTTCTTCCTTTCAATGCTGATGTAGCGAATGCAGTTGACATCGATAAAATTATTAAAGGAGATGCCGAATTACCAAATAAGACAAGTGTAGCACTCCAGTTTTATGAAGGTAGTTTACTCGCAATCGATTCATTAAAAAAACAAAAATTAAATGCTAAAATTTTTGTGTATGATATTGATGACTCTGATTCATTAAACATTTTTAATATTTTGAAAAAACCTGAACTAGCATCAATGAACCTAATGATAGGCCCATTATACGGTTCCAACTTTATGCCTGTCGCTAAATTCGCGAAAGAACATTCCATAGCGATAGTTTCTCCATTTACCCAGATCAATAAAATATTGTTTAATAATCCGTACGTCTGCAAGATAACACCATCGAGTACTTTACAAATAGAACAAATGGCGCATTTTGTCGCGGATACTTTCCAAACACAAAACATTATTTTAGTAAACACAACCAATATTAAAGACATGCCTTATTATAATGCATTTAAAAACACTACTAACGAAGCACTTTTAAAAGCCGGAAAGCCTGTTTCTGACAGCGTAAAAATAGCATATCACTTACCCGCGGTGCAAAGTATGTTAAATGCTACTAAGGTAAATGTGGTAGTTTTGCCCTCTAATAATCAATCATATGTATCTGATTTTATCAGCAACTTAAACGTACTTCGCGATAAATATAATATTGTGTTGTTTGGTTTACAAAGCTGGAACAATTATGACAACCTGGATTTTGAATATTTGAATAATCTTTCTTTGCATATTCCAAGCAATAATTATATTGATTATCAAAATGTTGTGACAAAAAATTTTATCAAACATTATCGCGATAAATACCAAACAGACCCCGAAATGTATTCGTACCAAGGATTTGACGCGACCTATTATTTTATTTCCTCTTTAAAAAAATATGGAACAGGATTTTTGAAAAACATTTCTGAAAATAATTACCAGGGAATTGAATCAACATTTAATTTTTCTCAATTTCCGGCTGATAGCGGTTTTGAAAATAAATTTGTATTCATACTTAAATACCGCGATTATAAATTGGTAAAAGCAAATTAGGATAGAGCCTCCTCCCTGCTCCTCTCCTTTGGAGACGGGATGAAGAGGTGAGGCTAATAAAATTATAGGTATATACGCTTAGGTCGCAAAGTTTTATAACTTTGCAAAATGAAAGATTGCTTTAAATTTGTGGGCGTGAATTCCATAAACTTCCATAAGCGATTTAAAACAGATGCAGACTGTTTGGAGTACCTATCAATAT
>JBBSPS010000434.1:0-1564 GCA_038258655.1 Bacteroidia bacterium
AATTTATATACATTGTCAACAATTGTAAATAACCGTTGATAACATATTGAGTAGGTGTTTGAATAAAATTTTAATTTTGCAGAAGGAAATATCATTATGCTTACAATAAACCCAAAAGAGGTTAAACCTCTTGTATTACATGGCTATTTGCTTGGCGCTGTTGCTCCACGCCCAATTGCATTTGCAAGTACTATTGATAAAGAAGGCAATCCTAATTTAGCGCCATTTAGTTTTTTTAATGTGTTTAGCTCTAATCCGCCCATTGCAATATTTTCACCTTCACGCAGCGGACGTACCGGGCAAACCAAGCATACCCTTGATAATATTAGAGAAGTACCTGAAGTTGTTATAAATGTTGTTAATTACAGCATGGTGCAACAAACCTCACTCGCAAGCACTGAATACCCAAAAGGTGTGAATGAATTTATAAAAGCGGGCTTCACTCCTATTGCATCAGAAATGGTGAAACCTTTTAGAGTTAAAGAGTCGCCTGCACAGCTGGAATGTAAGGTAAAAGAAGTGATAGAACTAGGCCAACATGGCGGTGCGGGCAATTTAATTATTTGTGAAGTAATTTTGATGCATATAAGCGAGGATGTGTTAGATGCGAATCAACAAATTGATCCGAATAAAATGGACTTGGTTGCGCGTTTAGGCGCTAATTGGTATAGCAGGGCAAATGGAAATTCTTTATTTGAAGTAGCCAAACCATCTTCTATTCCGGGTATTGGAATTGATAAAATTCCTGATTATATTCGCCACTCGAATGTGCTAACAGGTAATAATTTAGGGCAGTTGGCCAATATTGAAAAATTACCCGATGTAGAAGATATTATTATTTATAAAAATTCAAATGCATTTAAAAAACCGGAAAACAAGGAGCATTTACACCAGATTGCAAAAAAATTATTAGACAATAACAAAGTGGAAGAAGCATGGAAAGTTCTTTTATCAGAAAATTAAGCGACAGTCAATAAACCCAGAAGGGACTATTTTGGAGCGATTTACAATAAGCTATAAAAACAAACAACTAATAACTAACAACTAAATAACTAACGAACATGGACATCACAGGAATTTTAAAAGTAAAAAGCGAAGCGCAACAGGTATCAGAAAAATTTAAAAAACGAGAATTTGTGATCACTGATAACTCATCACAATACCCACAACACATATCATTTCAATTGACTCAGGACAAATGCAATTTGATCGATCAATACAATATTGGAGATGAATTAAAAATACATTTTAACTTGCGTGGCCGCGAGTGGACATCTCCCAAAAATGAAATAAAATATTTTAACACATTGGAAGCATGGCGCATTGAGACTATTAATGCAAGCTCTGCAGGTTCATCTTCGTCAAATAAAATGAGCGATACTTCACAACCAATCACGGCTGCTTCAGCGGAAGAAGATCTGCCATTCTAATTTAAAAGCTCTCAAATTAAAAGCGTGAATGTTTCAGTCTGATACATTCACGTTTTTTTATAAGTCAACAATTATGGCAAAAAATAAAGCTAAAAATAAAACTAAGGTTAGTTCTGATACTGCTATAAAGGAAC
>JBBSPS010000435.1:0-1530 GCA_038258655.1 Bacteroidia bacterium
CGCCTTTGTGCCTTTGCGGTTAAAAATCAGCTTTAGCTGATAAAGCTTTCTTCGTGGTTGTACTAGACATAAAAAAACCCATCCACAACAAAGTGAATGGGTTTAAATCCTAATGATTGGGTATTTTAGTTGTCTTGGGTTTGTGTTTTCACATTAATCGTAATAGTTCTTGTAGAACCGTTATCACCACTAAGTGCTGCTACCTCAATTACACCATATCTTGTACCTCTTGCTTCGTCTACTTTGAAAGCAACTAAAGCGCCAGGGGCTAAGTTAGTTACTCTTGAATCTTCAGCACCTACTTCACCAAATGCAGCTCTTACATCAGCATCAGTATTTAAGAAGTCGAAGTTAGTACCTTGCGCAGCTACCTTGAAGGTAGTAGAGTTACTATTAGCTGTAAATGGCCATGTTTCTGTATTAGTTTGTTGGTTCCAAGTTATACCTACTTGCGCATTATCTGGCGATGCTAAAGTTGCTTCTACACCATCCAACACGAAGTAATAAACAAAGTCAATTCTAGCTCTGTTAGCAGCATTAGTTCTAATATTATCAAAAGAAAATACTGAGTCAGCAATAGCGTCATAGAAACTTCCGGTCGTACTGTTTAAAAACCCTCCAATTAAAACGGCTTCATATTCAGTAACTTGCGGAGAGCTAACTATTACATCTATTGATTGAGTAGCAGTGACATTTGCTTCATCAACTACAGTCACTGTAATTGTAGCAGTACCATCGTCTGGGAAACTAAACCCTTCAAAAGTATGAGAAGCGGAAGTTGCAGTAGCATCTAAACCCAAATCAGTTCTGGTTTGCTCTAATTCTCTGTCACCAATGTTCAATCTCATTGTATTAAAACCATTTGGTGTAGTAGCGTTTACAGTAACGGAAAATTGGTCACCTGCAAATAATTCTAAATCACCATCGGCATTTAAAGCCGGGTCAGTGCTCACACTAACAGAGGGCTCAGTCGGTAAAATCTCTTCATCACCATCACAGGCCGTAAAAAATAAAGTTCCTGCCATAGCAGAAAACATCATTGCATTTCTTAATAATTTTTTCATTGTTCTTCTTTTGTTTGGTTAGACACAAATTTTTACTTTAAAAAATGAGACAAGCATAGTGTCGCGAACTTGCCCCTATTCATACAGACCACTATAACGGGCAAAAGGTTGTAAGGATTATCAAAAACCTTATTTTTTTTAGAGAAATGTATTGAATTGAAATAATATTTAATTACATTGTACATAATAAAACGAAGGGTAAGTTTTTATAAACGCTTAGTAGCTAAGAATAAAGCTTATTACGGGATGTTAATTTTTTGGTATTTCAGATAATTTTTATGATTTTATTAATAAAAATTAATCGAATAAATATTAATATACATAAAGTTTTAATAGATTTTTATTTACATTTATAAATTGAAAGCACATTGACAACGAAAACTAAATTAATTATCACTAAAGAAATTTAAATTATGGCAGAGAATAACCAAAGCATCTTTGACATGATACACCAGTATGGCCCATA
>JBBSPS010000436.1:0-1504 GCA_038258655.1 Bacteroidia bacterium
CGGACGTTTTAAACTATCTGTTTGTGTCGCTGAATTATTATTCCCACTCTTATCATACCAAGTAGATACTTTTCCATTTATGGTCGCTAATGAATCTGATGATAACCATAAACTTAAACCGGAGATACTCGATGGTAAAAACACGTTAAATGTATTAACCGAAGACCATGACGAATAAGATACGCCATCAAAATATCGCGCTTTCCAATAATAAATATTTCCTGAACTAAAACCTGATAAAACAATAGAATTAGCACTTAATGTTTGGTTTGCAAAAATATTAGTAAACGCAGCGTCTGTAGCTATAATAATTTGAGAGGGTGAATTACATATGTTCGAGCTCCATTGAAACAAAATAGAAGATCTGGATGCTAAGCTATTATTAATTGGACTGTTTAGAGCAGGTAAAAGGTTTGTAATTGAAGGATTTATTTTCACAATTTTGATAACAGAATCTTTACAACCTTGAATAGACTGAACTGTTAATTTTACATTATAATTCCCTGTCGAATTATATTGATGAATTACATTTTGAATCGTTGACGTATCATTTAAACCACTTGATATATCCCCAAAATTCCACGTCCATGTAGCAACCTTACTACCAATTACACTGCTCAAATCTGTAAATTGAGCAGGCGCTCCCGAACAATTTAGAGCATAATTATAATTTACAACCGGATTATTATAAACAGTAACAGCCTTTACTATTGAAGATAAACACCCTGCATTAGTAGTAACAATAAGTTTCACTTTATACGACCCTGTATCAGCATAAATATGTTTAGGGTTTTGTAATGTAGATGTATCTTTTACTCCACTTGATGGTTCTCCAAAGCTCCATAACCAATTTGTTAATGTGCTTCCACCCGGTGGTATGGACAAATCTATAAAACTTGTTGCATTCCCAAAACATGAGGTAGTACTTGAAAAGTTTCCTGTTGGCGCATTTCCTGAGATAGTTATATTGATTGTGTCTCTTTTAATGCATCCATTTACATTATTTACTTTTACCCAATACTGCCCTGTTGTAGTTACCATCAATGAATCATTTGTGCTGGTATTATTCCACAAATAACCTGTTGCCTGGGATGCCCCACTTTTCAAATAGATAGAATTACCTGAACACAGCGTTGTATCATTTCCTAAAGAAACTGTAGTTAGTGAATTATCCAATGTTATTATTACTGTATCCGAATATTGATAACAGCCTGCCGTATCTGTTATTTTTACCCAATATTGTCCTGCATTGCTAATTGTAAATATTGAATCTGTAGAATTATCCTGCCATTGAAAAGTATGAGTCTTTTTTGATAATTTCGTATCCCACAATTTTGTTGTGCCTACACACAGCACTGTGCTTCCGCTCGGTTTGGGAATCGATGGATAAGTTACTTGAACTGTATCTCTTGATTTTATTCCAAATATATTGGTTGCTTCTACCCAATAACTTCCTGTTTTATTTACTCCTATTGTTTGGGTGGTGTCTCCGGTTGACCAATAA